>NZ_CYTY01000006.1:43564-131473 GCF_001298995.1 Achromobacter sp. 2789STDY5608615
CGCGCGAGCAGAAAGCCGAGCTGATCAAGGGCGCCACCGACCTGGTGGTGCGCGTGCTCGGCAAGGACCCGCAAGCCACGTTCGTGGTCATCGAGGAAGTCGACACAGACAGTTGGGGCGTCGGTGGCGAAACCGTCACGGCGCTGCACCAACGGCAACGCGCCGCGCCATCGACTTGAACGGTCCGACCTGGCGCCGGGTGCACTCTCCAGCCGGCCGGATCAAGCGGCGCAGCTTCATTGCTGCGCCGCTTTTTTTGTAACGCCATGATCTGGCCCTTTCATGCCGTTGACGCGGTTTCCCCTGTGGCGATGCGGTCCCGGATACACCCACGCCCCAAACTGATCCGCTTTTTTCAGCGTCGTCTGAATCTGTACTGCACAGCGCCGCCGGCCTATCTTGGCGCTACAGGCATCGGCCTGTCCGCGCGCGCCGCCCGTTGGCGGCAGGATCGCGCGGGCCTTGAAGTCAGGAATCACCCGCCATGGATAGCGACGCGTTACTGCTTGCCCGAATACAGTTCGGATTCACCATTTCCTTCCACATCATCTTTCCGGCCATCACCATCGGCCTGGCCAGCTACCTGGCCGTGCTCGAAGGCTGCTGGCTGCGCACCCGCAACACCGTCTACCGCGACCTCTACCACTTCTGGACCAAGATCTTCGCCGTCAACTTCGGCATGGGCGTGGTGTCCGGACTGGTGATGGCGTACCAGTTCGGCACCAATTGGAGCTTCTTTTCCGATTTCGCCGGCAGCGTCACCGGGCCCCTGCTGGCCTACGAAGTGCTGACCGCGTTTTTCCTGGAGGCCGGCTTTCTCGGCGTGATGCTGTTCGGCTGGTCGCGCGTGGGCCCGGGCCTGCACTTCTTCTCGACCATCATGGTGGCGCTGGGCACGCTGGTGTCGGCCACCTGGATCCTGGCGTCCAACAGCTGGATGCAGACCCCCGCGGGCTACGAGATCCTGGACGGCCGCGTGGTGCCGACCGACTGGCTGGCGGTGATCTTCAATCCCTCGTTCCCCTATCGCCTGGCGCACATGGGCATCGCCGCATTCCTGGCCACCGCGCTGATGGTGGGCGCGTCCGGCGCCTGGCACCTGCTGCGCGGCGACCGCAGCCCGGCGGTGAAAAAGATGTTCGCGATGGCGATGGCCATGCTGGCGATCTCGGCGCCGCTGCAGGCGGTGGTGGGCGACTTCCACGGCCTGAACACGCTCAAGCACCAGCCCGCCAAGATCGCCGCGATCGAGGGCCATTGGGACAACGAACCGGGCGCGGGCGTGCCGCTGACGCTGTTCGGCATTCCCGACATGGAACGCGAAGAGACCCGCTACGCGCTCAACGTGCCGCGCCTGGGCAGCCTGATCCTCACGCACAGCTGGGACGGCCAGTTCCCCGGCCTGAAGTCGTATCCGCGCGAGGACCGGCCCAACGCCACCGTGGTGTTCTGGTCGTTCCGCGTGATGGCGGGGCTGGGCATGCTGATGATCCTGCTGGCGGTGTGGGCGCTGTGGGCGCGCTGGCGCGGCCGGCTGTACCAGTCGCGCGCGCTGCAGCGCTTCGCGCTGTGGATGGGGCCGTCCGGGCTGGTGGCCATCCTGGCCGGCTGGTACGTGACCGAGATCGGCCGCCAACCCTGGGTCGTCTATGGCGTGATGCGCACGGCCGACGCCGCCACCCGCCACGGCCTGGGCGAACTGACGCTGACGCTGGCGCTGTTCGTGGCGGTGTACCTGTTCGTGTTCGGCGCCGGCGTGTCGTACATGCTGCGCCTGATCCGCATGGGGCCGACGCCGGCGCCCGGCCATGCGCCGCTGTCCGGCGGCCCGGGCGAACCGCGCCAGCCGTCGCGGCCGCTGTCGGCCGCGTCCACCTCGGCGGACGCCCCGTCCGCGCAACCTGGATTCAAAGGAGCCTGACGCCATGGGCATCGACCTTGCATTGATATGGGCCGTCATCATCCTGTTCGGCGTGATGATGTACGTGGTGATGGACGGCTTCGACCTGGGCATCGGCATCCTCTTTCCGCTGATCGCCGACGCCGAGGAGCGCGACGCCATGGTCAACACCGTCGCCCCCGTGTGGGACGGCAACGAGACCTGGCTGGTGCTGGGCGGCGCGGGGCTGCTGGCCGCGTTTCCGCTGGCGTACTCGGTGATCCTGAGCGCGCTGCACCTGCCGCTGGTGTTCATGCTGCTGGGGCTGATCTTCCGCGGCGTGGCGTTCGAGTTCCGCTTCAAGGCCGACCCGCGCCACCGCGCGCTGTGGGACCGCGCCTTCGTGCTGGGCTCGCTCTGCGCCACCTTCTTCCAGGGCGTGACGCTGGGCGCCTACATCGAAGGCATCCCGGTGGTCGACCGCGTCTACCAGGGCGGGCCGTGGGACTGGATCAGCCCGTTCTCGCTGTTCACCGGCGCGGGCCTGGTGGTGGCGTACGCGCTGCTGGGCTGCACCTGGCTCATCATGAAGACCGAGGGCCGCCTGCATCGCCACATGTGCGCGCTGGCGCGACCGCTGACGCTGGCGCTGCTGGCGGTGATCGCCGCGCTCAGCCTGTGGACGCCGCTGGCGCAGCCGCATATCGCGCAGCGCTGGTTCAGCCTGCCCAACATGTTCTGGTTCCTGCCGGTGCCGCTGCTGGTGGCGGCCGCCGGCATCGACCTGATGCGCCGCGTGCGCGGCGCGCCGGCCGCGGGACCGTTCGTGCTGGCGCTGTGCCTGGTGTTCCTGGGCTACAGCGGCCTGGGCATCAGCATCTGGCCCGCCGTGATTCCGCCGGACGTGTCGATCTGGACCGCGGCCGCGCCGCCGCAGAGCCTGGGCTTCGCCCTGGTCGGCGCCCTCGCCATCATTCCGATTATCCTGATGTACACCGCCTGGTCCTACTACGTGTTCCGCGGCAAGGTGCGCACCGGCGAGGCGTTTCACTGATGGCCGCGCCGACCTCCCTGCCCTCCTGGCGCAGCCGGCTGCTGTGGCTGCTGTTGATCTGGGCCGGCGGCGTGGCGGCGCTGGGCCTGGCCGCGGGCGCGCTGCGGCTGGTGATGCGCGCCATCGGCATGTCGACCTGAACCGCCGTCTTCCCCGGATCCCCTCATGAAGCGCTATGAACGGTTGACCGAAGAAATCACCGCCTCGATCCTGTCGGGCCTGCTGCAGGCGGGCGACCGGCTGCCCTCGGTGCGCCAGACCAGCGCCAGCCGCGGCGTCAGTCCGTCGACGGTGTTCAAGGCCTACTACCTGCTGGAAGCGCGCGGCCTGATCCGCGCGCGCGACCGCTCGGGCTACTACGTGCTGCGCGCCTCGCAGGCCACGCTGCCCGAGCCCGACGACCTGTCCAGCGCCGCCGCGGGCCGCCATCCCGTCGATGTCAGCGACAACGTGCTGCAGGTGCTCAACGCCACCTTGCGGCGCGACATGCTGCCGTTCGGCTCCGCGTTTCCCAGCCCGTCGCTGCTGCCCTATGGCCGGCTGGCGCGCTACATGGCGACCACGGTGCAGCAGCTGGACCCGTGGGGCTCTATCGACGATCTCAGCCCCGGCGACCCGGCCCTGCGCCGCGCCATCGCCCTGCGCTACCTGGCCGACGGCCTGACGGTGCCGGTGGACGACATCATCATCACCAACGGCGCGCTCGACGCGCTCAACCTGTGCCTGAGCGCGGTCACGCGGCCCGGCGACGCGGTGATCGTGGAATCGCCCACGTTCTATGCCGCGCTGCAGTCGCTCGAACGCAATCAGCTGCACGCCATCGAGGTGGCCACGCATCCGCGCGAAGGCATCGACCTGCGGGCGCTGGAACAGGCCATCGTGCAACACCAGCCGCGCGCCTGCTGGCTGATGACGACCTTCCAGAATCCGCTCGGCAGCCTCATGCCCGAGGCCAAGAAGGAAGCGCTGGTCAGGCTGCTGACGCGCCACGGCGTGGCGCTGATCGAGGACGACGTCTACGGCGAACTGTATTTCGGCGCCAACCGGCCGCGGCCGGCCAAGGCCTTCGATGCCGACGGCATGGTGATGCACTGCTCGTCGTTCTCGAAGACGCTGGCGCCGGGCTACCGCGTCGGCTGGGTCGCGGCCGGGCGCTACACCCGCGCCATCATGCGCAACAAGCTCACCACCAGCCTGGCCACCGCCGCGCCGACACAGGCGGCGATTGCCGCCTACCTGGCCCAGGGCGGCTACGACCGCCACCTGCGCCAGTTCCGCCAGACGCTGGCCTTGCAGCAAGGCGAGATGCTGCAGGCGGTGGCGCGCTACTTTCCCAAGGGCACGCGCGCCACGCGGCCGCTGGGCGGCTACTTCACCTGGGTCGAACTGCCCGCGCACATCGACACCTTGCGCCTGCATCGCGCGGCGCTGGACCACGGCATCAGCATCGCGCCAGGGCCGCTGTTTTCCTCGTCCGGCGCGTTCGGCAACTTCCTGCGCTTGAACTGCGGCCACCCCTGGAACGCGGAGATGGAGCAAGGCATGGCGACACTCGGAAAGCTCATGGCGACATGAAATCCGCCATATTGATACAGATGGAAACCCCGCCCCGGCGCCCATCCCTTAGAGTGCGAAGCCTTCAACATCAGGACGGTGCCGCGTCGCGGCGCGTTGCTCATGACGGCTTCCTTTCCCCGTGTTCTACCGCGCCATGCGCTGGGTTGCTACCTCGGCGCGGCCGCGCTGCTGTACCTGTTCAGCGCGCAGCTGCTCGCCATCATTGACATCTGGCTGCTGCCGCGCGGCCTGCTGGTCGAGATGCTGCGCTATCGCGCCATGTGGCTGGTCTTCTTCCTGACGCTGCCCACCGTGGGCTACCTGCTGTGGCGCGGTTCGGACCTGGTCGCCTGGTGGCGCGCGCCCGCCGCCCTGACGCTGGATGACCGCGCGCTGCACCTGGGCGCACGCACGGTGGCGTTCAGCGACATCGCATCGCTGCGTCATCGACACAATCGCGATCATCTGCTGCTCACGCTGGCCAACGGCGAACGCGTGCGCTTGCGCCTGGCTATCTGGGAAGGCGCCGACGAACTGCTGGAGCTTCTGGACGCGCGCGTCGGCGGCGATCTCGAAGCCGACGCCCGGCGCCGCATCGATGCCGGCGCCACCGTCGCCTTCGGCGCCCTCGGCATGAACGCGGCCGGGCTGGTGCACAAGGGCCAGCAGATTCCGTGGACGGCGATCGACACGATCCGCACGCAGTCCGACAGCGAGGGCATGGAGACCGACGAAACGCTGATCATCGTCGCGCAGGGCAAGACCCACAAGATCGACCGCTCCCGCATCGACAACGAGCCCGTGATGCTGGCCTGTCTGCAGCGCTACCTTCCCGCCGCCTGACTCCCGACTCCCGCCCTTCGTGGCGGCCTCTCATCCCACCTCCGCAGCCTCGACATGGAAATCTACAGCTCCGCCTCGCATCAAGCCCAAACGCTGGCCGACCGTCCGGTGTACTACTCGCGCAACCGCCTCATCGCCGGCGCCATCATCTGGACGGTGGGCGCGGTGGCGTTCGGCGCCCTGGCCGCCCGCGCCCGCGGCAATCTCGGCGGCATGGCGTTCTTTGCCGCCATCGCCGCCATCGGCGTATGGCTGGTGATCCGCTGCCTGATGCGCGCCTTCGGCCCGGCCCAGCCGGTGTTCACCTTCACCCGCGAAGGCTTGCGGGTGAAGGACGGCACGGTCATCCCGTGGCAGGCGATCAACGAGAACACCTACGTCAACCAGACCTACGTCGGCATCCCCACGGCCCGCCAGATCCAGTTGAAGACCTCGCTGCCGAACCGCAAGCGCGTGCTGATCCAGGCGATGGCGCTGGAGATCAGCGGCGACGAATACCTGGCCTTGTGCGACGCCTACCAGGCGCGCTGAACGGCCAGCCAACGCGCTTCTAGCGGACAAAGGCCCACGGAGGCTTGTCCGCCTCGCGCCTCAATTGGCGGTCGCGCCGGAGTCCTTGACCGCCTGCGCCCACGCCGCGATCTCCTGGCCGATGAACGCGGTGAACGCGGCGGTATGCAAGTTCGACGCCTGCGCGCCCTCTTCCATCAGGCGCTGCCTGACCGCCGGCGCCGCCAGCGCGCCGCCCAGGGCCTCATTCAACCGCGCCACCACCGCGTCCGGCGTGCCCGCCGGCGCCACCACGCCATGCCACGACAGCGCCTGGAAGCCCGCCAGGCCTGATTCCGCCATGGTCGGGATCTCGGGCAACGCCGGCGAGCGCTGCGGCGAGGTCACCGCCAGCGCGCGCAGCGTGCCTGCCTTCACGTGCGGCAGCACGCCCGGAATCGTCGTGAACATGAAGTCGATCTGGCCGCCGATCAAATCGGTGATGGCCGGGCTGCCGCCCTTGTACGGCACATGCGTGAACTGCAGGCCGGCGGCGCGCTTGAACATCTCGCCGGCCAGGTGGCCCGGCGTGCCGGCCCCGGCCGATCCCATGTTGCTGCGATCGCCCCGCGCCTTGACGTAGGCGATCAGCTCGGACACGGTGGCGGCCTTCACGTTAGGGCCGACCACCAGCACGTTGGGCACGGTGGCCAGCAGCGTGACCGGCGTGAAGTCCCTGACGGCGTCATACGAAATGCGCGAGTACAGCGACGGGTTGATGCCATGCGTGCTGGCGGTCGCCAGCAGCAGCGTATAGCCATCGGGCGCGGCCGATGCCACCTGCTTGGCGGCGATGGTGCCGTTGGCGCCGCCCTTGTTGTCGATCACGATGGTCTGCCCCAGCGTCTTCGCCGCCTCGGCCGCCACCGTGCGGGCCAGGATGTCGGAGGTGCCGCCGGCCGAATGCGGCACGACCAGCGTGATGGGCTTGGCGGGATAGGTCTGCGCGTGCGCGGCCGGCAGGGCCGGCAGCAGACAGGCGGCGGCGAATGCCGCATGGGCAAGGCGATGAGGGAACATGCGAGTCTCCTGAGGATATTGGAATCGCGGCGCCTTCGAGGACGCCGTCATGCACGGGCCGGCCGGGCGGTGGCCGCCGCGCGGCTCAATCGGCGCCCAACTGCAACTTGTCGGGCTGCCGCTTTTCGATCGCCCACTTCAACAGCGCGGCCGAGCGATAGATGCCATGGGCGAACTTGCCGTAGGGCAGGGTCAGGAACAGCGCCATCACCACGCCCAGGTGCACCGCCAGCAGCAGCGCCATGGCGCCGGTATCGCGGCCGGCCAGCAGCGCCAGGCCGGTGGCGCTGGTCAGGAACAGCAAAGCGATGAAGCCCCGGTCCATCGGCTTCTGCGCCGCGTCGCCCTGCAGCGGATGGCGTTTCAGGTTCAGCCACAGCAGGCCCGCCGGCCCGATCAACAGGCCGATGCCGCCCGCCGTGCCCAGCAGCACCGGCGCGCTCCAGAACGGATACGGCGCCTGCTGCCCCCAGCAGGTAGTGATACAGCGTGGCCACGCAGGTGGCGGCGAAGCACAGCATGAAGCCGTAGAACGTGAAGTGGTGAAAGCGCCTGCGCCACGGCGTGAAGGCGTCATCGGCGTTGTTGCAACCCTGGCCGTGGCCGCCATCCAGGTAGCGCAGGCGCAGCGCATCGTGCGCGGCCTCGGCCACCGCCGCGCCGCTGGCCGCGCCGGGGCTGACGTCGCGCCAGAAGCGCGCCGCGCCGATGCCCAGCGCCAGCATGGCGCAGCCGAACACCGCGCCGAACATCAGCGCCAGCGTGTTGTGCGGGAACACCGCGTAGAAATTGCCCGCCAGCGGCGCATGGAACAGCCCGCCCGTCAGCATCACCGTCAACGCCAGGAACAACGCCAGCCCCGCCGCCGTGGCCAGCGACAGCGCCAGTCCGTTGCGCTGGTACAGCTTGCCCAGCGCGGCCGGAAACGCGTATTCGGTATAGGTCTGCAATCGCACCTTGGCCATGGCTTGCGGCACGTTCACCGCGAACTCGTGCGGCGGCGCGTACTGGCAGGCGTGCAGACAGGCGCCGCAGTTGTGGCACAGGTTGGCCAGGTAGTTCAGGTCGGCCTTGCCGAACTCCAGCCGCCGCGTCATGGCCGGAAACACGGCGCAGAAGCCTTCGCAGTAGCGACAGGCGTTGCAGATCTGCATGACGCGCGCCACCTCGGTTTCGTCCGGGCTGAGCACGGCGGCGCCACGGCCATGCCAGCGCACCGGCTGTTCGATCATCGCCGGGGCCGGCTGCGCGAACGATTGGGCCTCGCGGGCCAGGGTCTCAAGCTGCCGCATGCGATGCTCCTGCGTGATGCGATTGGCGCGCGGCGGCCGCGGCGCGGGTGCCGGCGATGCGGCCGAAGGCGGTGCCGATGGACATGCCCACCCCCGCCGTGTAGCCCTTGCCCAGCACGTTGCCTGCCATCATCTCGCCCGCCACGAACAGGTTGTCGCTGGGCACGCCGTTGAAACGGACCGCGGCGGTCTCATCCACCTTCAGGCCCAGATAGGTGAACGTGATGCCGGGCCGCAGCGCGTAGCCGTAGAACGGCGCGGTGTCGATGGGCCGGGCCCAGTGCGTCTTGGCGGGCGCCAGGCCCTCGGTGCGGCAGTCGTCCAGCGTCGTGTGGTCGAAGGTGCCGGTTCTACAGGCCTGGTTGTATTCGCGGAGGGTGCGCGCGAACGCCACTGGGTCCAGCCCCAGCCGCCGACCCAGTTCCGGCACGGAATCGGCGGTGACGCCCGGAAACACCGGTGGCATGAAGCGGCCGACGGCCTTGGCGTCGATGATGGAATAGGCGATCTGCCCCGGCTGCATGGCGGTCAGGCGGCCCCAGATGGCGTAGCGCTTGGGCCAGAAATCCTCGCCCTCGTCGTAGAAGCGTTGCGCGTCGCGGTTGACCACCACGCCCAGCGAGACGCAGTCGATGCGGGTGCAGATGCCGCCGTCGTACAGCGGCGCGCGCGCGTCGATCGCCACGCAGTGCGACTGCGACGGATCGCCGATGCGGTCGGCGCCCGCGTCCAGCATGAACTTGAGCAGCACGCCCTGGTTGTAGCGGGTGCCGCGGATGAGGAAGTTGTCGGCCGGCCATTCGCCGCGCTCGTTCTGGCCCCACGCCTCACGCAGCCAGTCGCGGTTGGACTCGAAACCGCCGGCCGCCAGCACACAGGCGCGCGCCTCGATGCGCTCGGCGCCGATGCGGGCGGCCTTGAAGCGGCCGTTCTCCAGTTCCAGCGCGTCCACCGGCGCGCCGTAGCGGATGCGCACGCCCAGGGCCTCGGCGCTGCGGTAATAGGCGTTCACCAGCGCCTTGCCGCCGCCCATGAAGAAGGCGTTGGTGCGGGCCACGTGCAGCGCGCCCGACAGCGGCGGCTGGAAATGGACGCCATGGCGCCGCATCCAGTCGCGACAGGTGGCGGACGCGCGGATCACCAGCCGCGCCAGCTTTTCGTCGGTCTGGCCGCCGGTGACCTTGAGCAGGTCCTGCCAGTATTCCTCTTCCGGATAGGCGTCCACCAGCACGTCCTGCGGCGCGTCGTGCATGCAGCGCAGGTTGCGCGTGTGCTGCGAATTGCCGCCGCGCCATTCGCGCGGCGCGGCCTCCAGCAGCAACACGCTGGCGCCGGCCTCGCGCGCCATCAGGGCCGCGCACAGCGCCGCATTGCCCCCGCCCACCACCAATACATCGACCATGTCTTCGTTCCCGGATCAAGGAACGGACTGTAGGCCGGCGCCGCGCGCCGCGATATCAGCGCGGCGTCAACGGGTCTTCATGATTCGTGAAGGGTGCGGCCTCCGATCCGGCCGCGTGCAACGTCGTCACCGCCCACCTGCCGTCGCGCGCCAGGGTGCGCGACACGTCCGCCAGCACCAGGCGCGCGGCCAGCGCGGCGGGCGACAGCTCGTCATCCGACAGGCTGGCCAGCAGGTTGGGCCGGAACAGGTCGGCGTCGTCGATCCGCGCCATGGCCAGCTGCCCCGGCGCGATGCGCGCGGTGGCCGAACTGGGCTGGATGGTGGCGGCATAGCCCAGTTGCACCACGTCCATCAGCAGCGCCAGGCCATCGACCTCGGCCACCACGCGCGGCGTCAGGCCGCGTTGCTGGAACGCCTGGCTGACCAGGGCGCGCAACCCGTGGCGGCCGCTGGGCAGCACCAGCGGCAGGCCGGCGATGGCCTCCAGGCGGGTGGTGGGGCCGGCGGGCAGGCCGGCCATGCCGCGCCCGGCGCACAGGTACAGCGGCTCGTCCAGCAGCGGCATCACGCTCCAGCGGCGCGCCGCCTCGGCGTGGAACACGACGGCCAGGTCGAGCTGGCGGCCGTTGAGCATGTCGGCCAGGTGGCCCGACAGCGCCTCGACCAGATGCAGGCGGATATCCGGATAGCGCTGGTTCATGGCCTGCACGAACGGCGCACCCAGGATGGACGCGGTGGTGGACGACAGGCCGACGCTGACATGGCCGGCCAGGCGCGCCTGCTGCGCGGCGTGGACGGCGTCGTCGGCATGGCGCAGCGCGAGCTGGGCCTGGCGGAAGAACGCCAGCCCCGCGTCGGTCGGCACCACGCCGCTGGCGCTGCGTTGCAGCAGCCGCGTGGCCAGCTCGCCTTCGAGCCGGCTGATCTGCTGGCTGAGCGCGGAGGTCACCATGCCCAGCGACATCGCCGCGCGGCCGATGCTGCCGGCTTCGACGACGCGGACGAAATAACGAAGCTGGCGCAGTTCCATGGCGGGCCCGGACGAAGGATGACCCGCCGATTGTAGGACGCGGGGCAAGCCGGCCGCTCGCCCCGCCACGCGTCAGTAGCGCGCGTCCTTCGGCTTCTTGCCGTCCGGCCAGTCCTTCTCCTTGGGCGGGAAGTCCGGCCGCGGCATGTGGGTGAAGTACTCGGCCACGTCGACCGCGTCCTGGTCGGACAGCACCGCGCCCTCGCCCCAGTTGCCATGGGTGTTGACCCCCATCGGCATGCTGTTGCGGATGAAGGCCGCCGCCTTGTAGGTGCGGGCCAGCCCGGCGCCGATGTTGAACGATTCGTCGCCCCACAGCGGCGGGAACACGATGTTGCCGGCGCCGTCGCGCTTGCCCTCGCCGTTGGCGCCGTGGCAGGCCGCGCACTGCGCCGCGTACAGGGTCTTGCCGCGCGCCGAGTCAGGCACCAGCTTGGTGTCGATGGGCCAGGCGTTCTTGATCTGCACCTGGGCGCCATGCGGCACATCCTGCGCCAGCCACTTCATGTAGGCCAGCATCGCCGCCATTTCGGGCGAGGCTTTGTCCAGCGGCTTGCCGTTCATCGAGCGTTGGAAACAGCCGTTGATGCGGTCCGCCAACGTCACTTCGCGGCCCGCGCGCGGGTTGAACTGCGGGAACGAATTGACCGAATTGATGTACGGCGCGCCCAACGGCTTCTTGCCCTGCTGCACGTGGCAGCTGCTGCAGTTGAGGCTGGCGCCGGTGTTGTTCGGCAGCAGCCGGCGGGTTTCGTTGAGCAGGCGCTGGCCGTAGCGGATCTGCTCGGCGTTGGGCTCCTTGTCGATCAGGGTGTCGGACGGAATGGTGTAGTCGGCCAGCCGCCTGCCGTCCTTGTCGAGCACGGCGAAGGTCTTGGGCTCGCCCGCCGGCGCGGGCGGAGCCGCCAGCGCGGCCAGGCCGCCGCCCGCCATCAGCGCCACCGCGGCGGCGATCTTGTACAGCTTATTCATGCTTGCCTCCCGACACGATGTTCGGCTTCTTGCTGGCCAGGAAGCCGCGGATGTGAGCGACCTCGTCGCTGGCGATCGGCGGCGCCTGGTTGGTCCAGGCCGTGCGGATGAAGTTGATGACGTCGGTGATGTCCTGGTCGCTCAGGTGGTTGAAGCGCGGCATCGCGAAGGCCATGGCGTCATGGTCGTTGGCGGGCATCTTGCCGCCTTCCAGGGTGATCTGGATGATCGACTGCGGGTTCTGCGCGAAGATCGCGGAGTTGCCCGCCAGCGCCGGGAAGATGCGCGCCATGCCCTGGCCGTCGGCCCGGTGGCAGATGACGCAATGCTCCATGTAGATCACCGCGCCGCGCGAGTCGTAGCGGCCGGCCAGCAGCGACGCGGTGGTGTTGTCCGCCTTGGCGGGGAATACCGGCGCCTTGCCCGGCACCGGTGGCAGCTGCTTCAGGTAGGCCGCGATGCTGGCCAGGTCGTCATCGGTGAAATAACGCGTGCTGTGCTCGACCACGTCGGCCATGGCGCCGAACACCGCCACCCGGTCGGTGCGGCCGGTCTTCAGGAACAGCGCGATATCGGCCGCGCTCCAGGAGGCCAGGCCGCGGGCCTCGCCACGCAGGCTCTTGGCGCGCCAGCCGTCGATCACGGCGCCCGACAGGAAGGCGTCGCCGTCGGCCATCGACAGCGCCTTTTCCTGGTAGGCCAGGCCGCGCGGCGTGTGGCAGGCGCCGCAGTGGCCCGGGCCTTCCACCAGGTAGGCGCCGCGCTTGACCTGCTCGTCGGCGCCCGCCGGCGCGGCGAAGTCGCGCTTGCCGGCGAACAGCAGCTGCCACCAGGCCATGGGCCAGCGCATGTTCAGGGGCCACGGGATAGTCGAATCGGCGCTGGGCTTGGCGACCGGCGCGACGTCGGCCATGAAGTAGGCGTAGAGCGCCTGGATGTCGCGGTCGGGCATGATGGCGTACGACGGATACGGCATGGCCGGATAGAGCGCCGCGCCGTCCTTGCGGATGCCGTACTGCACCGCGTTCTTGAAATCGGCGTAGCTGTAGGCGCCGATGCCGCTGGCCTTGTCGGGCGTGATATTGGACGAATAGATGGTGCCGACCGGCGTCTGCATCGCCAGGCCGCCCGCGAAGGGCTTGTCGCCCGGCACGCTATGACAGGCGACACAGTCGGCGGTGCGCGCGATATAGGCGCCGGCTTCGGCCAGCCGGCGGTCCTGCGGATCGACGCTGGCCGTGGTGTCCGTCTTGCGGCTGGCGGTCAGCAGATGGGCGCCGCCGATGCCGCCGCCTATCCCCAGCAGCGCCACCAGCGCCACCGCCTTGATCCCGAAATGCTTCATTTGACCCTCCGTTGCGTGCCGGGCAGCGCGCACGTCGGGTGTTCGTACTGCGTCGTCCAGCTTATGGAGGCAGCTTACGCTTTTAAGTAATAAACATATTACCGAAAAGCATGAAAGTATCGGGGTTGTTTGACCCGGCGCAAACAGGCCGAATCTTGGAGACTCGTTAACACGAGAATAGTCCGGTGTTGGGCCAATTTTGCCGGGACCGGCGGGGCGTCAGGCCCCGGCCGTCCCCGGCGCACACCGCCCGTCAGGCCGGAATCGTCAGACCCTTGGCCACCGCCGGACGCGCCACGAAGGCCTCCAGCACGCGCGCGACGTTCTTGAATTGCGAGAACTCGACCAGCTCGCCGGCGCCGTAGAAACCGACCAGATTGCGCACCCACGGCAGGATGGCGATGTCGGCGATGGTGTACTGGTCGCCCATGACCCAGTCGCGGCCTTCCAGGCGCTTGTCCAGCACGCCCAGCAGGCGCTTGGATTCGGCCACGTAGCGGTCGCGCGGACGCTTGTCCTCGTAGTCCTTGCCGGCGAACTTATGGAAAAAGCCCAACTGGCCGAACATCGGGCCGATGCCGCCCATCTGGAACATCACCCATTGCAGGGTCTCGTAGCGCCCGGCGGTGTCGGCGGGGATGAACTGGCCGGTCTTGCTGGCCAGGTAGATCAGGATGGCGCCGGACTCGAACAGCGCCAGCGGCTTGCCATCCGGACCATTGGGATCGAGGATGGCGGGGATCTTGTTGTTCGGGCTGAGCGACAGGAATTCCGGCGAGAACTGGTCCTGCGTATCGAAACTGACCCGGTGCGGCTCATACGGCAGGCCCAGCTCTTCCAGCAGGATCGACACCTTGACGCCATTGGGCGTGGGCAGCGAATACAGCTGGATGCGGTCGGGATGCTGGGCGGGCCATTTCCGGGTGATGGCGAACGAGTCGAGGGAAGACATGCGGGGGAGCTCCTGGAGATCCGGTGGCGATGAGGGGTGGCGATCGTGGCGGGCGCGGCCTCTGGCCGGCGCCCCGCGGCGCGTCGGGCAAATGTAGCGCAAATCACCCACCGGCAAGCGCCTTGTGGCCGCGCCGCGGGCACTCGCGCTGCAACGGTCTGTTCCAGGGAAAACCGCGCCGTCGGCAGGGGATTCCGGCCGGCGGCGGNCCCCGCCGCTCAGCGCGCCGCGTCGGCCCGGGCCCAGGCCGGCAGGTCCGCCCGCGCCTGCCGCAGGAAGGCGGTGGCGGTGATGACGTCGGCGTCGTTGCGGCGGTCCTCGGTCATGGCCGACACCTGCTGGCGAAAATCCCGCCACAGGCTGGCGGTGCCCTGCCCCAGCGCCGCCGCCGGGCCTTGCGGATAGCGCAGGTCGACCGCCTGGGCGCCGTGCATCAGTTCCACCGCCAGCAGCCGGGTCAGGGCCGCGATCTGGCCGGTCACGCGCAACCCGGTCAGCGGCGCATTGGTACCGACGTCCTCGATATTGCCGGCCTGCGGCTGCACGTCGGTCACGACCGGCCCGGCCAGGGCGCGCACGTCCGCCGCCAGCGACGACACCGTCTTCTGGATCGGGCCGTAGCCGATGGCGCCATTGCCCGGACTGAGAAAGCGCGGCAACCGCGTGAAGGCCGGGTCCGTCAGACGCAAGGTGCGTTGCGCCGACAGTTGCGCCACCTGCGACAGCGCCACGCCGGCGCCTTGCAGCGGCAGCACCCAGGCGCTGGGATCGAACCCGGCGCTGGGCATGACGGCGCCACGCACCGGACCCTCGGTCACGTAGTACTGGATTTCATAGTCGGGCGCGCCGGCCGCCGGCGCGGCGTCCAGCACCACCGTCGGGTTGTCGTCGGAACTGTTGATCTGCACCTGCAGCTGCCGGTCCAGCAGCGCCAGCAGGTCGCGCGCCGCGCCGTGCACCTGGCTCACCGTGCGAAAACTCAGCGGGTCCTGCAAGGGCCGCTGCGGATCGCGCTTCCACAACGCGCTGCCGCGCAGCAGGCCCAGCATGCGCTCGGCAGTCTGGCGCTGGCCGGCGTAAGGCCGTTGCGATTGCGCGGGCGCCAGCAAGGGCGCCAGGTTGCCGTCCAGGCCTTCGAGCGACAGCGCCGCCACCGCGTCGGCCTGCGCCAGCAGCGCGCGCGCATCGTGCGCGGCCAGCACCGCCAGCGCGGCGCCATAGGCGTTCGAGCTGACCATCGACAGCGCGTCCTTGCCGAACGGACGCACCGCCACCAGGCCGGCCTCGCGCAGGGCCTGCCCGGCGCTCATGCGATGGCCGCCGTGCCAGGCCTCGCCCTCGCCCATCATCACCAGGCCGATCTGCGGCAGGATGGTGATGTCGGCCTGGCCGACCGAGCCTTCGCCCAGCATCACCGGCGTCACGTCGCGGTTGAGAAACGCGGCGTATTGCTCCAGCACCGCCGGCTGCATGCCGGCGCCGCCGAACAGCGCCGTGTTCAGGCGGATCAGCATGGCGGCGCGGGTCACGTCGCGCGGCGCCTCGGCGCCGTAGGCCGCGCTGTGCGAATGCAGCAGGTTGCGGTTGAACTGTTCGGACAGGCGCCGCACCTCGGGCGAGATCTCGCCGCCCTGAAAGATGGTCTGGTCCTTGTTCAGGCCCACGCCCCGGTTCAGGCCGTACACCGGCTTGTCCAGGCGCGCATAGGCCAGCAGCAAGTCGTAGGCGCGCGCCGCCCGCTGCGCCGCGGCCGGCGCGATGGCGACGGCGCAATCCTGCCGCGCCACCGCCAGCACCTGCGCCGCCGTCAGCGATTTGCCGTCCAGCGTGACGCTGCAATCGCCGGCCGCCTGCGCGGCCGCGCCCAGCAACAGTGTCGCCAGCAGCGCCATCCGGCCGCACGCGCGCGCCGCGCGTCGGTGGGTATCAACACGCAAAGACTTCATCTTGCCTCCGGCGGTGCTTACGGTTGCTTCAAGGGAATACGCATCAAATCCTGGCCCAGCACCACCGGACCCTTGAAGGTCTCGCGGGCATGCAGCCAATGGTCGGCCGGGGCATCGCCCGGCACCAGGTGCGACAGCACCAGCTTGCGGACGCCTGCCTGCGTCGCCGCCTCGCCGGCCTGCTGCGGCGTGGTGTGCGCCCCCAGCAGTTGCCGCGCCAGCGCCTGCTGGCGCGCGTCCCAGGGCTTGGGGCCGACGATGTGGTCGACCCAGGCGGGATCGATGGCCTCGTGCACCAGGATGTCGGCGCCGCGCGCCAGCTTGACCAGGTTGGGGCTGAGCGCGGTGTCGCCCGAGAACACCACCGAGCCCGACGCGGTGTCGAAGCGGTAGGCGAAGTTGGGATACACCAGCCCGTGCGGCACCAGGATCGCGCTGACCGTCACGCGCTCGTCGCGCCAGACCTCGAAGGGTTCCATCGGCGGCGCCGGGTCGGCGTTCGGGTCTTTCACCACGCCGGCCGGCACGGCGATGTCATGCGCCTGGAAGAAGCCGCGCACGTCCGGCACGCCTTCGCTGCGCACGCGGATGTTGAGGTCCGCGGCCATGCCGGCGACCACCGAGTCCACCAGGTCCACGGTGCCCGCGCCCGGGTTCTCGGCATGGATCACCGGATCGCCCGCCAGGCCCGGCGCCAGCGGCGGCAAAGCGCCGCGGCGGCCCGGCCCGTAGATCTGCAACGACGCCTTGGCGCGGCGGCGCGCGCTGGGGTCGTACATCAGCAGGCTGGCCAGGTCGATGATGTGGTCGGTGTGCAGGTGCGTCAGGAACACGGCCTGCTCGACGCCGGGCTTGATGCCGGCGCGGCGCAGTTGCCGGTAGGCGCCCGAGCCCAGGTCGACGAGGTAGGCCTTGCCGTCCACCACCAGCGCCGACGAGATGCCGTGGGGCGCGTCGTTGCCGTACCAGGTCGGCCCGCCGGCCACGCCCAGCAGCACCAGTTCGGCGCCCTGCCCCGCTTGCGCGGCTGGCGCGGCCAGCATCGCCGCCACGCCCAGCGCCGCGGCGGCGCGACCCAGCCAGCGGCGCAGGCCGCCGACGGCCGAACGGCGCGCCGGCAAGCCTGCATGCGCCACGTCCGCAAACCGCTTGCCGGCCTCAGACATGGTTCTTCTGCGGCAGCACGGTCAAGGCCACCAGGGCCACCACGCAGGCGCCCATCACGTACAGCGCCGGCGCGAAGGCCACGCCGGTGGTGTAGGTGATCCAGGTCAGGATGGCCGGCGCGAAGCCGCCCAGCACCGTCACCGCGGTGTTGTAGGCCAGGGACATGCCGGACGAGCGCACCGCCGTCGGGAACACTTCCGACAGCGCCGACGGCGCGGTGCCGACGTACAGCGCCACCAGCAGGCAGAACGACGACTGCACCACGATCAGCGCGAACTGCGTGTGGTTGGCCTGCAGCCACATCATCAGCGGATACACCGCGATCAGCAGCAGCAGCGCCGACGCGCGCAGCACGGTGCGGCGGCCGTAGCGGTCGGACAGCGTGCCCGAGAAGAAGCAGCCGCCGATCAGGAACAGATTGCCCACCAAGGCGCCCAGGAAGGCCTGCGAGCTGGTGAAGCCCATGCTCTTCTGCACATAGATCGGCATGAAGATGATCAGCGCGTACGGCCCGATGGCCCACAGCACCGACATGCACAGACCGGTGAACAGCTCGCGCGGATAGTCGCGCAGCACGCTCAAGAGCGGCGCCTTGGCGGGCTTGCCGCTGGCGGCCTGGCGCTGCTGTTCCTCGCGGAAATGCGGCGTCTCGTCGAGCGTGCGGCGCATCCACAGGCCCACCGGCGCGATCGACAGGCCGACGATGAACGGAATGCGCCAGCCCCATTCGCCCACCTGGTCTTCGGTCAGCAGCGTGGTCACCAGCGTGGCGACCAGCGCGCCCAGCAGGTTGGAGATGCCCATGCTGGCCTGCAGCCACGAGGCGTACTGGCCGCGCTTGCCGGCCGGCGCGTGCTCGACCAGGAAGGCGGTGGCGCCGCCCACTTCGCCGCCGGCCGAGAAGCCCTGCAGCATGCGGCCGCACACGATCAGCAGCGGCGCGCCCACGCCGATGGCGGCGTACGGCGGCGCGATGGCGATGAGCAGCGTGCCCAGCGCCATCAGCATGATGGTCAGCGTCAGCGCCGCCTTGCGGCCGGCGCGGTCGCCATACGCGCCCAGCATCAGCGCGCCCAGCGGCCGCACCACGAAACCCAGCCCGAAGGCCAGGAACGAGGCCATCAGCTGCACCGTCGGATCTTCGTTGTGGAAGAAGTTCTGCCCGATATACACCGCGAACAGCGCGTAGACCGAAAAGTCGTACCACTCCAGGGCGTTGCCGATCGAAGCGGCGATGACCGCCTTCTTGGCGCCCTTGTGCTCATCGGCGCCTGCGTGGGCGGCATTGCCCCCCACCATCCCCGCGCCCGGGTTGATTGCGATGTTTTTCATTGACGTTCCCGTTGATTCGCCCCGTGTCCGGGGCTGTTATGTCCTGCCGTTCAAACCCGCGCCGCCATCGTGTCGATGCGGTCGATACCCTTCTTTCCGACTTCGTCCAGCGCTTCTTCGTAGCCGGCGTCGGCATAGCGCAGTACGCCGCTGGCGGTGTCGTTGGTCAGCGACAGCGACAGGCGCTGCGCCGCCGCGTCGGTGCCGTCCGCCACCACCGTCACGCCGGCGCTGGTCATGTAGCCGCTGTAGCCGCCGCCGCCCGAGTGGATCGCCACCGGGTCGGCGCTGGACGAACAATTGATCATCGCGTTCAGCAGCGGCCAGTCGGCGATGGCGTCGGAGCCGTCGCGCATGTTCTCGGTCATGATGTTCGGATGCGCCATGGCGCCGGCGTCCAGGTGGTCGCGGGTGAACGCCACCGGCGCGGCCAGGATGCCCTCGCGCACCATGCGGTTCACTTCCAGCGCCAGTTCCGTGCGCTCGCCGTGGCCGAGCCAGGCGATGCGCGCGGGCAGGCCCTCGAACGGCACCGACTCGCGCGCCAGCCGGATCCAGTTGGACACGATCAGGTTGTCGGGGAAGCGCCGCAGCAGGAAGTCGTCGATCTTGCGGATGTCCTCGGGATCGTTGGACAGCGCGATCCAGCGGAACGGGCCGATGGCGCGCGCGAACAACGGGCGCAGGAAGGCCTCGGTGAAGACGGGGATCTCGAAGGCGCGCTCGACGCCGCCCTGCTTCGCATGGGTGCGGATCAGGTTGCCGTTGTCGAACACCACCGCGCCGCGGTCCTTAAAACCCAGCATCGCGGTGACGTGGCGCACGATCGAGCGGCGGCTGGCGTCCATCAGGCCTGCCATGTCCTCGCGGCGCATGCGCGCGACCTGCTCCAGCGTGTGGCCGGCGGGCACGTAGCCGTAGACCAGGTCATGCGCCGAGGTCTGGTCGGTGACGATGTCGGGCACGATGCCGCGCGCCAGGATCTCGGGATACACGTCGGCGGCGTTGCCGAGCAGGCCCACCGACAGCGGGCGGCGCGCCGCCTGCGCGTCGCGGATCAGCGCCAGCGCCTCGTCCAGCGTGTCGGCGCGGCATTCCAGGAAGCCGGCCTTGATGCGTTTCTCGATGCGTTCCGGATCGATCTCGACCGTCAGGATGGCGGCGTTGGCCATGCGGCCCGCCAGGGGCTGGGCGCCGCCCATGCCGCCCATGCCCGCGGTCAGGATGAAGCGGCCGCGCAGGTCGTTGTCGAAATGGCGCTCGGCGATGCGCGAGAAGATCTCGTAGGTGCCCTGGATCACGCCCTGCGAGCCGATGTACTGCCAGTCGCCGGCGGTCAGGCCGCCCCAGCAGATCAGGTTGTCGTCCTGCATGCGGTAGAAATTCTCGGCATGCGCCCACTGCCCCACCATGTTGCAGTTGGCCATGATCACGATCGGCGCCTGCGGATGGGTGCGCAGCACGCCGATGGGCTTGCCGGACTGCACGATCAGGGTCTGGTCCTCTTCCAGCGTCATCAGCGCGCGCACGATGGCGTCGTGCGACGGCCAGTCGCGCGCGGCGCGGCCCAGCGCCGCGTAGACCACCAGGTTGGCGGGGTCCTCGCCCACCGCCAGCACGTTCTCCAGGAGGCGCAGCAGCGCTTCCTGGCGCCAGCCCTTGCAACGCAGCGTGGTGCCGCCCGGCACCTTGAATTCACGTTTCATCAGCGCCCCCTCAGCGACCCAGCGCGTAGCCGGTGAAGTCCATGCCCAGCGCCTTCTCGACGATCGGATAGACCGAGGCGTCGGTGACGCTGGAGGACAGCGGGATGTGCTGCTTGGACACGTGCAGGATGGACACCTGCAGGCCCTCGCGCAACTTGCCGGCGCTGACCGGATTGCCGTCGGCGTCCAGCGTGGTGATGACGTCCGGATAGCAGGCGATGCGCTCGCCCTGCGCGTCGGTCACGGCCATATGCTCGTTCATGACGTGGATGACGCGCTTGCCCGCGCCCTCGCCGATCTCGACCGTGCCGATGTCGAAGGCTTCCTCGGTGTACTTGAGCGTGTTGCGCACCACCTTGCCGGAACCGATGATCTCGCCCTGCGTGGCCTTGCAGATGGCGTCGATCACGGCGCTGCCGCCCTTGGGCTGCGCCGCCAGGATGGCTTCGCCCAGCGCCAGCGCGCGGCTGATGCCGCCCAGCGCGGCGTGGCGCCGCACGTACGAGGCGCGGATCGGATTGCGGCAACTGGCGATGAAGCCGCCGGCCATGTCGGCGGCGCGGCGCAGCACCGGCGATACCTTGCCGGTGGCGCCGTGCACGGTCAGTTCCATATAGGCGTTGTTGGCGCGGTTGCCGCCCACGGCGCACTGGATCATCGGCTCGGGGCTGCCGGCCAGGCCCAGCGAGCCCATGTCGCCGGTGGGATGGGCGCGGATGTCGCCCACCGCGTCCACCACCTTGGTGCCCAGCACCGCCGACGGCAGCCAGCCGTTGAGCGTGCTGGACATGCCGTTCTGGCCAATGATGAGGCCATACAGGCGCTCGCCCAGCGCATCCTGCAGGCGCTCGGCCGCCTTGACGTAGTCGATGCCCAGCATCTGCCAGTCGGTCAGGCCGCCGGGCGCGCCGATGGCGGCGGCGGTGGCGATCCAGGCGTCATCGGGCACTTCGTCCATCGACACCAGTTCGGGCCGGCCGATGGTCACGGCCAGCGATCCCAGTTCGCGGCCATGCTCGGCCCAGCCGCCCCCCGCCACAGGCAAACACCGAACCGCCCCTGACCGCGGCCTCGACATCCTGCATCGTCAAGATTCTTCCCATTGCTGCGCCCTTCCTTTCCCGATTGCGTTTAGCGGCTCCAACGGCATGCGCGCTGGATAGACGAGGGCATCATAGGAACCAATCCCGTTAATGTCGTATTACCTTTTATGCCTTGTTCATAACATTGGGTTAATAGCGGGGTGCGCCCCGAGAGAGGGGCAATCCGGGGGCAGAACGGACCTAGGGATATCCCCAGGCGCCGGCGGGGGGAAAAGATCAGGCGCCGGCGGGCTGGTCCAGCGTCACCAGCACGTCGATGAAGGCCTGCGCCAGGCGCGACAGCGGCTGCAATTGCAGGTGGAACACATTGACCGGCGCGTTGACCGTATCGGCGATCGGCACCGTCACCACGTCCGACCAGATCGGGCCGGCCACGGTGATCTCGTCCACCAGCGCCACGCCGGCGCCGGCCTGCACCAGGGCGCAGGCCACGTGCGCCTGCTGCACCTCGATGCGCGGCTCGGGCTGCGCGTCCTCGGCGCCGAACAGCTTGTGCACCAGCATGCCGAAGGGAATGTCGGCGCTGTAGCCGATCAGCGGCTCGCGCGCCAGCTCGGCGGCGGTGACCTGGCGGCGTCCGGCCAGCGGATGGCCGGCGGGCAGCACCGCCACGATGCGGTTCTCGTACAGCGGCCGGGTCGCCAGGCTGGGATGGTTCACCGGCATGTAGGCCACGCCCAGTTCGACCTGCTGGGTCAGCAGCGACTGCTCCATCACCGCCGGGATCAGCGTCTGCAGCACGATGCGGATTTCCGGGTGTAGTTGACGAAAGCGGGCGATGGCGCGCGGCAGCAGCGACTGGCCCAGGCTCGGGCTACAGGACAGGCGCAACTGGCCCTCGCGGCTCTCCGCCAGGTTGTCGGCCACCTCGTTGACGCGCTGCACGTTCTGGTAGAGCGCGGTCACTTCGACGAACAGCCGCCGCGCTTCCGGCGTGGGGTAGAGCCGCCCCTTGATGCGCTCGAACAGCATCAGGCCCAGGCGCTGCTCGGTGTAGGCGATCAGCCGGCTGACGGCCGGTTGCGACACGAACAGCAGCTTGGAGGCGCCGCTGATCGAGCCGCTCAACATGATGGCGCGGAAGACCTCGATCTGGCGCAGATTCAATTTCATATGCTTAACCTGATGTTAATTCCCATGCACATATAAGCATAAGACGTTTTGAATCGTGCTTACTACACTGCCCTTCAGTTCTTCATTGGATGGAAGTGGTCATGAGCGATTTCGATTGGGTGGTGCGCGGCAATATCGTCGATCCGCACGGCATCGTGGAAAACGGCTGGCTGGCCGTGCAGGGCGGCAAGATCGCCGCGCGCGGCACCGGCGCGGCCCCCGCGGCGCGTGACAGCGTCGACGCCAGCGGGCAGTGGATCATCCCCGGCGTGGTCGACGGCCAGGTGCACTCCGGCAGCCAGGCCAACCAGGAAGGCCTGGGCTGGGCCTCGCGCGCCGCCGCCGCCGGCGGCGTCACGGTCATGGTCGACATGCCCTACGACGATCCCGAGCCGGTCGCCTCGCGCCCGCACCTGGACGCCAAGATCGCCGAGGTCGAGCGCGACTGCCACGTCGACGTGGGGCTGTTCGGCACCCTGAACAAGGAACACGGCCTGGCCGCCGCCGCCGGCCTGATCGAGGGCGGCGTCTGTGCCTTCAAGTTCTCCACCTTCGAAGCCACGCCCGGCCGCTTCCCGCGCATCGAGGAAGACGACCTGTACGAGGCCTTCCGCCTGATCGCGCCGTCCGGCCTGGTGTGCGGCGTGCACAATCAGATGCAGGAGATGACGCGCAAGAACATCGCCCGCCTGATCGAGGCCGACGACACCGGCTGGGACGCCTTCATGCGCGCCCACACGCCGCTGATCGAGAACCTGGCCACCGCGCTGATCTACGAGATCGGCGCCGAGACCGGCGCCCGCGCCCACGCGGTGCACGTATCGACCTCGCGCGGCTTCGAGATCTGCAACATGTTCCGCCGCAACGGCCACCGCGCCAGCATCGAGACCTGCGTGCAATACCTGATGCTGAACCACGAGGAACACACCCGCCGCTTCGGCGCCAAGACCAAGCACTATCCGCCGATCCGCCCCAAGGCCGAGGTCGAGCTGCTGTGGACCCACATCGCCAACGACGAATGCACCTTCGTGTCGTCGGATCACGTCAGCTGGGGCCTGGAGCGCAAGCAGAACCCAAACGTCTTCAAGAACTCGTCCGGCGGCCCGGGCCTGGAAACGCTGCTGCCGGCTTTCTGGACCGGTTGCGAGGAACATGGCATCTCGCCGTCGATGGTGGTGCGCCAGCTGTGCGATAACCCCGCGCGCCATTTCCTGCTGGACGACCGCAAGGGCACGCTGGAAGTCGGCAAGGATGCCGACATCGTCATCCTGACGCCGGAGCGCTACGCCTACGACCCGTCCACCAGCCTGTCGGCGGTGCAATGGAGTTCGTTCGAGGGCCGCGAGTTCACGGTGCGCGTGGCCGGCACCTGGTGCCGCGGCCAGCAGGTCTATGATGGCCGCCGCATCGTCAACAACAAGGGCGACGGCCGCTTCCTGCGTCCGCGCAAGGCATGAACGGCATGGCCATGTCCTTTCCTCCGTTGAACGCCGAACGCCTGTGGTCGCGCGTCGAGACCCTGTCGCGCTACACCCTGCCCGACCAGCCCTGGACCCGCCACGCCTTTTCGCCGCTGTTCCTCGAAGCGCGCGACTGGCTGCGCGGTGAATTCGAGGCCGCGGGCCTGGCCACGCGCCTGGACGCCGGCGGCAACCTGATCGGCACCCGCGCCGGCCGCAACGCGCAGCGCAAGCCCATCGCCACCGGCTCGCACTGCGACACCGTCATGAGCGGCGGCCGCTTCGACGGCATCATCGGCGTGCTGGCCGGCATCGAGGTCGCCCACACGATGCGGGAACATGGCATCGAACTGGAACACCCGTTCGAGGTCATCGACTTCCTGTCCGAAGAACCCAGCGACTACGGCATCTCCTGCGTCGGCAGCCGCGCTTTGAGCGGCCAGCTCAGCGCCGACATGCTGGCCGCCCGCAACGCCGACGGCGAGACGCTGGCGCAGGGCATCGCCCGCATCGGCGGCGATCCGGTCGCGCTGGCGCGGCCCCTGCGTGGCCCCGACGGCACCGCCGCCTTCGTCGAGCTGCACATCGAGCAAGGCCCCGTGCTGGAAAGCCGCCAGCTGCCCATCGGCGTGGTCACCAACATCGTCGGCATCCGCCGCGTGCTGATCACGGTCGAAGGCCAGCCCGACCACGCCGGCACCACGCCCATGGACATCCGCCGCGACGCCCTGGTGGGCGCGGCCCGCATCATCGACGCCGCCAGCCGCCAGGCCAGCGCCGCCAGCGGCAATCCGCACTACGTGGTCGCCACCGTCGGCAAACTCGCCATGACGCCCAACGCCGCCAACGCCGTGCCCGGCCGCGTCGAGCTGACGCTGGAAATGCGCAGCGACAGCAACGCGGTGCTGGACGCCTTCCCCGAAACGCTGATGGCCGGCGTGGCCGCCGACCTGAAGGCGCTGCGCCTGACCGCCGGCTTCGTGCCACTGAGCCGGGCCCAGCCCACCGACTGCACCCCGCTGGTGATGGACGCGGTGCAGGCCGCCGCCGACCTGCTCGGCTACGCCAACATGCGCCTGCCCAGCGGCGCCGGCCACGACGCTGTCTACATGGCGCCCACCGGCCCCATCGGCATGATCTTCATCCCCTGCCTGAACGGGCGCAGCCACTGTCCCGAGGAATGGATCGAGCCGGCGCAACTGCTGGACGGCACCCGCGTGCTGTACCAGACCGTGCTGGAACTGGATCGCAGATTGTCCCGCTAACCCCACCCCGACGCCGCCATGGACCAGATCGAACTGAACGACAGCACCGCCGACCGCTACCTGCTGGACACCCCCGGCCTGACGCTGCTGGTGTTCCACAGCCGCACCTGCGGCACCTGCCGCATCGCGCGCGAACAGCTGCCGAAGCTGGACCTGCCGGTGGAACGGGTGTGCTGGGTCGACGCCGGCGAGAACGGCGGCCTGGTGGAACGCTACGAGGTCTTCCACCTGCCGGCCATGTTCGTCACGCGCGACGGCGCCTTCTTCGGCCCGGTGCAGGCCAGCCTGGCCGAATGGGATCTGCGCCAGCAGATCGGACTGGCGCTGGACAGCTACCCGGCCGAATTGCCGTGAGCGCCATCGCGGGCCTGGCCCCCACCCGCCGCCCCCTGGACACGCTGGCCACCAGCGTGATGCTGCTGCTGTGCGTGTGCTGGGGCTTCCAGCAGATCGCCATCAAGCTGGTGGCCGCCGACATCTCGCCCATCATGCAGGTGGGCCTGCGCTCGGCCTTTGCCGCGCTGGTGCTGGGCGTGGTGGTGTGGCGCGGCGAAGGCGCGCGCGCATTGCGCGACGGCACGCTGGGCGCCGGCGTGCTGGTGGGCCTGCTGTTCGGCTTCGAGTTCCTGGCGATCGCGCAGGGGCTGGTGTACACCACCGCCTCGCACATGTCGGTGTTCCTGTACACCGCGCCGATCTTCACCGCGCTGGGCCTGCACTGGCGCGTGCCGGAAGAACGCATGGCGCCGCTGCAATGGCTGGGCGTGGCCGTGGCGTTCGGCGGCATCGCCGTGGCCTTCCTGGGCAACGGCCAGCAGCCGGCGGCCGCGGCCGCCAGCAACATGCTGCTGGGCGACAGCCTCGGCCTGCTGGGCGGGCTGCTGTGGGGCGCCACCACGGTTGCGATCCGCCGCACCGCGCTGTCGGAAGCGGCGCCGTCCAAGACGCTGTTCTATCAGATGGCGATCGCCGCGCTGGTGCTGCTGGTCTATGCCGCGGCCACCGGCAACGCCGGCATCCGCTACACCCCGTCGGCCATGTTGAGCGTGGCGTTCCAGTCGGTGGTGGTGGCGCTGTCGAGCTATCTGGCCTGGTTCTGGCTGCTGCGGCGCTACCTGGCCTCGCGCCTGTCGATCCTGTCGTTCATGACGCCGCTGTTCGGCGTGTCGTTCGGCGTGCTGATCCTGGACGAACCGCTGGACGGCGCGTTCGTGGCCGGCGCGCTGATGGTGCTGGCCGGCATCTCGCTGGTGAGCGGCGCCGGCCTGCTGCGCGAGAAGCTGCGGCGCGGCCGGCGGGCCTGACCGGCGCCAGGCGCCAGACCCAGGCACCAGACCCACGCGCCGGCCTTCAGGCCCGGCGCGCGCCGCCCAGGTTCAACACGATCAGCGCCGCGCCCGCCAGCACCAGCGCGAAGCCCCACCAGTCGGCCGCCGCGGGGCGATCGCCCACCAGCGCCATCGCGCCCAGCACGCCCACCACCGGCACCATCAGCGTGGTCAACGCCGCCACCGTGGCGCTGACCCGCTCGCTCAGCACGAACCACAGCCAGTACGCCACCGCCGTGCCCAGCACGATGTGGAACGTCAGCGCCGCCGCCACCCGCGGGCTCCAGCCCTGCGCCGGAAACGCCTCGCCCGCCAGCAGCACGCCGGCCAGCGCGCAGGCCGCGCCCACCGCCAGCTGCCAGGCGGTCACCACGATGCGGTGCCCCATCACCGGCCAGCGCTTCAGGTAGACCGTGCCGGCGGCCCACCCGAAGGCGGCGGTGAGCGGAAACACCAGGCCGCGCGCGGCGGCCAGGTCGTGATCGGCAAAGATGGCGCGCAGCACCGGCCAAGCCAGCACCGCCACGCCCAGTCCGCCCAGCAGCAGCGCCAGGCCGCGGCGGCGGTCCAGCCGCTCGCCCAGCACGGCCCAGGCCAGCAGCGCCGACATCATCGGCATGGTGAAAGTCAGCACCGCGGCGCGCGAGGTGCTGGTGCTGAGCTGGGCCCAGGCCACCGCCAGGTTGAACACCGCCACGGCCAGGATGCCGCCGATGACGATGCCCGGCCACGACGCCCGCGGCGGCAGCAGCGACAGCCCCTTGGCGCGCGCCAGCGCCAGCAGCAGCAAGGCGCCGCTGCCCAGCCCCAGCAGGCGCAGGGTGAACGGCGGGCAGATCGACAGCACGATCTTGACCGCCGGCCAGTTCAGGCCCCAGAACAGCGCCAGCGCAACGGGAATCAGGCGCACGCGGCCTTTTCCTGGGCGATCAGGTCCGCCAGGCCGTGGCGCTGGTTGCCTTCGGCGTCGAAGTTGTCGGGACTGAGCCAGCGCTCGTAGGCGGCGCGCAGGGCCGGCCATTCGCTGTCGATGATCGAGAACCAGGCGGTGTCGCGGCTGCGGCCGCGATACACGATGGCCTGGCGGAAGATGCCCTCGAACTGGAAGCCGAGACGGGTGGCGGCCGCGCGCGACGGCGCGTTCAGGCTGTCGCACTTCCATTCATAACGGCGGTAACCCAGTTCGTCGAAGGCGCGGCGCATCAGCAGGAACTGCGCCTCGGTGGCGATGCGGGTGCGCTTGAGCAGGCGCGAAAACGCCACATGGCCGACCTCGATCACGCCGTGCGCGGGTTCGATGCGCATCAGCGACAACGAACCGATGGCGCGGCCGCTGGCCAGGTCGATGACGGCATGATGGAACGGGTCGCTGCCCGGCTGCGCCTGGGCCTGTTCGGCGAACTTGCGGTAAGCGGCCTCGTCGGCGAACGGGCCGGCGGACATGTAGGTCCAGTCGCTGCCGTCGGGCGCCTGGTTGAAGGCATGGAACAGGTCCGCGGCATGGCGTTCGGCCGACAGCGGTTCGAGGCGGCAGTAGCGGCCCTGCGCGATCGCCATGGGCGGACGCGAACGCGGCGTCCAGTCGGGCAGGGCGGGACCGACGGGTTGTTGGTATTCGTTGACGCGGGGTTGCATGCTGCGAGGCCTCATCCAGGTTGGGGAACGCCGCCGCCAGTGGCGGACGCCCGCCAGGGCTTTTCCGTCGCGGCGGGCCCTGGCATGCTCCCACGATAGCCAAACCGTGGCATGATAAAAAGCACCACGACCTCTTGATTTAATAGAGCCATGACCGACCAAGCCGCCCTGCTCTCCAGCCCCCTGGCACGCGGGCCAGGCGCCCTGCCGCGCCAGCGCCAGCTGATCCAGCGGCTCAAGCAGGCCATCCTGGCGGGCCAGCTGCCCGCCGGCGGCAAGCTGCCGGCCTCGCGCGTGCTGGCCGACGAGCTCGACATCTCGCGCAATACGGTGCTGATCGCCTACGAGCAACTGACCGCCGAAGGCTACGTCATCGCCGACCGCCAGGGCACCCGGGTGGCGCCGCTGTCGGCCACCGCCGCCAGCGCCGCCAAGCAGGCCGCCAGGCAAGCCGCCGAACCGCCGCCCCCACCGGAGGCGCCGGCCTTTCGCACCGCCACGCGGCTGTCGCGCATCGTCTCGACGCGCGCGCCCAATGACGGCTCGCTGCCGCTCACGCCGGGCACGCCGGCCCTGACCCAGTTTCCCATCAACGCCTGGCGCCGCGCCCAGGACCGGGCGCTGCAGGCCGCCCCCCCCGCCGCCACCCTGGGCTACGGTCCGCCGGTGGGCGAGCCGGCGCTGCGCGAGGCCATCGCCCAGTACCTGCGGGTGTCGCGCGGGGTGCGCTGCGACGCCTCGCGCATCGTCATCACCGAAGGCGCGCAGGGCGCGCTGGCGCTGTGCGTGCAGTTGCTGACCAACCCCGGCGACACCGCCTGGCTCGAGGAGCCCGGCTACCGCGGGGCCAAGTCGGCCTTCCACGCGGGCGACCTGAACGTGGTGGCGATGCGGGTCGACGCCGACGGCGTCGCCATCCGCGACGAGGACTGGCGCACCCGGCCGCCGCGCCTGATCCAGACCACGCCGACGCATCAATACCCCACCGGCGCCGTGCTGTCGCTGGCGCGCCGCCTCGACCTGCTGGAGCGGGCGCGCCGCGCCGGCGCCTGGATCATCGAGGACGACTACGACAGCGAATTCCGCCACCAGGGCGAGCCGATCGCCGCGATGCAGGGCCTGCTGCCGGACGCGCCGGTGCTGTACGTGGGCACCTTCAGCAAGACCATGTTTCCCGCCCTGCGGCTGGGCTTCCTGGTGCTGCCGCAGGCGATCGCGGAACCGGCCATGCCGTCGATCTCGGAAATGCTGCGCGGCGGGCACCGGCTGGAGCAGCTGACCATGGCCGCCTTCATCGACAACGGCCAGTTCTCGCGCCACCTAGGCCGCATGCGGCGGCTGTACCGCGACCGCCAGGCGGCGCTGCGCGAGGCGCTGGCGCAGCACCTGGGCGTCGACCATGAAGTGCTGGGCGGCCACAGCGGCCTGCACCTGACGGTGCGGCTGCCGCCGGACATCCCGGACCGCGCCATCGTCGAGCAGGCGCGCCAGCTGGGCATGAATCCGAACGCGCTGTCGAGCTTCGCCATCACGCCGCAGCCGCAAGACAACGGCCTGGTGATCGGCTACGGCAACACCAGCGCCGACCGGTTTCCGGCGCTGGTCCGGCAATTGGGCAGGCTGGCCGTCACGCTGCGGCGCTGACGCGCGGGCCGTCACGGGCCGGGGCGGCCTGCGTCTGGCAACGCGTCTTCAGCGGCAGGCGCTCAGCGGCGCGAGTCCAGCGCCATGCGCACGGCCAGGCCGGCCAGCACCGTGCCCATCAGCCAGCGCTGGATCACGATCCACAGCGGGCGGCCGGCCAGGAAACCGGCGATCGAGCCGGCCATGATGGCGATGACCGCGTTGACCGACAGGCTGATGGCGACCTGCGTCAGGCCCAGCGCGATCGACTGGGTGAACACGCTGCCGTGGTCGGGCTGGATGAACTGCGGCAGCAGCGACACGTACAGCACGGCGATCTTGGGATTGAGCAGGTTGGTCACCAGGCCCATCGTGAACAGCGTGCGCGGGCTGCTGGCCGGCAGCTCGCGCACCTGGAACGGCGAGCGGCCGCCGGGACGCACCGCCTGCCAGGCCAGGTACAGCAGGTAGAGCGCGCCGCCGAAGCGCAGCGCGTCATAGGCATAGGGCACCGACATCAGCAGCACGGTCAGGCCGAAGGCCGCGCACAGCACGTAGAAGATGAAACCCACCGCCACTCCGGACAGCGAAATCAGGCCGGCCTTGGGCCCCTGCGAGATCGAGCGCGACACCAGGTAGATCATGTTGGGCCCGGGCGTGAGCACCATGCCCAGGGCGACCAGGGCGAACGTCAGGAGATTGGCAATGTCAGGCATGATGCGCCGGCGCGGGCCGGTCGATGGTGAAGGGATGAAGCATCACGTTATCTGAAATCTGTATCGGAACAGCGGGATTTTTCACGGCCGCGGCATGCGTGTTGCGCGCCCGCCGCAGGCCGCGCTGCAACGGCGGCGACGGCCGGCATCGCGGCCCGGATACAACAGCCGCGCCGCTTTTAAATGTGACCGGATGGGAGCGGCCGCCGGACCGGGATACAGTGGTCGGATCGGCGCGCCCGCCAGGCCCGCGCGCGGCGCCGTTGAATGTCGATACGCCCCAGGGAGGACCCGCCCATGCCGCCACGCTCATCGTCCCCGCCCGCCCCGCGCGACGTCGCCATCCGCGTCGGCGTCGGCGGCTGGACCTACGCGCCCTGGCGCGGCCCCTTCTACCCGGAAGGCCTGCCGCATGCGCGCGAACTCGAGTACGCCAGCCGCCAGCTCAGCGCCATCGAGATCAACGGCACCTATTACAGCAGCCAGAAGCCGGCCACTTTCGCCAAGTGGCGCGACGAAACGCCCGACGGCTTCGTGTTCTCGCTCAAGGCATCGCGCTACGCCACCAACCGCCGCGAGCTGGCCGGCGCCGGCGAATCGGTGCACCGCTTCGTGCATGGCGGCATCGCCGAGCTCGGCCCCAAGCTGGGACCGATCGTGTGGCAGTTCGCGCCCACCAAGGTGTTCGACGCCGACGATTTCGGCGCCTTCCTGGCGCTGCTGCCGGACCAGGTCGACGGCCTGCCGCTGCGCCACGTGATGGACGTGCGCCACGCCAGCTTCGCCTGCCAGGCCTACCTGGACCTGGCGCGGCGCCACCACGTGGCCACGGTCTACACCGACAGCGAGGACTATCCGTCGCTCGCCGACCGCACCGCCGACTTCGTCTATGCCCGGCTGATGCGCGCCAGCACCGCCTTCAAGGCCGGCTATGCGCCCAAGGTGCTGGACGCGTGGGCCGACCGCCTGCGCACCTGGGCGCGCGGCGGCGATCCGGCCGATCTGCCGCGGGTCGACCCGCGCAAGCCGGCCGGCGCGGCGCATGCGCGCGACGTGTTCGCGTTCTTCATCAATGGCGCCAAGGAGCGCGCGCCGGCGGCGGCGCGCGCCATGATCGAGCGCCTGTAGCCGGTGCGCGCACCGGCCGGGCGGCGCGTCAGGCCGGCCCCGCGCTGGGCCGGCGACCGCCTCAGTCGGCGACCGGCGTGCGCAGCGTCACGAATTCTTCGGCCGCGGTCGGGTGGATGCCGATGGTGTCGTCGAACACGCGCTTGGTGGCGCCGGCCTTGAGCGCGATGGCGATGCCCTGCACGATCTCGCCGGCTTCCGGGCCGACCATGTGCACGCCCAGCACCTTGTCGGTGTCGGCGTCGACGATCAGCTTCATCAGGGTCTTTTCCTGCGACCCGGTCAGCGTCAGCTTCATGGGCCGGAAGCGGCTTTCGAACAGCTTGATCTTGTGGCCGGCGGCGCGCGCCTCTTCGGTCGTCATGCCGACGGTGCCGATGTTGGGCAGGCTGAACACGGCGGTCGGGATCAGCTTGTAGTCGACCTTGCGGTATTCCTCGGGGCGGAACAGGCGGCGCGCCACCGCCATGCCCTCGGCCAGCGCCACCGGCGTCAGCGGCACGCGGCCGATGACGTCGCCCAGCGCCAGGATCGACGGCTCGCTGGTGCGGTATTCGTCGTCCACCGCGATGAAGCCCTTCTCGTCGAGCTTGACGCCGGTGTTCTCCAGGCCCAGGTTGTCCAGCATCGGGCGGCGGCCGGTGGCGTAGAACACGCAATCGGTCTCGATCACGCTGCCGTCCTTGAGGGTGGCGGCCAGGGTGCCGTCGGCGCGCTTGTCGATGCGCGCCACGTCGGCGTCGAACTTCAGGTCGATGCCCTTCTTGACCAGCTCATCGCGCAGGTGCTCGCGCACCGCCTGGTCGAAGCCGCGCAGGAACAGCGGGCCGCGGTAGACCTGGGTGGTCTGGGCGCCCATGCCGTTGAAGATGGAGGCGAATTCGACCGCGATGTAACCGCCGCCCACCACCAGCACGCGGCGCGGCAGCGCCTTCAGGAAGAAGGCCTCGTTCGAGGTGATGGCGTGTTCCTTGCCGGGGATGTCCGGCACCTGCGGCCAGCCGCCGGTGGCCACCAGGATATGGGCGGCGGTGTAGGACTTGCCGTCGACCTCGACGGTGTGCGGATCCTTGATGCGGGCGTGGGCTTCCAGCAGCGTCACGCCGCTATTGACCAGCAAGTTGCGGTAAATGCCGTTAAGACGCTCGATCTCGCGGTTCTTGTTGGCGATCAGCGTGGGCCAGTCGAAACGGGGTTCATCCACGCTCCAGCCGAAGCCGTGGGCCTGCTCGAAGTCTTCGCTGTAGTGGGCGCCGTAGACCAGCAGCTTCTTGGGCACGCAGCCCACGTTGACGCAGGTGCCGCCCAGATAGCGGCTTTCGGCCACCGCCACGCGGGCGCCGAAACCGGCCGCGAAGCGGGCCGCGCGCACGCCGCCGGAGCCCGCGCCGATCACAAACAGGTCGAAATCGAATGCCATGGTGTTTCCTTCGCCGTCCCGCTGCCGGGACGCGTTCACTGTCGGGAGAAGCGTTATTTTGCACCAGTGCGCCGGCGGCCGCAGGCTTGCCCCCACGGGCAATGGGCGGTTGCAGCGCCTTGGGCTACAGTAACCGCCTGGGACGCGATCGCCGCCCCATTCTCCATGGAGCCGTCCCCATGTCGCTCGAAACCTGGCTGGCCTTCGTCGGCGCATCCGCCCTGCTGCTGATGCTGCCCGGCCCCACCATCCTCACCGTCATCAGCTATTCCCTCACCCATGGCAAGCGCGCCCGCCTGCCGCTGGTGCTGGCCGTGGCGCTGGGCGATTCCACCGCCCTGGCGCTGTCGCTGCTGGGCCTGGGCGCGCTGCTGTCGGCGTCGGCCTTCTGGTTCACCGTGGTCAAGACCGTGGGCGGCCTGTACCTGCTGTACCTGGGCGTCAAGCTGCTGCGCGCGGGCGTCGCGCCCGCCACGCTGCCGCGGGCCGGCGCGGCCGGCTCGCGCTGGAAGCTGTTCGCCAACACCTACCTGGTGACGGCGCTGAACCCCAAGGGCATCATCTTCTTCGTGGCCTTCCTGCCGCAGTTCATCGACCCGGCGGGCGACGTCACGCGCCAGCTGTGGACGCTGTCGGCCACCTTCGTGGCCTGCGCCGGCCTCAATGCCACCGCCTACGCGCTGTTCGCCGGCTCGGCGCGCCGCCTGCTGGCGTCGCCGCGCGCGCAGCGCGGCTTCAACCTGGGCGGCGGCGCGCTGCTGTCCGCCGCCGGCATCTGGGCGTTGCTGGCGCGCCGCGCCTGAACGTCGACGGGGCGCGGGCGGCGGCGCTTGCGGCGCCCCCCCCTCCCGCCGCCTGGCCGCCGCGCCCCGCCTTACGGCAAGGCCGCCGACACGGCTTCCGGATCCAGGCCGTAGCGCCGGATCGCCTCGGCCGCCCGCTCCGCCGGCAACACGCCCTCGTCCGCCAGCGCCTTGAGCGTGGCCAGCACGATGTGGTGCCGGTCCACCTCGAAGAACGCCCGCAGCGCCTGGCGCGTGTCCGAGCGGCCGAAGCCGTCGGTCCCCAGCGTGACATAACGGCGCCCGACGAAAGGACGGATCTGCTCGGCCACGGTCTTCATGTAGTCGGTGGCCGCGATCACCGGCCCCCGGGTGTCGGCCAGGCGGGTCTCGACGAAGCCCCGGAGCGCCGCGTCCAGCGGATGCAGGCGGTTCCAGCGCTCGGTCTCCTGGCCGTCGCGGCGCAGCTCTGAATAGCTGGTGACGCTCCAGACGTCGGCCGCCACGCCGAAGTCCTGCCGCAGCAGGTCGGCGGCGGCCAGGGTCTCGCCCAGGATGGCGCCGCTGCCCAGCAGTTGCGCGCGCGCCTCGCCCGGACCGCCCTCGCGCAGGCGGTACATGCCCTTGAGGATGCCGGCCTCGGCGCCTTCCGGCATCGGCGGATGCGCGGTTTTCTCGTTGATCAGCGTCAGGTAGTAGAAGACGTCTTCTTCCTCCTGGTACATGCGGCGCATGCCGTCCTGCACGATCACCGCGATCTCGTAGGCATAGGCCGGGTCATAGGCGATGCACGACGGGATCACCGAGGCCAGCACGTGGCTGTGGCCGTCGTCGTGCTGCAGGCCCTCGCCCTCCAGCGTGGTTCGGCCCGAGGTCGCCCCCAGCAGGAAGCCGCGCGCGCGGATGTCGCCGGCCGCCCAGGCCAGGTCGCCAACGCGCTGGAACCCGAACATCGAATAGAAGATGTAGAACGGAATCGTCGCCACGCCGTGGGTGCTGTAGGCGGTGGCGGCGGCGATCCACGAGGCCATGGCGCCCGACTCGTTGATGCCTTCCTGCAGGATCTGGCCGCGCCGGTCCTCGCGGTAGACGCTGAGCTGGTCGGCATCCTGCGGCGTGTACAGCTGGCCCACGTGCGAATAGATGCCGACCTGGCGGAACATGCCGTCCATGCCGAAGGTGCGCGATTCATCCGGCACGATGGGCACCACGCGCGCGCCGATCTGCGGGTCCTTGAGCAACTGCGCCAGGATGCGCACGAACGCCATGGTGGTCGAGAATTCGCGGCCGTCGCTGCCCTTCAGGTGCGCGGCGAACGCCTCCAGCGCGGGCGTGGCCTGCGGCCCGGGGCCGGCCGGACGCAGCGGCAGGTGGCCGCCGGCGCGCCGGGTGGCGGCTTCCAGGTAGGCCTGTTCCGGCGTGCCGGGCTCGGGCTTGATGTACGGGATCTCCTCCAGGCGCTCGTCCGGCACCGGCAGGTCGAAGCGGTCGCGGTAGGCGCGCACCGCCGGGTCGGCCATCTTCTTCTGCTGGTGGTTGGTGTTGGCGGCCTCGCCGGCCGCGCCCATGCCGTAGCCCTTGACCGTCTTGGCCAGGATCACCGTGGGCTGGCCGCGATGCGCCAGCGCCGCGGCGTAGGCGGCGTGCATCTTGACCGGGTCGTGGCCGCCGCGGTTGAGCGCGCCGATCTCGTCATCGCTCAGGTGCGCCACGCGCTCCAGCAGCACCGGATCGGCGCCGAAGAAATGCTCGCGCACATAGGCGCCGCCGCGCGCCTTGAAGACCTGGTATTCGCCATCCACGCATTCCATCATGCGGCGCCGCAGGCGGCCGTCGTGGTCCTGCGCCAGCAGCGCATCCCAGCCGCCGCCCCAGATCACCTTGATGACGTTCCAGCCGGCGCCGCGATAGACGCTTTCCAGCTCCTGGATGATCTTGGCGTTGCCGCGCACCGGGCCGTCCAGGCGCTGCAGGTTGCAGTTGACCACGAAGATCAGGTTGTCGAGCTTTTCGCGGCCGGCCATGGCGACTGCCGCCAGCGTCTCGGGCTGGTCCTGTTCGCCGTCGCCCAGGAAGCCCCAGACGCGCCGGTCCTGCGCCGCGATCAGGCCGCGGTCTTCCAGGTAGCGCATGTAACGCGCCTGGTAGGCCGCCATCAGCGGCCCCAGGCCCATCGACACGGTCGGGAACTGCCAGAAGCCGGGCATGGTGCGCGGATGCGGATACGACGCCAGCCCACCGCCGCCGATCTCGCGGCGGAAGCGGTCCAGCTCGGCCTCGGACAGGCGCCCTTCCAGATAGGCGCGGGCGTAGATGCCGGGCGCCGAATGGCCCTGGATGTAGAGCATGTCGCCCAGGTAGTCCGGCGTGGCGGCGCGGAAGAAATGGCGGTAGCCGGTTTCGTACAGGGTGGTGGCCGAGGCATACGTGGCGATGTGCCCGCCCACGCCGGAATGCTTGCCGGCGCGCAGCACCATGGCCATGGCGTTCCAGCGCAGGTAGGCGCCCAGCCGGGCTTCGATGCGGGTGTCGCCGGGGAACGGCGCCTGCGCCGGCAGGCCGATCGTGTTGACGTAGGGCGTGACGCCGGCTGCGGCATAGCCGCCGCTGCGGGCGCGGTCCTGGTCGATCAGGCGGTCCAGCAGGTAATGCGTGCGCGGCAGGCCTTCGTGCGCCAGCACCGCCTGCATCGCGTCCAGCCACTCGCTGGTTTCTTCGGGGTCGATGTCGACGCAGTCGATCTCGGGTTCCATGGGCATCCTCCTTGTGGTGCGCAAGCGGCGCCTGGACACGCAAGGCCGGCGCCATCGTTTCACATCGTGAATTGCATTTGCATAATGTGCAATTGCAATCGTATGGAGGTTTTTGAACAATTGCAAGTGCAACTATTCAGAAGGATCGCCAGGAAACGGCCGCTGGCCGCAAAAGACGCGGGGCCACGACCCGACTGGCGGACCGTGGCCCCATCGCGCCGCGCTAGCGCGCGGCGGCCATCATGTACGCCACGGCGGCGCGCAGCGTGGCCTCGTCGGCGGCGGTGCCGCCGCGCGGCGGCATGGCGCCCTTGCCCTTGAGCACCGTGGCCAGCAGCGCGTCGGCGCCCTGCGCCAGGAACGGCGCCCAGGCCTGCTTGTCACCCAGCTTGGGCGCATTGGCCACGCCGCTGGCGTGGCACACCACACAGGCCGAGCGGTACAGCTTCTCGCCGGCCGGATCGAGCTGCGCCGGCGAGTCGGCCACGGCGCTGGCCATGCCGCCCAGGGCCAGGCCGGCCGCCAGCAAGGTTCTGGATACGGAGGACATGGCGGCCCCCGGTCAGCGCGGGATCGGCGCGGGCGCCTTGATCTGCTTCATCAGGTCGTCGTTCCACTTGCCCTCGACCTTGATGTGGCCCGCCGCGCCCAGTTCGAACGCCTCGATCAGGTTGTGGTTCAGGTAGGCATACACGCCGGGCTGCTTGAAGGTGTAGAGCGCGGCGCCGGCCGAGCCGCCACGAATGAACCAGGTCTCCAGGTTGCGTTGCGGCGGGTTGGCGAACTTGCCGGTCTCCCAGACCCAGTCGCCATGGCCGCCGATCAGGTGCGGACGCGTGTCGCGGTTGGCCTGCGAGTGGATCAGCAGCACGGTCTCGCCGACCTTGGCGGTGAGCGCGTTGGCGCCGGTCAGCGCGCCGACCTTGCCGTTGAAGACGATATGCGACGGCGTCAGCGTGCGCATCACCTGCACCGTGTCGCCATAGCTCTCGGCCAGCGTGGCATAGTCCTTGTACTTGCCGTCCGGACCCTTGGGGATGTACAGGTCGAACTCGCCGATGGTGTAGGCGCGGTCATAGCGCAGCGGCTTGCCCTGCGGATCCTTCAGGCCGTCGCGCGGCAGCACCATCAGCGTGCCGCTCATGCCCGACACCACGTGCCACGGCACCATGCCTTCAGGCGCACAGTGGTAGACGAAGGTGCCGCTGCGGTCGGCCTTGAGGCGCAGCGTGGCCTGCTCGCCCGGGTTGACGTTGGTCAGCTTGGCGCCGCCCAGCGCGCCGGTGGCCGCGTGGAAGTCGACGTTGTGCGGCATGGCGTTGGTGGCCGGGTTGACCAGCGTCAGCTGGACATAGTCGCCTTCGTGCACCACCAGCGTGGGGCCGGGCATGGAGCCATTGAACGTCATGGCCTGCAGCGTCGTGCCCTTGTCGTCGATCACCATCTTCTTTTCCTCGATGGTCATGGTGAATTCGACGACCTTGGGGCCCGACTTGGTCGCCTGCTCGTGCGGATGCACCTGGGGCGGGGCGACCAGCGTGACCTGGGTGTGGGGCAGCTTGTCGGCGTCCTGCGCCCAGGCGGTCCCCGCGGCCATCGAGAAAGCCAGCGCCGCCGCCAGCAAAGTGGGCCGTAATGCGTTCATGTCCAGCTCCTTATCGGGTTTTCAACTGCCGTGTAGGTCGGCAGCCCTATTGAAAGACGCGCGCCCTCCCCGTTCTTTGCTGTAGCGCAAACTCGGCGCCAGCCTGGCGCGGCGCGCGCATTGCCAGGGCCGGACGCCGATGCCACCATGAAAGCGGAATCCTCCTCCCCGTCCGGAGTCCGCCATGTCGTCGCCCCTTTGTCATGCCCTGCTGCGCAATCTGAACCTGTTCAAGCCCCTGTCCGACGCGCAGCTGGAATCCGCGCTGCGCGGCGCGCAGCCCTGCCGGCTGGAAGCCGGCGCCGTGGTCTACCATCAGGGCGCCAGCGCCGCGCACTTCTTCGTGCTGCTCAGCGGCTGCCTGAAAGTGGCGCAGGTCACGCCCGAGGGCGGCCAGGTGGTGGTGCGCTACGTCAATCCCGGCGACCTGTTCGGCCTGGCCTGCGCCATGCGCCAGCCGCGCTACCCCGCCACCGTGCTGGCGGTGCAGGAGAGCGTCTGCCTGGCCTGGCCCGATGCGCTCTGGGAGCGCTTCACCAGCCATCATCCGCAACTGGCGTCGCTGGCGCTGCAGACCATGGGCCAGCGGTTGCAGGACGCGCACCTGCGCATCCAGGAACTGTCCAACGACGAAGTCGAGCAACGCGTGGCGCGCGCCATCCTGCGGCTGGTGGACAGCGCCGGGCAACCCACCGCCGACGGCATCGGCATCGCCTTCCCGATCACGCGCCAGGACATCGCCGAGATGACCGGCACCACGCTGCACACCGTCAGCCGCCTGCTCAGCGGCTGGAAGCAGCGCGGCATTGTCGACAGCGGCCGCAAGCGCATCGTGCTGCGCTCGCCCGCCGCGCTGGCGCGGGTCGGCGCGCATGCGGCGGCGCCGACCTGTGCGGGCTGCGCGTCCTGTATCGACGGCGCGCCCGGGCAGGCGGCGACCACCGCCGGCGAACCCTAGGACCCTGCCGCGTCAGGCCGGCCCCTCCTCCCGCACCAGCCGCAGCCCCAGGTTGGCCGGCGGCACCCCGACCGAGCAGGCGCCGCCCTTGGGGTCGCGGATGAAATCCGGCAGATAGGCGATGTGCCTCCCCGCCGCCACGCGGATGCCGCAGTTGCGATCGGCGCCGTCATCGACGCCGGCTGCCCCGCCGTCTTGCGTGAGCGCCAGGATGCGCCGCGTGTAGCAGTCATCGGTCCATTCCCACACGCTGCCCGCCACGTCCACCAGCCCCGAGGCATTGACGCCATAGGCGCCGAATTCACGCACCTCGGTGGCCTCCTGGCCGCGCCGCGCCTGCGCCTCGTATTCGGCCAGCCAGCGTTGCGCCGGATCCGCGTCCGATGACGGCAACGGCGTTTCCTCGCGGTAGGCGTCGCCCGCCGCGTAGACCCATTCGGCATAGGTGGGCAGCCGCCAGCGCTGCCCGGTGCGGGCCGACAGCCAGGCCGCGTAGGCCGACGCGTCGGTCCAGCTCAGGCCCACCGCCGGCAGGTCCGGCGCGCGCAACTCACGGAAGGCCGGGTCCAGCGGCTTGCAGCCGCCGGCGCGGACACAGGCCGCGTATTCGGCCTGGCTGACCTGGCGCTTCATGATGAGCAGACCGCGCGCCACGTCCGCGGTCAGCGGCGCCGGCGAGACCGGGTAACCGTTGCGCAGCGTTTCGCCCGGCGGCAGGTAGGCCACCTGGCCGGGCGGCAGCCGCGATACTTCGGGGGCAACGGAATGGGCCCGCTCGGCGGGCCCGCAGGCGGACAACGGCAGGACGAGAAAGGCGGCGGCCAGCAGGCGGCGCATGACGGCGCTCCGGTTGCGCCCCGGGGCCACGATGGCCCGGGGTCCGCTGTCATTGAAGCCCCGCCCGGCCCCGCCCTCTTTGCGCTGGCGCAATGAGCGGGATGGACCGGGCGCAAACAACCTGGCCGGCGTGCCGCCCCGCGACGACGCATCCCGCGCGCCGCCCTGGGGCCGCGCGCGAGTGCCGCGTGTGGCGCGCGCGGCTAGCGGCGCGCGGGTTCGACCCGCAGCACCGGTTCGGCCGCGGCCGGCTTGCCGCTCAACAGGCCCAGGATGACCTGCACCACCATCGCCAGCGCCCCCAGCAGGAACACCACGTCGCCGAAGGTGCGGCCCCAGCGCAGCGTCTTGAGGATGTCCTGCTGCATGAAGGCCTCGCTGCGCGCGCACCACATGCCTTCGCTGACGCTGGCATGGAACTGGATCAGGCCGATCGGCAGCAGGCTGGTGAAGATCATCAGCGCCAGGCCCAGGTTCAGCCCCCAGAACGCCAGCTTCATCAGGCCCGGGCTGAGCGCGTATTGCGGCCGGATGTAGCGCAGCACCAGCAGCGTGAAGCCCAGCGCCAGGAAACCGTAGACCCCGAACAGCGCGGCATGCGCGTGCACCGGCGTGGTGTTCAGGCCCTGGATGTAGTACAGCGACACCGGCGGGTTGATCATGAAACCGAACACGCCCGCGCCCAGCATGTTCCAGAAAGCCACCGCCACGAAACACATCAACGGCCACTTCAGGTTTTCCATCCACGGCGCGCGCGTCTTCAGGCGCCAGTTCTCCCAGGCCTCGTGGCCCAGCACGATCAGCGGCACCACTTCCAGCGCCGAGAAGCTGGCGCCCACCGCCATCACCGGCGTGGTGGTGCCGGCGAAGTACAGGTGGTGGAAGGTGCCCGGAATGCCGCCCAGCATGAACAGCGAGGCCGAGGCCAGGCTGGCGGTCGTCGCCATGCGACGCGACACCAGGCCCAGGGTCGAGAAGATGAAGGCCAGCGCGGTGGTGGCGAAGACCTCGAAGAAGCCTTCGACCCACAGGTGCACGATCCACCAGCGCCAGTACTCCATCACGGTCAGGTGGGTGCGCTCGCCGTAGAAGAAGCCGGCGCCGTAGAACAGGCCGATGGCGCCGACCGACGCGGTCAGCAGCGCCAGCAGGTTCTTGTCGCCGCCGGGCGTGCGCAGCGCCGGCACGATGCCGCGCAGCATCAGCACCAGCCAGAAGCAGATGCCGGCGAACTTGCCGATCTGCCACAGGCGGCCCAGGTCGACGTATTCATAGCCCTGGTGGCCGAGCCAGAAGTTCAGGTCCGGCGGCATGATCTGCGCGATCGCCAGGTAGTTGCCGGCGAACGAGCCGACCACCACCAGCACCAGCGCCCAGAACAGGATGTCGACGCCCGCCTTCTGGTATTTCGGGTCGCGCCCGCCGTTGATCAGCGGCGCCAGGAACAGGCCCGCGGCCAGGAAGCCGGTGGCGATCCAGAACAATGCGCTCTGCAAGTGCCAGGTGCGCACCAGCGAATACGGAAACCACTGCGACAGGTCGATGCCGTAGAACTTCTGCCCCTCGACCGTATAGTGCGCGGTGAAGCCGCCCAGCAGCACCTGGAAGCCGAACAGCGCCACCACCAGGAACAGGTACTTGCCCAGCGCGCGCTGCGACGGCGTCAGGGCGAAGGTGGTCAGCGGGTCCTGCGCCGGCGCCTCCGGCTCGGGTTCCTCCTTGCCGCGCAGGAAGGCCCAGGCCCACACCAGCAGGCCGATGCCGGCCAGCAGCACCACCACGCTGATGATCGACCACATCACGTTCTCGCTGCTCGGGTGGTTGCCGATCAGCGGTTCGTGCGGCCAGTTGTTGGTGTAGGTGACCACGGTGCCCGCGCGCTCGGTGGCGGCGGCCCAGGCGGTCCAGAAGAAGAAATGCGTCAGCTGCTGGCGGCGCCTGGCGTCGGGCAGCGTGTTCTCCTTCATGGCGTAGTGCTCGCGGCTGGCATGCAGGGCCGGCGCGTCCGAGAACAGCTGGTCATAGTAGGCCCCGGTCTGCGCCACCGCCTGCGCCCGGCGCGGGCTCAGCACCAGCTTGCCGCCGGCCGCGTCGGCGCGGTTGGCGCGGTACTCGGCCTTGAGCTGCTCGCGCAGCGCAGCCTGCGCGGGCGCGTCCAGCTGGCCATAATCGCGGCCATGGGCGTCGCGCGCCGCCAGGTCGAGCCAGGCCATCAGCTCGCGGTGCAGCCAGTCGGCGGTCCAGTCGGGCGCCTGATAGGCGCCGTGGCCCCAGATCGAGCCCAGCTGCATGCCGCCGATCGACTGCCAGGCGGTCTGGCCGTCGAGGATGTCGTCGCGGCCGAACAGGCGCGTGCCGTCGGCGCTGGCGACCTCCAGCGGAATCGGCGGCGCCTGGCGGTAGACTTCGCCGCCGTAGAAGCCGAGCAATGCGAACGTGACCGCCAGCACGGCGATCAGCGTGAACCATAACTTTTTATACGGGCCCATGATGGGGACACCCTCCTGTGTTGCGTTGTGAGGTATGTCCTGCATCGCGAAATCCGTGCCAGGAAAAATCCGCGCGAAATCAGTGGGTTGAAACCCGCCCGGTGGTTTCTACCCGGCCGCGGCAAGGTATAAAGCACCTGCGCGCGGTGTTTTTCACCCCGCCCTTGGCGGTCCGGGCCTCTACAATCCGGGCTGCGACAACCCAAGACAAAGGAAGCGACCGCATGGCCACGGGCAAGCCCGACGCGTGGAGCCTTTTCCTGACCGCGCATGCGCTGGTGGTGGAAGAGATCGAAAAACGACTGTCCGCCGCCGACCTGCCGCCGCTGGCGTGGTACGACGCGCTGTGGGCGCTGGAACGCGCGCCAGAGGGCGCCGCGCGCATGTTCGAGATGGCCGAGCGCATGGTCATCGCACGCTACAACCTGACACGCCTGATGGACCGCATCGAGGCCGCCGGACTGGTCGAGCGCTTCCGTTCCGACGAGGACCGCCGCGCCACCTACGCCCGCATCACGCCGGAAGGCCTGGCGCTGCGCCGCAAGATGTGGAAGGTCTACGGCCCGGCCATCGACGAACTGTTCCTGTCGCGGCTGCCGCAGGCGCAGCAGGACGCCATGGCCGAGCAGTTCCGCCAGATCGCCCGCCATGTGCGGGCCTTGTCCAAACCCGCAGCTTGACCTGACCGCCACGGAGTCCGCATGCCCGCCCATCCGCCCCTGCACATCGGCATCGTCGCCTGCTCGGCCGAGGGCGCCGCGCTCTGCTACCGCACGATCTGCGCCGAGGGCGCGCAGCGCCTGGGGCCACACGCGCACCCCGAGGTGTCGCTGCACAGCCTGTCGTTGGCGGACTACGTGGCGTGCCTGGAGCGCAACGACCTGGCCGGCGTCGGCGCGCTGATGCTGACCTCCGCCGACCGGCTGGCGCGCGCCGGCGCGGATTTCCTGATCTGCCCCGACAACACCATCCACCAGGCCCTGGACCACGTGCTGCCCCATTCGCCCCTGCCGTGGCTGCACATCGCCGAGGAAGTCGCGGCGGTCGCCGCCGCCCGCGGCCTGCGCCGCATCGGCCTGCTCGGCACGCGCTGGCTGGTCGACAGCGCGGTGTACCCCGACAAGCTGCGGACCCGTGGCCTGGACTTCGTGCGCCCCGACCCGGCCGACCGCGACCTGCTGGCGCGCGTCATCATGGACGAACTGGTCTACGGCGTCTTCAAGCCCGAATCGGTCGCCCTGCTGCAAGGCGTGGTGGCGCGGCTGCGCGAGGCCGGCTGCGACGCGGTGGTGCTGGGCTGCACCGAACTGCCGCTGGTGCTGAACGACGCCAACTGCGCCTTGCCGACGCTCGATTCCACCCGCATCCTGGCGCGCGCCGCGCTGGACCGCGCCCTGGCTCACGCCTGACCTGGCGTTCCGGCCCCGCCTGAACCCCGCCCGCGGTCAGAGCTGATCCAGCCCGTACTGGCGCAGCCGATCCAGCGTCAGCACCTTGATCTGGTTGTACGACAGCGCCAGCATGCCCTGGTCCGCCAGCGTCTGCAGCGCCTGGTTGACGCGCTGGCGCGACAGGCCGGTCAGGTAACCCAGCTCTTCCTGTGAAATCGCCAGCGTCAGGTCGGTGGACGGATACAGCTGCGGGTTGAACAGCTGCGCCAGCGACTGCGCCACGCGCGCATCGGCGTCCAGCAGGCGATGGTTCTGGATCGAGGCGATGAACTCGCCCATGCGGTCGTTCAGCTGGCCGATGACGAAATGCGAGAACGGCAGGCTGGCCGCCAGCAGCGCATGAAAGGTGGCGGCCGGCACCAGCAGCACCAGCGACGGCTGGATCGCCACCACGTCGTACTTGCGCAGCTCGCGCTTGATGACGCTGCCCTCGCCGAACCAGCCGCCCGGCGGCACCCCCGAGAACGTGCAGCTGCGCCCCGATTCGTTGTAGATCGCCAGTTTCAGCAGGCCGCTGTGCACCCCCAGCCAGTAATCCGACGGCGCATTGCGGCGCGCGATCCAGGCGCCGCTGGCCACGTGTTCGGCGCGCGCCGTGGCCAGCACCAGGTCCTGGTGCGGCGCATCCAGCGCGGCGAACCAGGCGCAGCCGCGCAGCAGTTCGGCCAGCTCGGTCTGGGAAACAATGTTTGAAACATCGGACATGGAAAGAACCGTGTAAAACTGCGGGTTGGACGCCCGAAAAAAGGTCTGTCATGCAGGCGACAGACACCATTTTCCGGCGGCCGATAAGCTCTAGCAAGCAGCGGGATTCCTGCCAACGATCAACCCCGGCGATCCAGATCAAGTTTCCCGCATAAAAGCATATCCGGGCGCCCCCGCGCCCCACAGGAGACAAGCATGAGCAGCCTGTTCGACCATGGCCTGGCACGCCGTGACGCCAACTACGAACCCCTCACCCCGGTCGACTTCATCGCCCGCGCCGCGCAGGTCTATGGCAACCGCCTGGCCGTGGTGCATGGCGCCGTGCGCCGCACCTGGGCCCAGACCTACGAGCGCGCGCAACGCCTGGCCGGCGCGCTGGCCGCCGCCGGCATCCAGCGCGGCGACACGGTGGCGGTGATGCTGCCGAACATCCCCGCCATGATCGAGGCCCACTTCGGCGTGCCGATGCTGGGCGCGGTGCTCAACACCCTCAACACCCGCCTGGATACGCCCAGCGTCCTGTTCATGCTGGGCCACGGCGAGGCCCGCGCGCTGATCGTCGACACCGAATACGCCGAGGTCGCGCAGCGCGCCCGCGCCGAATTCCCGCACCTGAAAGTGATCTCGGTGCACGACCTGGACGGCGCCCCGGCCACCCTGCCCGGCGCCACCGACTACGAGGCCTTCCTGGCCGCCGCCCCCGCCACATTCGACTGGCGCCCGCCGGCCGACGAATGGGACGCGATCGCGCTGAACTACACCTCCGGCACCACCGGCGATCCCAAGGGCGTGGTCTACCACTACCGCGGCGCGTATCTCAACGCCGTCAGCAACATCCTCGAATGGGACATGCCCAAGCATCCGGTCTACCTGTGGACGCTGCCGCTGTTCCACTGCAACGGCTGGTGCTTCGCCTGGACCGTGGCGGCGCGCGCCGGCGTCAACGTCTGCCTGCGCAAATTCGATCCCAAGACCGTGTTCGACCTGATCCGCGCCGAGGGCGTGACCCACTACTGCGGCGCGCCCATCGTGCAGAGCGCGCTGGCCAACGCCCCGGCCGAGCTTCGCGCCGGCATCAGCCACACCGTGCGCACCATGGCGGCCGGCGCCGCGCCCGCCCCGGCGGTGATCGCCAAGATGAAGGAAATCGGCTTCGAACTGACCCACGTCTACGGCCTGACCGAGGTCTACGGCCCGGCCGCGGTGTGCGCCACCCAGGACGCCTGGAACGACCTGGAAGACGAGCAGCGCGCGCTGCTGACCGCGCGCCAGGGCGTGCGTTACCACCTGCAGGCCGGCGTCTCGGTGCGCAACCCCGACACCATGGAGGAAGTGCCGGCCGACGAGCAGACCGTGGGCGAGATCATGTTCCGCGGCAACATCTGCATGAAGGGCTACCTGAAGAACGAGCGCGCCACCGACGAGGCCTTCGGCGGCGGCTGGTTCCACACCGGCGACCTGGGCGTGATGACGCCCGACGGCTACATCCGCATCAAGGACCGCAGCAAGGACATCATCATCTCCGGCGGCGAGAACATCTCCAGCATCGAGGTCGAGGACGCCCTCTATCGCCATCCGGCCGTGGCCGCCGTGGCGGTGGTGGCCATGCCCGACCCGAAATGGGGCGAGACGCCGTGCGCCTTCGTCGAGCTCAAGCCCGGCCACAGCGCCACCGCCGAAGAGATCATCGCGCACTGCAAGCTGCTGCTGCCCGGCTTCAAGGTGCCGCGCGCGGTGCGCTTCGGCGAACTGCCCAAGACCTCGACCGGCAAGATCCAGAAATTCGAACTGCGCGCCGCGGTGGGTTCCACCCGCGCCATCGACGCCACCTGATTCCCTTCCTACCCGGAGCTCCGACGCCATGACGTACCAAGCCCCCGTGAAAGACATGCTGTTCGTGCTGAACCACCTTGCCGGCCTGCCGCAGGTGGCGGCGCTGCCGCAATATGCCGAAGCCACGCCCGACACCGCCCAGGCGGTGCTGGAAGAAGCCGCCACCTTCGCCGGCGACGTGCTGGCGCCGCTGAACCACCCGGCCGATCGCGAGCCCAGCGCCTGGCGCGACGGCGCGGTCACCACCTCGCCCGGCTTCAAGCAGGCCTTCCGCCAATACGCCGAAGCCGGCTGGCAAGGCATGACGCACCCGGTCGAATACGGCGGCCAGGGCCTGCCCGGCCTGCTGGGCGCGCCCTGCTCCGAAATGCTCAACGCCGCCAACCTGTCGTTCGCCTTGTGTCCGCTCTTGACCAACGGCGCGGTCGAGGCGCTGCTGACGGCCGGCTCGCCCGAACTGCGCGAGCGCTTCATCGGCCCGATGCTGTCAGGCCAATGGACCGGCACCATGAACCTGACCGAGCCGCAGGCCGGCTCCGACCTGGCGCTGCTGCGCAGCCGCGCGCAGCCGGTCGGCGACGGCACCTACCGCATCTCCGGCACCAAGATCTTCATCACCTACGGCGAGCACGACCTGGCCGAGAACATCGTCCACCTGGTGCTGGCGCGCCTGCCGGACGCGCCCGAGGGCGTCAAGGGCATCTCGCTGTTCCTGGTGCCCAAGTTCCTGGTCAACGACGACGGCTCGCTGGGCGCGCGCAACGACGTCGCCTGCGTGTCGATCGAGCACAAGCTGGGCATCAAGGCCAGCCCCACCGCCACGCTGCAGTTCGGCGACGCGGGCGGCGCCATCGGCTACCTGGTGGGACAGGAAAACCGCGGCCTGGACGCCATGTTCATCATGATGAACGCTGCCCGCTTCGCCGTCGGCGTGCAGGGCATCGCGGTGGCCGACCGCGCCTACCAGCACGCGCTGGCCTACGCCGCCGAACGCGTGCAGAGCCGCCCGGTGGACGGCTCCTCGCGCGAGGCCGTGCCGATCATCCAGCACCCGGACGTGCGCCGCATGCTGGGCACCATGCGCGCGCTGACCGAGGCCGGCCGCGCGCTGGCCTACTACACCGCCGGCCATGCCGACCTGGCGCACGCCAGCGCCGATCCGGCGGCGCGCGCGCGCCACCTGGCGGTGCAGGAATTCCTGGTGCCGATCGTCAAGGGCTGGTGCACCGAGGCCTCCATCGACGTCGCCAGCCTGGGCGTGCAGGTGCACGGCGGCATGGGCTTCATCGAGGAGACCGGCGCCGCCCAGTACTACCGCGACGCGCGCATTCTCACCATCTACGAAGGCACCACCGCGATCCAGGCCAACGACCTGGTCGGCCGCAAGACGCTGCGCGACGGCGGCGCGGTGGCGCAGGCGCTGATCGAAGAGATCCGCAAGACCGAGGAAGCGCTGCAGGCGCGCAGCGAACCGGCGGCGCGCCTGGTGCTGACGCCGCTGCGCCAGGGCCGCCTGGCGCTGGCCAACACGGTCGACTTCGTGGTCGCCAACGCCGCCGCGCACCCTAACGCGGTGTTCGGCGCCGCCGTGCCCTACCTGCTGCTGGCCGGCACGGTGCTGGCCGGCTGGCAGATGGCGCGCGCGCTGCTCGCGTCGCTGGACCACCTGGACGAGGACCCGGCCTTCCACCAGGCCAAGATCGCCACGGCCCAGACCTACGCGCTGCACAAACTGACGCAGGCGCCGGGGCTGGCGGCGGTGGTGGCGGGGTCGAACGAGTACGCCGTGCAGCCATGATGCCCGGCGGCGGCCGCGCCAGGCCGGCCGCGCCCCTGCCCCCGAAAGACCGCCACGGCGGTCTTTTTTCATGGGGCGCGACGCCGTTAAGCATATAACCAAAATGAATAATAAAAAGGCATAAACATATCTAAAATTACTAAGCAGATCCGGGAAGCCCGGACCCGCGGGCAAGCCGCCAGCCGCACCAAGGCGCCGTCGTTCAGGACCCCTCTTCCATGTTCCGCAAGCTGTTCACCGCCGCCGTCATCGCCGCCGCCACGTCCCTCGCTCCCGCCCACGCCGCGCCGCCCGCGCTGGAAATCGGCTACCTGCCGATCCTGCCGGACGCGCAGTTGTTCGTGGCGCTGGAGGAAGGCACCTTGCAGGCCAAGGGCGCCCCGGCGCCCAAGCTGGTGCAGTTCCAGAGCGGCCCCGCGCTGACGCAGGCGCTGCTGGCCGGCCAATTGGACGTGGCCTACGTCGGCATCGGCCCGGCGCTGGTGGCCAGCGCCAAGGGCGCCGGCATCAAGGTGGTGGCCTCCAACATCGTCGAGCAGGTCAACGTGGTCGCGTTGGGCGCGCTGGCGCCGTATTTCGCCTCGGGCGATCCGGCCACCGCGTTCGCCCGCTTCGCCAAGGACAAGGGCAGGAAGCCCGTCATCGCCAGCTACCCCAAGGGCGCGGTGCCCGAGGCCGCGCTGCAATACTGGCTGCGCAACCGCCTCAAGTCCGATCCGGCCAGCCTGGAACTGATCTACCAGGGCGAGGCGCAGATCCAGCAGTCGCTGCTGACCGGCGCCATCGACGGCGCCGCCATCCTCGAACCCACCGTCACCACCGTGCTGACCCGCGCGCCCGATTCGCGCGTGGTGGCGCGCGGCTCGCAACTGTTCCCGAACCAGCCCGGCGCCGTGCTGCTGGTGCGCGACAAGCTGATCGCCGAGCACCCCGAGGCCGTGCAGCAGCTGGTCGACGCGCAGCTCGCCGCGACCGCCCAACTGCGCGACGATCCGGCCCGCGCCGCGGCCCACGTGCAGAAGTACGTCGGCGGCGGCCGCCTGGATCGCGCGCTGGTCGAAAAGGCCATCCGCAATTCGCATGACCAGTTCGTGGCCGATCCGCACGCCATCGTCGACGCCACCGCCGAGCTGCAGACCTTCCAGGCCAGCCTGGGCACGGTCGAGGCCGCCAAGGTCGACGTCAAGCAGCTGTTCGACACCCGCTTCTACGACAAGGCCAGCAAGCAATGAGCCAGACCGCCCCCGCCCTGGCCGCTCCCGCGCCGCAGGCCCGCAAGGGCGCGCCGCCGGGGTTCGCCGCCGCGCGCCGCGCGGCCTACGGCATCGGCGGACTGGCCCTCTTCATCGCCATCTGGAAGGCCGCGCTGATCTGGCAATGGGCGCCTGCGGGCACCCTGCCCGACCCCTTCGCGCTGCCCGCCACGCTGGTCCAGGAATGGCAGTCGGGCCGGCTGCTGCCGGCCATCGGCTCCAGCCTCGTGCATTACTTCTGGGGCCTGGCCGCGGGCACCGCGCTGGGCTTCGGCGTGGGCCTGGCGGCCGCGACGCTGCCGCGCTTCGACCTGGCGCAAGCCTATCTGGCGCGCATCCTGCGGCCGATCCCGCCGCTGGCCTGGGTGGTGTTCGCCATCGCCTGGTTCAAGGTCAGCCATGCCGGCGCCGCCTTCGTCATCGCCATCGGCGTGTTCTGGGTCAACTACTTCGCCACCTACAGCGCGGTGCGCAACGTCGATCCGCGCTACTACGAACTGGCGCGCGCCTTCGGCCACGGCGGCTACCTGGCGCGCGCGCTGGGCGTGACGCTGCCGGCCATCGCGCCCGGCGCGCTGTCGGGCGTGCGCACCGGCATCGGCCAGGCCTGGATGACGCTGATCGCCGCCGAACTGCTGGGCGTGCCCGGCATGGGCCAGGAAATGAATGCCGCCGCCGGTGTCGGCGCCTACGACGCGGTGGTGGTCTACATGCTGATCATCTCGCTGGTCTACACGCTGTGCGACCTGGCCTTCTCCACGTTCGAACGCAAGGTGCTGCAATGGCGTCCGTAATCGAGTTTTCCAAGCTCTCGTACCAGCATCCGGGTGCCGACGCGCCCGTGATCCAGGGCCTGTCGCTGGTGATCGAGGCGGGCAGTTTCGTGGCCGTGGTGGGCGGCTCGGGCGTGGGCAAATCGACGCTGCTGCGCGCGGCGGCCGGCCTGGCCGACCCCGCCAGCGGCGAGGTGCGCTTCCAGGCGCCCGCGCGCCCCGGCCGCCGCAGCCGCGCGGTGGTGTTCCAGGACAGCCGCCTGATGCCCTGGCGCACGGTCGGCGGCAACGTCGGCTACGGCCTGGAGGGCCTGGGCCTGGATCGCCAGGAACGGCAACAACGCGTCGACGCCGCGCTGCAATTGACCGGCCTGGGCGACTACGGCCGCCGCTGGCCGCACCAGCTGTCCGGCGGCCAGGCGCAGCGCGTCGGCATCGCCCGTGCGCTGGCGGTCAAGCCCGACCTGCTGCTGATGGACGAACCCTTCAGCGCGGTCGACGCCATCACCCGCCGCAACCTGCAGCAGGAACTGATCCGCGTGTGGCAGGCCTCCGGCGCGGCGGTGCTGTTCGTCACCCACGACATCGAGGAAGCGGTGTTCCTGGCCGACAAGGTGGTGGTGCTGGGCGGCCGCCCGGCCAACATCGCGGGCCACTACGACATCGACCTGCCGCGCCCGCGCGACCGCGCCGATCCGGCGTTCGCGCGACAAGTGGCGGCCATCGCCCATACGCTCGAACATCACTGAGCGGGCCGCGCCGGCGTTCCGTCACGCCCGCGGCGCAACCGCGCAGCTGGGCGCCGGCGCCGCCTTGCGCGGCAGCGTCAGCGCCCAGAACAGCGTCGCCGCCAGGCTCAGCCCCAGGCCCAGCGCGCAGACGCCCAGCCAGCCCGCACGCGCATAGACGAAGGTCGAGGCGATCGACCCGAGTCCGCTGCCCACCGCATAGAACATCATATAGCCGCCGACCAGCCGGCTGTGCGCCTGCGCGCTGATGGAAAAGATCATGGCCTGGTTGGTCACGTGCAGCGCCTGCGCCGCGATGTCCAGCACCAGCACGCCCAGCGCCAGCGCCCACAGGCTGCGGTCCAGGAAGGCGATCGGCACCCAGGCCAGGCACAGCAGCGCCAGGCCCGCGCCGGTGGTCAGTTGCGCATGGCCGCGATCGGCCAGCCGCCCCGCCCGCGCCGCCACCAGCACCCCGGCCACGCCCACCAGCCCGAACGCGCCCACCGCGGTATGCGTCAGCGAATGCGGCGGCGCGCTCAGCGGCAGCACCAGCGCCGTCCAGAACGCGCTGAAGACGGCGAACATCAACAGCGCGATCATGCCGCGCACCCGCAGCACCCGTTCACTCGCCAGCAAGGTGAACATCGAGCGCAGCAACGCGCCATAGCCCAGCCCCGCGGTCGGCAAGGCGCGGCGCGGCAGCCAGCGGGCCAGCGCCAGGGCCAGCAGCGCGGCCAGGCCGGCCGACACCAGGTAGACCGCGCGCCATCCCCACAGGTCGGCCACCGCGCCCGCCAGGGTCCGCGCCAGCAGCAGGCCGATCACCACGCCTCCCTGCACCGCGCCCACCACCCGCCCGCGTTCGCCCGGCGCGGCCAGCGCCGCCGACAGCGCCAGCAGGCCCTGGGTCATGGCGGTGCCGAGCAGGCCCAGCGCCAGCATCCCGGCCAGCAGCCACGGCGCGGCGGACGCCAGCGCCACCGCGGCCAGCGCCAGCACCAGCAGCCCCAGCTGCGCCAGCATCAGGCGGCGCCGGTCGAGCAGGTCGCCCAGCGGCACCACCAGTACCAGCGCCAGCGCGCAGCCCAGCTGCGTCGCGGTGACGACGATGCCCACCGCGCCCTCGTCCAGGCGGAACTCGCGGCCCATGGCGTCCAGCAGCGGTTGCGCGTAATACACGTTGGCCACGCTCAAGGCGCAGGCCACGGCCAGCAGCAGCACCAGGGCGGCGGGCATGCGGCCGGCGGATGCGGAGGCTGCCGCGGATGCCGGAGATAAAGGCGATGAAGGAGATGGCGGAGCAGCAGGGGCAGGATCGGTCCGGTCTGGCATGATGGCCTCAAGTAGTTTTATTACGAAACCAGAATGCTATTCCTTGAAGTTTTATAATGCAACTACACATTCGACATCTCTCCCCGCCGCGATGCGCGGCAAAGGTCAGGACGACATGGTCAAACGCACCAGCCTCGAAGGCGCCGCCTGCCCGGTGGCGCGCGCGCTCGACGCCATCGGCGACTGGTGGTCGCTGCTGATCGTGCGCGATGCCTTCGATGGCGTGCGGCGTTTCGGCGAATTCCAGAAAAGCCTGGGCGTGGCCAAGAACATCCTCAGCGACCGCCTGCGCACGCTGGTGGCGCACGAGATCCTGGCGGCGGCGCCGGCCTCGGACGGCAGCGCCTACCAGGAATACGTGCTGACGGAAAAGGGCCGGGCGCTGTTTCCCGTCATCGTCGGGCTGCGCCAGTGGGGCGAAGACCATTACTACGGCCCCGCCGAACCGCACTCCACGCTGATCGACCGCAAGCGCGGCCAGCCGGTGCAGCGCCTGGAGATTCGCGCCCAGGACGGCCGCGCGCTGACGCCGGACGACACCGTGGTGCGCAAGGTCGGCGCCGACCGCGCCTGACCCAGGCGCGCGCCCGCCGCCATTGGCCGATCCTGCGGCCACCGCGCGCAGCGACCGGCGGGCGGCCCCGCCTCAGGCCGCGGCGGCCCGCGGCCATTGCCCCGTGGCCAGCGCGGTCGGTGAATAGCCGCCGAAGCGCCAACGCAGCGCCAGCGCGCCCGGCCTGGCCCGCACCCGTTGCACATGAACGCGCCACAAGCGCTCGGCCCCCGCGAAGGTGGCGATCTCCGGACTGTCCAAAACCACCTCGGCGCGGCCCGACACCTGCAAGACGTCGCCGCGCTCGAAATCGATGAACAGCAGCCCCGCGCGCGGATTGAGCACCATGTTGCCCAGCGTGTTGAAAAAGCGGTTGCCGGAGAAATCCGGAACCGTCAGCGTGTCGCCGTCGATCCGCACGAACCCCGGCTTGCCGCCACGGTGCGAGACATCGACCCGGCGCCCGGCCTCGTCCGTATCGGCGTAAGTCGCCACGAACAGCGTGTCGGCGCGCGCGATCAGCGCCCGGTCGGCATCGGCCAGCCCCGTCCGCTCGCGCGCCGCCCCCGGGAAGCGCAAGGCCGGCGAGCGCGAGAAATGGAAATCGCGCGCCTGGATGTACTGCGGGCAGTTGCCGAACGACTCGGCCACCGTGACCGCGAAACGCTTGCCGTCCCACGCGGTGATGCGGCCGTTCATGCGGTTGCGGCGGCGCGTGTGCAGTTCGATGCCCAGCAGGCCCACCGGCTGGTCCGGCCCCAGGCCGGCGCGCAGCGGATCATCGGCATCCGGCAGCGCGGCCACCTGCAGGGTCTGCGGGTCCGGCGACACGGCGAAGCCCGGCTCGCCCTCCAGCACGCCGGCCCAGGGATCGCCCTGGCCGTCGACCGCGCCCATCAGCAGGAACGGCAGCTGCGCGAAGAAGGCGCGATGCTGGTCCGGCATGTATGGGCGGATCACTTTCGCGCCCACCTGCGCCATGCGCTCGGCCATGCCGATATGCGCCTGCAACTGCAGTTCGCCTGCGTGCCAGGGCGCGGCGGGCGCCATGCCCGCGGATCCTGCGGTGGCCGGACCGGCGGTCGCCGGCGTGACGGCTGTCGAACCGCCGGCCGGCGCGGCGCCAGCCGGGCTCATCGTGGTCGCATTCATGTCAGGCTCCTTGCGCGGGCATGCCGCGCGCGCTTCGGTTCACGCCGCCCGCAATCCGACCGGCGACGCCACCATCGGCACGAAGCGCGGCAGCGCCTCGATCCGCGCCAGCCAGTCGCGCACCCGCGGATAGTCCGCCAGCGACACGTTGCCTTCCGGCGCATGCGCCACGTAGGTGTAGCAGGCCACGTCGGCGAGGGTCGGCGCGGCGCCGGCCAGATAGCCGGTGGCGGCGAGCTCCTGCTCCATCACCGCCAGCAAGGCATGCGCGCGCGCCAGCGTGGCCGGCACGTCATACGGAGCGCCGAACACCGTCACCAGACGCGCGGCGGCGGGGCCGCCCGCCAGTGGGCCGGATGCGGCCGACAGCCAGCGCTGCACCGCCGCCGCGCCCACCGCGTCCTCGGGCAGCCAGGCCTGGCCGTTGTAGCGCTTGCACAGGTACACCAGGATCGCGGTGGAGTCGGCCACCACCACGCCGTTGTCGTCGATCACCGGCACCTGGCCAAAAGCGTTCAGCGCCAGGAACTCGGGCCGCTTCTGCGCGCCGCTGCGCAGGTCCACATCGACCGTGCGGTGCGGCACGTCGAGCAGCGACAGCATCAGGGCCACGCGGTGCGAATGGCCGGACAGGGGAAAACTGTAGAACGTCAGGGGAGCGGCGGACATGGCGGCATCTCGGATAGAGGAAACAGGCCTCCATCTTGAACCGCCCGCGCCCGCCGGGGAACGGCCACGGCGCGCAAGACACCATTGCCGCCAGTGAAAGGATCAAGCCGGCAGGGCCGCCAGGTCGCGGCGCAGCGCGTCGACGCAGAAGTCGACGAAGCTGCGCACCTTGGCCGAACTCTTGCGCCCTTCCGGATACACCACGTGCACCGGCAGCGGCGCCATTTCGTAATCGCGCAGCACCACCTGCAAGGCGCCGCTGGCCAGGTCGCGCGCCACCTGGTAGGACACCACCTGGGTCAGCCCCCAGCCCTCGCAGGCGGCGGCCACCGCGGCCTGGAACGAGGTCACCGTCAACTGCGATGCCAGCGGCAGGCGCCGCGGCTGCCCATCCTGCAGGAAACGCCATTGCGCGCCGCGCCCTTCCATTGCCGCCGTGATGGTGCAAAAGCGCGCCAGCGCGTCGGGACTGTCGGGCGTGCCGTGGCGTTGCAGGAAGTCGGGCGAGGCGCACACCACCCGCCGCACCTGCCCCACCGGCACCGCCGTCAGAGTCGAGTCGGGCAAGGCGCCGATGCGCACCGCCACGTCCACGCCCTCGTCCAGCAGATTCACCACGCGGTCCACCAGCAGGGCGTTCACCGACACCTCGCGGTGCTGGCGCAGGTAGCCCAGCACCGCCGGCATCACGTGCAGTTCACCGAAGCGCGCCGGCGCGGTGATGTGCAGCGACCCGCGCGGCGCCGCCATCGCCCCCGCGGCGGCGTCGTCGGCCTGCTCCACGGCTTCGAGAATGGCGCGGCAATCGGCCGCGTAGCGCTGGCCGGCTTCGGTCAGGCGCAGGCTGCGGGTGGTGCGCACCAGCAGCAGCGTGCCCAGCCGGCGCTCCAGCGCCGCGACGCTGCGCGTCACGCTCGGCGCCGACATCGCCAGCCGGCGGGCCGCGGCGGCGAAGCTCTGCGCCTCGGCCACTGCCAGGAAGACAGTCATTTCATGGAATCGGTTCAAGGCGCTCGGCCTCCTCGGAAGGGATGCGCGCCGGCAGGCCCGGCATGGCCGGCAGCGCCGCGACGCTGTCGCGCACGCCACGCCGCACGATGTCGGCCAGGGCCGCGGCCACCGGGCCGGGCCGGCCTTGCGCGTGATACAGCGACAACGACAACGGCGGCAACGACGGCAGGCCCTGCTCGCCCGGCGCCAGCACCCGCAAGCCGGCGGGCAGCCCCAGCGGCGTGCGCACCATCAGCCCCAGCCCCGCGCTGGCCGCCGCCCACAGGCCCGCCAGGCTGGGACTGATGAAGGCCGCGGTCCAGGCGATGCCGGCGCGGTCCAGCGCATCGGTGGCGCGGCTGCGGAACAGGCAGGGCGCCTCGAACGCCACCAGCGGCAAGGCGCCGTCGGCATCGCGCGCCGGCGCGGCCCCCGCCGGGTCGGTGACGGCCGGACCGATCCAGCACAGCGGCAGCTCGGCCAGCCTGACGCCATGCGGCCGCGCCGCGTCATGGTCCCAGGCCAGCGCCAGGTCCAGTTCGCCGGCCGCCACGCGTTCGAGCAGTTCGGCATTGCGCGCCACCCGCGCTTCGATCCGCACCTGCGGATGGGCGCGGGCGAACTGGCCCAACACGTGCGGCAGCAGGATCTCGCCGAAATCCTCCTGCAGACCCAGGCGCACCCGCCCCTGCAGGCGCGTGCCGCGCACCGCCACCGAAGCCTGGTCGTTCAGTTCCAGCAGCCGGCGCGCGTACGCCAGCATGGTCTCGCCGGCGTCGGTCAGCGTCAGGCCGCGCCCGGCCTTGCGCAGCAGCGGCACGCCGGCCTGTTCCTCGAGCTTTTTCAGCTGCGCGCTGACGGCCGAGGTCGAGCGCCCGAGGCGGTCGGCCGCGCGGCCGAAGCTGCCCAGCTCCACCCCGGCGACGAAGCTGCGCAACACGTCCAGGTCAAAGGTGACAGGCCTGATCATCCCGTTTTTCAAAACCTTTAATTGAAAATTTCCTGATTTTCAGAATGATGTTACGGGCGCAGACTTTGCCGCGTCAATCCCGCCTGGAACCGTCATGTCCCTGCCCGCCTCCGTGCTTTCCGCCCCAACCCCTGCCGCGCGCCCCACCCACCGCTGGAAGGTGCTGGCGGTGGGGGTGGCCGCCAACGTCGCGTTCTCCGCGGCGGCGGCCGGCCTGCCCGCCACCGCCGTCTTCCTGCGCGCCGACTACCGGCTGGACAACGACGCGCTGGGCCTGGCGCTCGGCGTGCTCGGCCTGGGCGTGGCGTTGTTCGAGCTGCCCTGGGGCCTGCTGGCCGACCGCTGGGGCGACCGGCCAGTGCTGTTGGCCGGCCTGGGCGCGACGGCGGCGGCGCTGGCCTGGATGAGCCTGTGCGCCGCGCCGGCCCACGGCGTCGCGCCCGCCTTGTGGCTGCTGGCGCTGGGCCTGCTGCTGGTGGGCGTGATGGGCGGCAGCGTCAACGGCGCCAGCGGCCGCGCGGTGATGGCGTGGTTCGACGAAGGCGAGCGCGGCCTGGCGATGAGCATCCGCCAGACCGCCGTGCCGCTGGGCGGCGGTCTGGGCGCGCTGGTGCTGCCGTGGCTGGCGTCGCGGGCCGGCTTCGGCGCGGTGTTCGGCCTGCTGGCCGGCCTGTGCGCGGGCGCCGCGCTGCTGGCGCTGGGGTGGCTGCGCGAGCCGGATCGGGCGCGCCGCGTTGCGGCGACCGGCGCCGGCGGCAACGCCCGGACGGCCTCCTCGCTATCCGCAGGCCACAAGCCGGCCGCCACCCCGCCATCCAGCCCCCTGCGCGACGCCAGGGTGTGGCGCGCGGCGGTGGCGATCGGCCTGCTGTGCTGCCCGCAATTCGCGGTGCTGACGTTCGCCACGGTATTCCTGCACGACTTCAGCGGCGCCGGCATCGCCACGCTGACCGCCGTGATGGTGGCGGTGCAACTGGGCGCCATGGTCGCGCGCATCGCCAGCGGCCGCTGGACCGACCGCCACGGCAACCGCCGCGCCTACCTGCGCGGCTGCGTGTGGCTGGGCTGCCTGCTATTCGTGGCGCTGGCGGCCGCCGCCTGGGTCCAGGGCGCGGCGCCCGGCCACCGCGCGGCGCTGCTGGCCGTGCCCGTGCTGCTGGCGGCCGCCGGCATCTGCGCCTCGGCCTGGCACGGCGTGGCCTACACCGAACTGGCCACGCTGGCCGGCGCCGCCCGCGCCGGCACCGCGCTGGGGCTGGCCAACACCTGCGTCTACCTGGGATTGTTCCTGACGCCGCTGGCGCTGCCGCGGCTGGTGGCGGCCACGTCCTGGCCGCTGGCCTGGCTGGCCGCCGGCGGCGCCATGCTGGCGGTCTTGCCGCTGCTGCCACGGCCAGCGCGGCCGTGAATGCACGTCAACCGAGACGCATCGACCGACGCCACCACTAGCCCTTGAACTCCTGCCGCAGCCACGCCAGGAATGCCTTGACCGGCGGATGGCGTTCGCGGCCCGGCGCGCACAGCGCGGTGTAGGCGGCGCCCGCCACGCTCACCTCCGGCCGCAGCGGCACCAGCGTGCCCGCCGCGACGCTGTCGGACACCATCACCGAACTGGCCAGCACCAGTCCCTGCCCGGCGATCGCGGCCTGCAGCGCGTAGTGTTCCTCGGCATACGCGTGCACCGCCGCCGGCTTGCGCCAGCCGGGCAGGCCCGCCGCTTCGCACCACTGCCGCCAGCCCTCGTCATACAGCGCCGAATCGCGCCAGCGCACCGTCACCAGCGCGGGCTTGGCGCGGCGCGCCTGCGCCACCAAGGCCGGCGCGCCGTAGACCCCGAACCGTTCCTGCAACGCGCAGGCCGCGTGCAGCGCCGGATAGCGCCGGCTGCTGTAGCGGATCGCCACGTCCACGCTGGCGTCCTGCAGCAGGTCGATGGTCTCGGCCTGCGACTGCAGGCGCAACTGGTATTGCGGATAGGCCTGGTAGAAACGGCCCAGCCGCGGCACCAGCCACAGCGCCGCGAACGAATGGGTGGTGGACAGCGTCAGGGCGCCCGCCGCGCTGGCCGGCCGCAGCGCATCCAGCGTCTGCGCGATGTCGAGCAAGGCGCCATGCGCGCTGGCGAACAGGCGCGCGCCGCCATCGGTCAGGCGCACGCCCTGCGGCACGCGGTCGAACAGCGCCACGCCGGCGTGGCGCTCCAGCGCCTTGATCTGGTGCGACACGGCGGTCGGCGTCACCGACAGCTCGGCCGCGGCCGCCTTGAAACTGCGCAGCCGCGCGGCGGCCTCGAACGCGCGCAGCGCGGTAACCGGCAGGGAGGCGAACACAGCGGCCCCTTATAGATGAATTCATTTCATCTTAGCCAAGAAATGCTCGTTTGTCGCTGCGGGAGGATATCCGTAAATTTGCCTGGCAATCTCTTCCAAACGAGGCAATCAAACATGAATTCAGATCATCAACATAAACGCCTGCTGATCCTGGCGGGCAGCCCCCGCCGCGACGGCAACAGCGCCGCCCTGGGCGCCGCCGCCCTGCGTGGCGCCCAGGCGGCCGGCAGCGCGGCCGCGCTGCTGTTCCTGGACGACTACATCAAGGGCTTCCTGCCCGACCTGCGCCATGCGTCGGCGCCGGACGACCGCTATGGCGAGCTGTTCCTGGAACACTTCCTGCCGGCCGACGGCGTGCTGTTCTGCACCCCGCTCTACTGGTATGGCATGTCGGCGCAGACCAAGGCCTTCTTCGATCGCTCGTTCACCCACTACGCCGGCGCCGGCCCCGAGCCCGAGGCCGTCAAGGCGCGCATGGCCGGCAAGCGCCTGGGCCTGGCCGTGGCTTCGGAGGAAACCTATCCCGGCGCCGTGCTCGGCGTGGTGCACCAGGTGCAGGAATTCGCCCGCTACACGCATGCCGACTTCGTCGGCTACGTGCACGGCTCGGGCAACAGCCGCGGCGAGGTCTCGCTGGACCCGCGCCGTCCGCTGGCGGCGGCCGAGGCGCTCGGGGCGGAATTCTTCACGCGGAAATACTCGGACTATCGGCTAGAGACGCCACGCAGTCACAACGTATGGGCGTCGCCCCCGCCAGGCGACGCTCGCCGCGACTGAGCCAGCCCAGCGCGATCGGCCACAGCGTGTCGCGAAAACGCTCGTGAAAGAAGGCGAAGTGGCCGATCGCCTCCAGCCCCAGCGATGCCGGCGCCAACCGCAGATGGGTGCGGGCGCTGCCGGTGAAATACGCCAGCAGCCGGCCGACGGCGGCCTCGGTGCCGAATTCGTCGTCGGTGACGCTGAGCGCCAGGATCGGCGCGGTCACCGCCGCCATCGCGGCCACCCGATGGTCCGCCCCGCCGCGCCCCTCGAACCGCGGCCCCATCAGGCTCCAGTCGCGCACCACGCCGCGCGGCGTGTCCTCCAGCCAGCCCAGCCGGCGTCCCGGAAAATAACCGAGACAGACCGCCAGCAGCGGCATCACCACATGCCACTTGGCCAGCATGCGCAGGCGCTGCCCGGCGGCGTAGTCGCGCCAGTAGGCGTGCTGCGCGCCCATGGTGAAAATGCGCCGCAGCCGCCGCGCCGACGGCGCCAGGCCGGTGACGAAGCCGCCGATGCTGTGCGCCACCACGTCCACCGGCTGGCCGGGAAAATGCGCGTCGACATAGCCCAGCACCGCCTCGAAATCCTTCTCGCCCCAATCCATCCAGGACGCCTCGAAACCGCGCAGCGAGGCCGGCCGCGATTCGCCGATCCCGCGATAGTCGTAGGTCAGCACGTCGAAGCCGTGCTGGTGCAGGTAGCCCGCGAACCGGGCGTAATAGCGGCAGCGCACCGACGTCGCGGCGTTGATGACAACCACCGGACGCGGTCCGGCCGGATCCGGCTCGGGGTGGCGCCACACGTAGCCTCCCAGCGCCACGCCGTCGGCGGCGCGCAGCGTAATGCGTTGCGGGTCCATATTCACATTCCTAATGATCAATCAATAAGGCACGAAAACCTACTGTCTTGATCGATTAAACCCGCACGAAAGTGCTGATTCAAACGATTATTCGTCGCCCATTACATGATCTACAGGAATGTCTAATTGACCACTGAGCGCCCCGCCGAGCGGCGCAGCACCCCCGGCGGGCTGCCATAGACCTGCTTGAAAACCCGCGTCAGGTGCGCCTGGTCGGCAAAGCCGACGGCCAGCGCCGCCTCGGCCAGCGGCAGGCCGCCGCGCAGCAGCGCGCGGGCGCGCGCCACCCGCCAATTACGCAGCCACGCCAGCGGCGGCAGGCCGTAGCGCCGCGCGAAGCGCTTGACCAGCGTGCTGCGGTGACGGCCCTCGGCCCGGGCCAGCGCCTCCAGGTCGGGCGCGCACGCCGGATCGGCGCGCATGCGCTGCAGCAGCAACGCGCAGACGTCCGGCTCGCCGGCCGGCGCCGCCGCGGCCTGCCGCCCGTGCGCGGCCAACAGGCCGAACAAGGCCGCCGACAGGCGGGCGCTGCGGGCAGCGTCATCGATGGCGTCGGGCGCCAGCGCCGCCAGCCACGCGTTGCACAGACCGGCGTCGTGAATGACCGGCCCCGGCAGCGCCAGGCCGCCTTCGCGCAGCGCCCGGGCATGGTCCTCGAACCAGTCCGGCTCGATATACGCCATGCGATAGGCCAGCAAACCGGCCGACGTGCCGCCCGTGTGCACCTGGCCCGGCGCGATCACCACCAGGTCGCCCTCGCCCGCCTCGAACGGCCGGCCGTGCACGGTGAAGGCGCAACGCCCCCGGGCGATGGCGCCGATCGACCAGGCGTCGTGGAAGTGCGCCTCGTAGCGATAGGCGCGCAGGTCGGCGATCAGCACGTCGCCGGGCAGGCTCGCGCCGCAATGCCAGATGTGTTGGGAAACCGCCATGGGAAGATGCCTGGGCAGGACTGAGGGGACGCGGCCGCCAGCGCCGGCCGCCCTGGCGACAGGCTACCCGAAATAGCGCCCTTCCGTGTTCAGCGAGCGCGCCAGCAGCCAGGCGTTGCGCGGATGTTCGCCGATGCGGCGCGCGGCATAGGGCCACCAGTCCTGGCCGAACGGCAGATAGACCCGGACCGTGTAGCCCAGCCGGCGCAGCGCCAGCTGCCAATCCGGCCGCACGCCGTAGAGCATCTCAAACTCGAACGCCTCCGGCGCCCAGCCGCGCTCGCGCGCCAGCGCCATGATGGCGCCCGCGAGCCGGTCGTCGTGAGTGCCGAAGACCGGCAGGAAGCCGGCCTCGCGCGCCGCCGGCGACAGCATGTTGGCGGCGGCATCCAGGTAGGCCTGGTCGATGCGGGCGCGGCCGGCATGGTCCAGCGCGCGTTCGGGAAACGCGCCCTTGACCAGCCGCAGCGAGGTGCGCCGACCGATCGTCCAGGCCAGGTCGGCCGGCGTGCCAAGACGCCGCGCCTGCAGCGTCAATCCGGCGGGCAGGCCCGCTTGCAACAGCTCGCGATGCAAGGCGCAGGTGCGCTCGCGCAGGCCCGAGTCCTCCATGTCCAGCACCACCCAGTCGCGGCCGCCCACCGACGCCTCGCGCGCCGCGGCGGCGATGCGCCGCGCATTGCCGCGCCCGAGCTCGTCGCCGCGCATGTAGCCGATGGCGGTGGGGTCGATGGACACGTGCACGTCCAGCCCGGCCTGGCCCAGCGCGGCGCAGGCCTGCATGGCCTGCCGCGTGTTGTGCTCGATGGCATCGGCGTCGGCCACGTACTCGCCCAGGTAGAACAGGGATGCGCGGATGCCGTGCGCCTCGCGCAGCCGGACGGCGGTGCGCACCGCCTGCGCGACGTCGGCGCCGCCGACGAAGCGCCGCGCCAGCGAGGTGCGCGCGGCCAGTGCGCGCATGGCGCGCCCCACGCCCGGGCTGCGGGCCAGCGCGATGGCGGATTTCTGGAAAAGGCTCATGGACGCTCCGGTCAAAGCGCCTCACTATGCGGCGGCGACCGGCCCGCGTCTTGAACGGGAGTGAATCCGGCGGACGCTTGTCCGCTGGCCGGGACGGACGCGGGCGCCGGGCCCGCGTCCCTCAGGCTTTGCCGGCGGCCAACGCGGCCGCCCGGCCACGGCCGAACAGCGGCCGCTGCACCGTCTGCGCCAGCAGCACGCCCAGCAGCGTCACGGCGCCGCCCAGCAGGTGGTACGAACGCAGTTGCTCGCGCAGCAGCACGAACGCGGCCAGCGCGGTGAACGGCGGCAGCAGGTTGATGAAGATGCTGCAGCGGTTGGGCCCCAGGCGGTGCACGCCTTCGATCCACAGGAACGACAGCAGCACCGACGAGAAAATGCCCGCGTACAGGATCAGCGGAATGGTCTTGGCGTCCAGCGCCGCCTGCGCGGCCGGCACCTGCAGGTACAGCGGCAGCATGTAGAGCAGCGCGAAGATCGACTGCACGAAGGTCGACTGCCAGGCCGGCAGCGGCACCTTCCAGTGGCGCAGCAGCACGCCGTACAGCGCGTACGAGAAGGCCGCCAGCAGCATCAGCCCGTCGCCGACGTGGATGCCGTGCTGGAACACACTCAGCATCTCGCCCTGCCCCACCAGGTACAGCAGGCCCAGGAACGACAGCGCCCCGCCCGCCGCCATGCCCAGCGTCAGCGGGTCGCGCAGGATGACCACGCTCAGCAGCATGCTGAGCAGCGGGATCAGCGCGGTCAGGATGGCCATGTTGGTGGCGGTGGTGGTTTCGGCGGCGCGGTACGACAGCGCCTGGAACAGCGCCGACGACAGCGCGCCGTACAGCGCCAGCTTGGGCCAGTGGCGCAGGATCACCTTGCGGTTGCGCCAGGCCGGCACGGCCGTGAACAGGCCCATGATCGCCAGCGCCAGGATCAGCCGGTAGAAGGTGATGGCGGTGGGCGAGATGGCGCTGGCCGCCATCTTGGACACGATGACATTGCCCGCCCAGAACAGGATGGCGAACAATGGGAACAGGTAGGACATGATGGGATCACTCGCAGAATGGGAATCGGCTCTCCGCCGCGGCGCGCGGCGGCGCGCAGGTGGCGGATGACCGGTATCCTATTGAGCGTGCGAGCGCCCGTCTGCCGATGAATAGGCAGGGACTATCTCGAAATGGACATTCCCGATGCCGGCATGCCCCGGGTCGGCTTGTATGGGGAGTGGAGGCCTGGAACGCCAAGGCCCGCGAAGTTTCGCCCCGGCCTCACGGCCGAAACGGCAGCGGATCCAGCGGCGTCTCCAGCCCCGCCATCTGCGCCGTCAACAGCGCGGCGCTGCCGCAGGCCAGGGTGAAGCCAAGCGCGCCCTGACCGATGTTCAGCCACAGGTTGTCGGCGGCGGAACTGCGCCCGATCAGCGGCTTGCCGGTGGGGGTGGCCGGACGCAGCCCGGCCCAGGGTATCGCCTGCGCCAGGTCCAGCGCCGGAAACGCCTCGCGCACCTGGCGCTTGAGCAGCGCGATGCGGGCCGGATCGATGTCGGCATTGGCGCTGCCGATGTCCACCATGGCCGCGATCCGCAGCACCCCGCCGACGCGCGCATAGACGATGCGGCGCTCGTAGTCGGTGACGCTGATGCGCGGCGCCACGGCGTCGTCGTCCGCCAGCGGCACGGTCAGGCTGTAGCCCTTGAGCGGATAGAGCGGCACGTCGTGGCCCAGCGGTTGCAGCAGCGCGCGCGTGCCGATGCCCGTGGCCAGCACCACCGCGTCGGCGCCGATGTCGCCGTCCTGGGTGTGCACGGCGACGATGCGGCGGCCTTCGCGCTGCAGGCCGGCGACCGGATTGGACATGGCGCACTGCACGTTGGGCAGCGCCTGCAGGCGCTCGAACAGCGCCTGCGTGAACTGGCGGCAATCGCCCGCTTCCTCGCTCGGGGTGTAGATGGCGCCGGCCAGGCTGGCGCCCATGCCAGCCAGCGCCGGCTCGCGCTGCAACGTCTGGGCGGCGTCCAGCACCTGCTGCTCGGCGCCATGGGCCGCCTGGTAGGCGACCAGCGCGCGCGCCTTGTCCAGCAGGGCCGCGCTGCGATAGGCGATCAGCTTGCCGTTGCGCAGGTGGCCGAATTCCAGGTTTTCCTGTTCCAGCAAGGCATGCATGGCGTCGCGGCTGAGGAAGGACAGCGCCTGCAGTTGCGCGGTGGACTCGCGCGCCACCGAGGCGCGGCAGGCCAGCGCGAACCGCAGGCACCAGCGCCACTGGTGCGGGTCCAGCCGCGGCCGGAAGCGCAGCGGCGAATCCTCGCGCAGCAGCCAGCCCGGCACGCTCGGCAGCACGCCCGGCCCGGCCAGCGGCGCGACATAGCTGTAGCTGAGCTGGCCGCCGTTGGCGTAGCTGGACACCTCGGCCGGATGGGCGTGGCTGTCGACCAGCACGACCTCATGGCCCTGGCGGGCCAGGAAATAAGCCGAGGTCACGCCCACGACCCCGGCGCCGATCACGCATACGCGCATAGCCTGCATCCCGATAAGAAAATGGCGACGGTCTTATTCTGAAGCGGGGGACGGATGACCGCAAATCACCAAAGCCCCAGCACCCATAACCCCGGCTCATGGACCGGACTCATGGACCGGCCTCGCGGCCAACGGCCACGCCCACGCCCACCGGCGCGCAGCCGGCGCGTCCTTCAGGCGGCGCGATGCAGCTTGATGATGGCGGCGGCGGTCGGATCGCGCACCAGGTCGGCCAAAGAATAGCCGTTGAGGGCGTCATAGAACGCCTGCAGGGTCTGCGCCAGCACGCCCGCCAGGCGGCAGGCGCCGTCCAGCGCACAGGGCGGCTCGCGGCAATCGATCAGCGGCCCTTGCTGTTCCAGTTCACGCACCAGATCGCCCAGCCGGTACTCGGCCGCCGGGCGCGCCAGCGCCAGGCCGCCGCCCTTGCCGCGCGTCGTGCTGACCCAGCCGCGCTGCGACATGAAGTGCACCACCTTGACCAGGTGGTTGCGCGACAGGTCGAAGCGCGTGGCGATCTCCGGAATGGTGACCGCCGCGGGCCGGTCGCGGCACTGCGTCAGGTACATCAGCACGCGCAGGCCGAAGTCGGTGAATCGGGTCAGTTGCATGGGCGCCAGGATACACCGGTCAGGCCGGCGCGCCGCCGCTGCCGAAGGCCTCGGCGTGGATGCGGTCGGGCGTCACGCCCAGTTCCAGCAGCGTTGCGCGCTGCGCCCGCATGAAACCGGACGGGCCGCACAGGTAGTAGTCGGCGTCCGGCACGATGGCCTCGTCACGAATGGCGCGCAGGTCGACCCGGCCATGGTGGTCATAGTCGCGGCCCGCGCGGTCGGCGCCGCCGACTTCCTCGTAGAACACCGCCTTGCGCACGTTGCCGCGGCGCGCGGCGATGTCGTTGACGTGGTCCTTCATGGCGTGCGCCGCGGCATTGCGACAGCCGTGCACGAAGCGGATCTGGCGCGCATCGCCGGAGGCCACCAGGTGGTTCAGGATCGACACCATCGGCGTCAGCCCCACCCCGCCGCTCAGCAGCACCACCGGCGCCTCGCCGTCCTCGCGCAGGTGGAAGTCGCCCTGCGGCGGCGCCACGTCCAGCACGCCGCCTTCCTCCAGGCGGTCGTGCAGCGCGTTGGACACGCGCCCGGCCGGGCCATGCGCGCCGCCCGCTTCGCGCTTGACCGAGATCCGCAGGCGGTCCTGGCCCGGCGCGTCCGACAGGCTGTACTGGCGCGGCTGCATCAACCCCAGCTCCGGCACATAGACGCGCACCGAGACATATTGGCCGGGCCGGTAGGCCGGCACCGCGCCGCCATCGGCCGGCGCCAGGTAGAACGAGGTGATCTCGGCGCTTTCGGGCTGCTTGCCGACCACGCGGAAGGCGCGCCAACCGGTCCAGCCGCCCGGCTTGGCGGCCGAGTCGGCGTACAGCCGCGCCTCGGCGGCGATCAGCATGTCGGCCAGCTGGCCATAGGCGGCGGCCCAGGCGTCGACCAGTTCATCGGTGGCGGCCTCGCCCAGCACTTCGCGGATCGAGGCCAGCAGGTGCTTGCCGACGATGGCGTAGTGCTCGGGCCGGATGCCCAGGCTGACGTGCTTGTGGACGATGCGCGTCACCACCGGCGCCAGCACCGACGGGTCGTCGATGTGCTCGGCATAGGCCGCGACCGCGCCGGCCAGCGCCTGCTGCTGTTCGCCGCCCGCCTGGTGGCCCTGGTTGAAGACATGCTTGAGTTCCGGATTGTGCTGGAACATGCGGGCGTAGAAATGGCGGGTCAGGGCCTCGCCATGGGTTTTCAGGACGGGGGCCGTGGCTTTGACCAGGGCGCGGATCTGCGGGCTCAACATCGACTGCTCCTTGCGCGGCGGATGGCGCCGGGGCCATCCTTTTTAAAGATGCATTAATAATACATGTTTAAGCCGCCACGCACAAAATCCGCGCCCGCCGGGGCCATCCCACGGATGGCCGCCCCACGGTTACACTGCCCCTTCAACGCAACACCACAAAGGTTTAACCATGAGCACCGCTACGCTCAAGACCCGCCTCTCCGACGCCGTCAAGGACGCCATGCGCGCCAAGGCGACCGAGCGCCTCGCCACCCTGCGTTTCCTGCTGGCCGCCGTCAAGCAGAAGGAAGTCGACGAACGCCGCGACCTGACCGACGCCGAGATCACCGCCATCATCGAGAAGCAGGTCAAGCAGCGCCGCGAATCCATCGCCGCGTTCGAGCAGGCCGGCCGCACCGAGACCGCCGAGCAGGAAAAGGCCGAACTGGTCGTGCTGCAGGAATTCCTGCCGCAGGCCGCCACGCCCGAGGAAGTGGCCGCCGCCATCGACGCCGCGCTGGCCGAAGTGGCCGCCCAGGGCGTCACCGGCGCCCCCGCCATGGGCAAGGTCATGGCGCTGCTCAAGCAGTCGCTGGCCGGCCGCGCCGACATGACCGCGCTGTCGCAGCAGGTCAAGGGCCGGCTCGCCTGAGCATGGCCGACGCCGCCGCCCTGGACGCCATGGCCCCGCCGCTGCGCGCGGCGATCGGCGACTGCGTGGCGGCGATCAACCTGGCGCGGCAGCATTTCGAGTCGCGCTATGACGCCACCCTGCCCGATCCGCTGCAGTCCGACCCCGCGGCCCTGCGCCGCCTGTCGGAGGCCATCGCCCCCGTGATCGAGCGCCTGGCCGCCGAGCCGGACAACGGCCACGGCTGGGGCGCGGGCGGCGGTTCGCCGCTCGGCTACCGCGAGGCGCGCCCGGTGACGCTGGGCCTGTGGCGCGGCAGCCATGGCCGTCCCGGCGACGCGGACGGCACGCTCGACTACACCCGCTGCCTGTATCTGCTGTTCCAGGCCGCGCGCCTGCCGCCCGCCGCCATGGCGCAGGCCATCGCGCCGCTGCGCGACGACATCGTCTTCAACCACGTCGCCCTGCACATCATCGAGGACGCGCTGGCCCAGGCCCTGCGCGACGGCGCCAGCCAGGCGGCGCGCGCCGCCGCGGCCGAACCCTACATCCAGCTGCTGCGCGTCACCCACATCTTCCGCGAGGAAGACAACCGCTACCAGGGCTACCACATCCTGCTGCGCGACGCGGCCGACCAGGGCGACGCCGCCGCCGCGCTCAAGCTGCTGCCCCAATGCAACACGCGCAGCGAACGCCACGAGATCGACACGATCAAGAGCCGGCTGGTGGCCGCCGTCAGCGCTCGCGACGGCCTGCAGGCGGCCCTCGACCTGTGCGACAACAAGCGCATCGGCGCCGCCTGCCGCGAATACGCGCTGCAACCGGTCATCGACGCCGGCGCCTACGACGCGCTGCGGGCCGCGCTGGCGCAACACCCCGACCTGGCCACGGCCGACAGCGGCGACGGCCTGGGCTTGCTGGTGCCCGCCTTCTGCGTCCGTGAAAAAGCCGCCGGCGCCACGCGCGATGTCCAGGAATTCGATGCCCTGTTCGCGCGTGTCGACGCCATGGATCCCAAGCTCAAGCACGGCGACGCGCGGCTGCGCGACTGGCTGCTGCTGGAACTGGGCCTGGCTTCGCGCGGCGACCCGGCCTACCTCGGGCGCTGCCGCAAGGCCATCAAGAACGCCTCCATCAAGCGCGAACTCGACGGCGCCTGAACCGGCGTCCGTCCCGCTCCCCTCAGCCTCAGAACGCGCCGCCGAACAGATCCGGCTGGCGCGTCTGTTCCTGCGGATCGGCGAAATTGCTCATGCCCACGCCGGCCAGCCGGTACAGCGTCTGCGCCGGCAGGTCGACGCGCTCGCACAGCAGCCGCGCCAGCGCCGCCAGCTCGGCGGCCGAGGCCGGCGGATGCGGGCTGGTCTGGCTGCGCGTCAGGATGCGGAAACGGTCGGTCTTGAGCTTGAGCACCACCGTGCGGCCAAGGGCGCCCTTCTTCAGGGCCTGGCTCCAGACCTTCTCGGCCATGCGGTCGATGGCCTCGCCAACCGCGTCCAGCCGCACGTCTTCGGAAAACGTGGTCTCGGCCGACACCTGCTGCAGCGGCTGGTCGGTCTGCACCTCGCGCTCGTCGATGCCGCGCGCCAGCTCGTACAGGCGGCGGCCGTAGCGGCCGAAATAGTGCTCCAGTTCCTGCACGCCATGGGTGGCCAGGTCGCCCACGGTCTGGATGCCCAGCTGTTCCAGGCGCGCCTGCGTCACCTTGCCCACGCCCGGCACCTTGCGCACCGGCAGCGGCTGCAGGAATTCCAGCACCTTGGACGGACGGATCACGAACTGGCCGTCCGGCTTGTTCCAGTCGGACGCGATCTTGGCCAGGAACTTGTTGGGCGCGATCCCGGCGGACGCGGTCAGGCCGGTCTCGGCGCGGATCTGCTGGCGGATCACCTGCGCCACCTCGGTGGCCGACGGCAGCCCCAGCTTGTTGACGGTGACGTCCAGGTAGGCCTCGTCCAGCGACAGCGGCTCGATCAGGTCGGTATGGCGGGCGAAGATCTGGCGGATCTGGCGCGACACCTCGCGGTAGCGGTTGAAGTCGGGCGGCACGTAGACCGCCTGCGGACAGAGCCGCTGCGCGCGCACCGCCGACATGGCCGAATGCACGCCGAAGCGGCGCGCCTCGTAGGACGCCGCGCACACCACCGAGCGCGGCCCGGTCCACGCCACCACCACCGGCTGGCCGCGCAGCTCGGGGTTGTCGCGCTGCTCCACGGAGGCGTAGAACGCATCCATGTCGATGTGTACGATCTTGCGGCTGACGTCGCTCATGTTGGTGAAAAACGGATCGGCGACCGCATGGCGCCGGGGCGGGCGCGAAAAGTACGGTCACCGGAAAAAACGGCCACGGCCGCCGAATCCGCTCGGGCCGGCGGCGTAAAAGTGGATATTATGACCGCCAAATTCCCGTCGTTCCCTTTCCCCGCATAGCCACTTCCATGACTGTCTCCGCAACCCCCGCTCCGGGCGAGTATTTCGGCCTGGCGATTCCCTTCATGCGCTTTCTGGGCCTGGTGCCCGAGCAGATCGGGCCGGCCTACGCCCGCACCTCGCTGCCGTGGCGCCAGGACCTGACCAACAGCCGCGGCGACGTGCACGGCGGCACCCTGATGAGCGTGCTGGACTTCACCCTGAGCGCCGCGGCGCGCGGCTCGGCCGAAGCCACCGAGGGCATGGCCACCATCGACATGAACACCACCTTCCTGTCGCCGGGCACCGGCGACCTGGTGATCGAGGCGCGCTGCCTGCGCCGGGGCGGCTCCATCGCCTTCTGTGAAGGCGACATCCGCCGCGCCGACGGCGAACTGGTGGCCCGCGCCACCGCCACGTTCAAGATCATCCGCCGCCGCCCGGGCGGCGACTGAACGGCGCCGCGCGCCCCGGCAAACGGGGCGCGAACAGGCCTATTTCTTGAAATCGCGCGACGGCGGCACCGTCGGCCGCGGATCCAGCGGCATGTAGCTGGCGCACGAGCTCATGCCGTAATAGATCGCGTCCTGCATGGCGCGCATCGCCGCCGCGTCCCAGGTGCCCTTGCCCCACATCACGATGCGGGTTTCGGTGGTCTTGGGACCGGCCGCCTTCAGGTCGACCCGGGTCATTTCGTTGTCGGTGTACGGGGCCAGCACCCGCACCACGGCGGACTGGGCGCCCTCGTCCAGGCTCGACACCACGCGATAGGCGTTGTCGGTGCTGCGCAGGCACGCGTTGGCCTGGCGCACCGTGGTGGCATAGGCGTCCTTGAAGGCAACGGGCGCCTTGAACTCGCTGTGCGGCGACGAGCCGTCCTGCGAAATGCCCAGCGAGCAGCCCGCCAGGCCCAAGGCCAGCGCCGACGCCGCGACCAGATTCCGAACCATGTATTTCTCCAGATTGATAGCCGCGATTATCCCGCAAACGGGACACCGGCATAAGTGGCCCGACCGGTTCGACACCCCGGCCGCGGCTATGGCATTATCGACGAGTCCGGCGGCGCATGGCGGCCGGGTGGAACCGTCGGAGGTATGCCTTGCTCTCATTCATGAAACACACCCTTATGGCCGCCGGTATCGTCGGCGCCTCGCTGGGCGCCAGCGCCGCGGCGCAGCCGCCCCGGGCCTACCCCCTGAAGGATTTCTTCCGCAATCCGGAACGCGGTTTCTTCCGTCTGGCCGACGACGGCAAGACCCTGGGCTTCATGCAGCCCACCAGCGTCGACGGCAAGCCGCCGCGCATGAACATCTACGTCCAGTCCCTGGAAGGCAGCAAGCCCGTGGGCGAGCCGCGCAAGCTGACCAGCGAATCGGCCCGTGACATCAGCAATTTCTTCTGGAAAGGCCCCGACGTGGTGCTCTACCAGAAGGACTTCGGCGGCGACGAGAATTTCCACGTCCTGGCGGTGGACGCCAAGACCGGCAAGGTCACCGACCTGACCCCGTATGAAGGCGTGCGCGCCAGCATCGAGGACGACCTCGAGGACGATCCCGACCACATCCTCATCAGCCACAACCAGCGCGATCCGCAGGTGTTCGACGTCTACCGCGTCAACGTGCACACCGGCGCCGGCGTGCTGGTGGCGCAGAACCCCGGCAACATTGTCGGCTGGCAGACCGACCACGCCGGCAAGGTGCGCGCCGCCGTCACCAGCGACGGCCTGAACACCACCCTGCTCTACCGCGACAACGAAGCCTCGGCATTCCGTCCGCTGTTCACCACCGACTACCGCACCAGCGTCAGCCCGGCCTTCTTCACCTTCGACGACAAGAAGTTCTACGCCCTGTCCAACCGCGGCCGCGACAAGCTCGCGCTGGTGGTCATCGATCCGGCCAGCCCCGACAAGGAAGACGAGATCTTCACCCCGGACACGGTCGACCTGGACGCCGCCGGCTTCTCGCGCAAGCGCCGCGTGCTGACGGTCGCCTCGTACCAGACCGACAAGCCGCAATACAAGTTCTTCGACGCCGAGACCGAAACGCTGTTCAAGAAACTGTCAGCCCAGCTCGAGGGCTACCAGTTCATGATCCAGGGCGGCAACCGCGACGAGGACAAGTTCATCGTCGCCGCCTACAACGACCGCACGCCGGGCTCGCGCTACATCTACGACGCCCGCGCCGACACCCTCAGCAAGCTGGCCGACATCAACCCGGCCATCCCCGAGGCCGACATGTCGCGGGTGCAGCCCATCAGCTACCAGAGCCGCGACGGCCTCACCATCCACGGCTACCTGACGCTGCCGGCCGGGCGCGATCCGAAGAACCTGGCGTGCATCGTCAACCCGCACGGCGGCCCGTGGGCGCGCGACGGCTGGGGCTACAACCCCGAGGTGCAGTTCCTGGCCAACCGCGGCTTCTGCGTGCTGCAGATGAACTTCCGCGGCTCCACCGGCTATGGCCGCGCCTTCTGGGAAGCCAGCTTCGGCGAATGGGGCCTGAAGATGCAGGACGACATCACCGACGGCGTCCAATGGCTGGTCAAGCAGGGCATCGCCGATCCCAAGCGCATCGGCATCTATGGCGCCAGCTACGGCGGCTACGCCACGCTGGCCGGCGTGACCTTCACGCCCGACCTGTACGCGGCCGCGGTCGACTACGTCGGCGTGTCCAACCTGTTCACGTTCATGAAGTCGATTCCGCCCTACTGGAAGCCGATGCTGGACAAGATGCAGGACATGGTCGGCGACCCGGTGCGCGACAAGGACCGCCTGGCCGCTACCTCGCCGGCGCTGCACGCCGACAAGATCAAGACGCCGCTCTTCGTCGCCCAGGGCGCCAAGGACCCGCGCGTCAACAAGGACGAGAGCGACCAGATGGTCAAGGCGCTCAAGGCGCGCGGCGTCGAAGTGGAATACATGGTCAAGGACAACGAAGGCCACGGCTTCCACAACGACGAAAACAAGTTCGAGTTCTACGCGGCGATGGAGAAGTTCTTCACCGAGCACCTCAAGCCGTAAGGTTGGAGGCCTCGGCGGCCAGCGCGCCGCCTTCCTGGGTGGCGCTGTCCCGCGCAGCGCTTTCCCCTCCCTGCTCCCGGGCCGCCTGCTGGCGGCCCGTCATGCGTCCGCTCCAGGCCATCTCGACGCGGTCGCGCCCCAGCTCCTTGGCCTTGTACAGCGCCAGGTCGGCGCGGGCCAGGATGCCATCGGCGGTGTCTCCCGGCTGGAATGTCGCCACGCCGCCGCTGACGGTCATGCGCAGCGCCTGTCCCTGCAGGTACAGCGGCGAATCGCGCAGGGCATCGCAGACGCGTTGCGCCTGCACCAGCGCACAGGCGGCGTCGCAGCCGTACATCAGCAGCACGAACTCCTCGCCGCCCAGGCGGCCGAAACGGTCGCTGGCGCGCACGGCCTTGGGCACCGCCTGCGCGAAATGCCGCAGGGCGGCGTCGCCGGTCGCATGGCCATGGCGGTCGTTGATCGACTTGAAGTGGTCGATGTCCAGCACCAGCACCGCCAGCCGGCCATCGCCGCGCTCGCAGCGCAGCAGTTCATGCTCCAGCTCGTCGAGAATGCTGCGGCGGGAATAGGCGCCCGTCAGGCTGTCGAAGGTCAGCGCCGCCTGCATCCGCTCCGACAGCACGGTCTGGATCAGCAACAGCAAGGCCAGGAACAGCGCCGGCACCGTCACCGATCCACAGACGATGAAGAACAGGCCCCAGGGCGCCGGATCCAGCAGCGACGACACCGGCACCCAGCCGCTGCCATACACCACCACGCGCAGGGCGTGCAGCAACGCCAGGCCGGCTATCGCCAGCAGCACGTACAGCACCACCCCGGGGGTCTGGATGCGCTGGCGCTGGCGGTACACCACGCCGCCGGTGGCGATCATCAGCACACAGGTGAAGGTGGAAAACACCACCAGGCGGCCGACCAGGTTGTCCTGGCGGTACAGCATCGCCGCCATCGCCACGATACAGAGCGCCGCCGCCAGGCCCGCGCGCACGGCCAGCGGCCGCAGGCCGAAGAACTGCCGCACGCCCACGTACACCAGGCTCACCGACGCCAGCCAGGCGGCGTTGGACACCATCACATAGGCGCCGGGCGGCATGATGTCGGCCGACGCATACGCCAGCAGCGACAGCACCGCCAGGCCGTTGGCGATCGTGAACGCCCGCACGCCGCCGACGCCGCGCGCCTGCAGCGGCAGCAGCAAGGGCAGCGCCAGGGCCGTCGCCAGCCCCCACACCAGGAAAAATAAAGAAGTCGTCATGTTGTTTGCCGGCTCGCGCCTTCATGGGCGGTCGCCGTCGCTAGGATGTTGCACCGGATGCAGGGTCGGGGACACGTTACAGACCTGCACTTTTGACGTTTTTTGTTACCTGCATGGCGAGCCATGCGAACCTTTTCCGTCGCGCGCACAACGTTCCGTACCAGGTTTGCCCCAATACCGGCATACCGCCACGACGGTTGCGCGGTATGCACAGAGAATACGTCAAGCTTCGTAACAACGGCCCACCCTTTGCACTAATTGACAGTTGGATTGGCCGAAAACCCATAAAGTTCGGCCTGTTGACGGCGCCGCCAGAAGCGCCGCAACCACGCCCCACGGGCGTGGCGCGTACTAGCCATGCACTCCCTTGCGCGAGTGCGAAGGTCCCCGCAGCGGGCGCCGCGCAGTCACTACCCAACGCTCATCCATCCGCCGCCGGCGCCCCCTCGCGTCCGCGCCGCGCCTTCGGCAACGCGACCCGCGCGTCCGGCCGGCGGAGCCCTGAGCGCCCTCGTCGCAACTGCGGAAGTACTACGGATGCTGAAAGGAACAATGCCCCCCGGGGGCCAGGCGGGCCCCGACCTGGCCCCCGCCACGCAGGCAGGCCCGCGACCGCGCGCCGCCGCCATGGCGCTGCGCGCCTTCACGGCCGGCGCGCTGCTGGCTCCCGCCCTGGCGCTGGCCGCCCCCGACGCCGACTATGACGCGCTGATCGCGCGCGCCCGCGCCGGCGACTACGAACCGGCGCTGGCCATGCTGCGCCAGGGCGCGGGCGCCGGACGTCAGGCGGTCTACGACCACATCGTCATCGCCGGCTGGGCCGGCCGACCCGCCGAGGCGGTCGCCGCCTACGAATCCCTGCCCCCCGGCCGCCGCCGTGCCCGCCGACATCCAGCTGGCGGCGGCGCGCGCCTATCGCGACCTGCGCCGCTGGCCCGAGGCCCTGACGGCCTACCGCGCCGGCCTGCGTCGCCATCCCGGCCAGACCGCTTTCGCCGCCGGCGAGATCATGACCCTGGCCGACGCCGGCCAGACCGAGGCCGCGCTCGCCGCCGGCCAGGCCTGGGTCAAGCGCGCGCCGCGCGACGCCGACGCGCGCCTGGCGCTGGGCTACGTCCACGCGCGGCTGCGCCAGCCCTACGAGGCCCTGCACCAGGCCGACCAGGCGCTGGCGATCGCGCCCGGCACGCCCTACGTGCTGCGCGAATACATCGACGCCCTCAGCCGCGCCCGCCTGGCGCAGCCGGCGCTGGACCTGGCCCGCCAGCATCCCGACCTGTTCGACGCCGCCCAGCTGCGCCGGCTGGAGGGCGACGCGCTGGCCCAGCAGGTCCGGCTGGCCGCCATGCCGACGCGCGCCGAGGCCGAGCGCTTCGCCATCGCCGACCGCGCGCTGGCGCGCTACGACGCGTTGATCCCCGCCTGGGAAGCCCTGGGCGAGCCGGCGCGCCAGGACGTGCTGCGCGCCCGCATCGACCGCCTGCACGCGCTGCATGCGCGGGTCCGCATGGCCGACCTGGTGCGCGAATACGAGGCCCTGCGCGCCCAGGACGTGGCGGTGCCGCGCTATGCGCTGAACGACGTCACCTCGGCCTACCTGTACCTGCGCCAGCCGGAAAAGGCCCGCGACCTCTACCGCCAGGTCGGCGCCGACGGCGCCAACCGCGACGACGATGCCGAAGACCGCCTCAGCACCGAGACCGGCCTGTACTACGCGCTGGCCGAAGCCGAGGAATTCGACCGCACCGACGCCGTCACCGACGCCATCGAATCGGGCTACGCGCCCTGGCTGTACTTCAAGGGCCAGGCCACCCGCAATCCCAACGACCTCAAGCTCGAAAGCGCCCAGACCGTGGCGGCCGCGCGCCAGCTGGCCGACGACACGGTCTCCGCCGAGCTGCGCCTGCGCGGCATGGTCGAGAACGCCCCCAACAACTCGACGCTGCGCGCCGACCTGGCCTCGCTGTATCGCCGCCGCGACCTGCCGCGCGCCTCGGAACGCGAACTGAAACTGGCCGAGACCCTGGCGCCGCGCGCGCTGTCGGTCGAGAACGGCCAGGGCTTCACCGCCATGGACCTGCAGGAGTGGCGCCAGGCCGAGGCGCTGTCCGCCGACACCCTGACGCGCGCGCCGGAGAACCTCACCAGCCGCCGCCTGGCGCGCGAATGGGAAGTCCACAACAAGGCCGAGCTGCGCATCAGCGGCTACCGCGGGCTGGCCTCGGACAGCCCGGTCAACGGCAACGGCAACTTCGGCATCGACGCGGTGCTGTATTCGCCGCCGATCGACTACAACTGGCGCGCCTTCGGCGGCGGCGGCTACGCCACCGGCGATTTCGAGGAAGGACGCGGCAACTACCGCTGGCTGCGCACCGGCGTCGAATGGCGCGGCCGCGACCTGACGGTCGAAGGCGAAGTCTCGACCCACAGCTACGGCCACGGCGTCAAACCCGGCCTGCGCCTGTCGGCCGCCTACGACATCGACGACCACTGGCAGGTGGGCGGCTCGGGCGAACTGCTGTCGCGCGAGACCCCGCTGCGGGCCTTGACCAACGACATCACCGCCAACCGCCTCACCGGCTTCGTGCGCTGGCGCGCCAACGAGCGGCGCGAATGGACCCTGTCGCTGTCGCCGTCGCGCTTTTCCGACGGCAACCAGCGCTGGGAACTGGGGCTGGACGGGCGCGAGCGCGTCTACACCGCCCCGCACCTGAAGGCCGACCTGACGCTGGACCTGTCGACCCAGCGCAACAGCCGCGACGATGCGCCCTACTACAACCCGCGCTCGGACCTGATGGCGCTGCCCGGCGTGCGCCTGACCCACACGCTGTACCGCCGCTACGAAACCGCCTGGGAACAGATCGGCACCGTCGGCGCCGGCAGCTACACCCAGCAGGGCTACGGCACCGGCGGCGTCATCGCCCTGGGCTATGGCCAGCGCTACCGCGCCAACGACGTCCTGGACATGGGCGCGATGGTCACCGGCATCAGCCGCCCGTACGACGGCCAGCGCGAGCGCGAACTGCGCATCGTGTTCGACCTTGCCTACCGCTTCTGAGACCGCCATGTTGCTCAAGCTACCCACCCGACTCCTGCTGGCGGCCCTGCTGCTGCTGGCCATCCTGGCGCTGACCGCCTGCGCCAAGGACATCCCGGTCTACACGCCGCCCGCCGAACGGCCCGCGGCCGCCGCCGAAAAACCCTGGGCGCCCGGGAATTTCCTGGCGCTGGCGTACCACGACGTCGAGGACGACGACCCCGACCAGGCCTTTCTGAGCGTGCGCACCGACCGCCTCGTCGACCAGCTGGCCTGGCTGCGCGAGAACGGCTACCAGGCCGTTTCGGTCGACCAGATCCTGGCCGCGCGCCAGGGCGGCAAGCCGCTGCCCGAGCGCGCCGTGCTGCTGTCGTTCGACGACGGCTACCGCAGCTTCTACACCCGCGTGCTGCCGATCCTGAAGGCCTACCGCTGGCCGGCGCTGCTGGCGCCGGTGGGCACCTGGATGGACACGCCGGCCGGCAAGCCGGTGGATTTCGGCGGCAGCCCGGAACCGCGCAAGCGCTTCCTGGACTGGGACGAAATCCGCGCCATCTCCCGCTCCGGCCTGGTCGAGATCGCGGCGCACACCGACGCCTCGCACTACGGCGCCCTGGCCAACCCGCAAGGCAACACCGAACCGGCCGCGGCGATCCGCGCCTACGACGCCAAGACCGGCCGCTACGAAAGCGAGGCCGAGTTCGACGCCCGCATGGGCGGCGACGTGCGCGCCATCAGCCGCAAGATCGAACAGGTCACCGGCAGGAAGCCGCGCGTCTGGGTCTGGCCTTACGGCGCCGAGGGCGGCAGCACGCTGCGCATCGCCGCGGAAAACGGCTACGAACTGGCGCTGACGCTGGAAGACGGCCCCGGCCGCCTGGACCGCCTGATGTCCACGCCGCGCATGCTACTGGCCAGCGATCCGCCGCTCAAGCCCTTCGCCAACAGCATCGTCGGCATGGAGGCCGCGCCGTTCATGCGCGTGGCCCACGTCGACCTGGACTACGTCTACGACCCGGACCCGGCGCAGACCGACCGCAACCTGGGCGAACTGGTGCAGCGCATCCTGGACCTGCAAATCAACACCGTGTTCCTGCAGGCGTATTCGGACCCCACCGGCGACGGCCTGGTGCGGTCGGTTTACTTTCCCAACCGCTGGCTGCCGGTACGCGCCGACCTGTTCAACCGCGCCGCCTGGCAGCTGCACAACCGCGCCAACGTCATGGTGTACGCCTGGATGCCGGTGCTCGCCTACGACCTGGACGCCTCGATCCCGCGCGTCACGCGCTGGCAGCCAGGCCAGACCGAGGCGCGGCCCGATCCGGACCAGTACCGCCGCCTGTCACCGTTCGACGCCACCGCGCGGGCCCGCATCGGCGACCTGTACGAGGACCTGGCGCGCCATGCCATCTTCGACGGCATCCTGTTCCACGACGACGCCGTGCTGTCCGACTTCGAGGACGCCAGCCCCGGCGCGCTGGCGGCCTACCGCGCCGCCGGCCTGCCCGCCGACATCGGCCAGCTGCGCGCCGATCCGGACACGCTGCAGCGCTGGACGCGCTTCAAGAGCCGCGCCCTGGTCGACTTCACCGCCGAGCTGACCGACCGCGTGCGCGCCGTGCGCGGCCCGCAGATCAAGACCGCCCGCAACATCTTCGCCATGCCGATCCTGGAGCCGCAGTCGGAAACCTGGTTCGCGCAGAACCTGGACGACTTCCTCGGCGCTTACGACTGGACCGCGCCGATGGCGATGCCGTTGATGGAGAACGTGCCCAAGGGCCAGGAAAACGCCTGGCTCGACCGGCTGGTCGACGCCGTGGCGCGGCGCCCCGGCGCGCTCGACCGGACCGTGTTCGAACTGCAGGCGCGCGACTGGCGCGCCGGCCCCGGCCGCCCCGAGGCCACGCCCATCGACACCGCGGTATTGGCCGGCTGGATGCAGCGCCTGCAACTGCGCGGCGCGCGCAGCTTCGGCTACTACCCCGACGATTTCTCGCAAGACCAGCCCCGGTTGCAAGGCATCCGGCCCGCCATCTCCGAAGCCTGGTATCCCCTCCGATGATCGACCGTCTGATTGCCCTGATTATCCTGCTGGCGGTGCTCGGCGCGCCGTTCGGCTTCACCATGATGCTGACCGGCCAGGCGCTGCTGGGCTTCGTCTTCTTCTACCCGCTGTTCATGTCCGGCATGTGGATGGCCGGCGGCCTGTACTTCTGGTGGCACTGGGAACGGCGCTGGCAATGGGGTCCCGGATCGGCGCCGCCGGCGCTGGCCGGCGATCCGCTGGTGTCGATCCTGGTGCCCTGCTACAACGAGGCCGACAACGGCGAAGAGACCCTGCTGGCGGCGCTCAACCAGCGCTACCCGAACATCGAGGTCATCGCCATCAACGACGGCTCCAGCGACGGCACCGGGCCGATGCTGGACCGCCTGGCCGAACAGCATCCGCGCCTGCGCGTGGTGCACCTGGCGCAGAACCAGGGCAAGGCCATGGCGCTGCGCATGGGCGCGCTGGCCGCGCGCAGCGAATACCTGGTCTGCATCGACGGCGACGCGGTGCTCGACCCGGACGCCGCCGCCTACCTGGTGGCGCCGCTGATCGACAACCCGCGCGTGGGCGCGGTCACCGGCAACCCGCGCATCCGCACCCGCTCGACCCTGATCGGCCGCATCCAGGTGGGCGAGTTCTCCTCCATCATCGGCCTGATCAAGCGCACCCAGCGCGTCTACGGCCAGGTCTTCACCGTATCGGGCGTGGTCGCCGCCTTCCGGCGCGCGGCGCTGGACCGGGTCGGCTACTGGAGCCTGGACATGATCACGGAGGACATCGACATCAGCTGGAAGCTGCAGCGCGACCACTGGTCGATCTTCTACGAGCCGCGCGGCCTGTGCTGGATCCTGATGCCGGAGACGCTGCGCGGGATCTGGAAGCAGCGCTTGCGCTGGGCCCAGGGCGGCGCCGAGGTGTTCCTGAAGAACCTGCGCTCGATCTGGAGCTGGCGCCACCGCCGCCTGTGGCCGCTGATGCTGGAATTCTGCCTGTCGACCGCCTGGGCCTTCGCCTTCGGCGTCTCGGTGCTGCTGTGGCTCGTCAGCCAGGTCGTGACCCTGCCCAACAACATGCACATCGCCAGCCTGATGCCGCCCGCCTTCACCGGCATGATGCTGGCGATGGTGTGCCTGCTGCAGTTCGCCATCAGCATCCTGATCGACCGCCGCTACGAGCCGGGCCTGTGGCGCGCGCTGTATTGGGTCATCTGGTACCCGCTGGCCTACTGGATGGTGAGCCTGTTCACCACCCCGGTCAGTTTCCCCAAAGTCATGCTGCGCAAGCAGGCCGAGCGCGCGCGCTGGACCAGCCCCGACCGCGGCATCAAATCACCGGACGCATCATGATCATCACCACGCAACGCTCGCGCGCGGGCTATCTGTTCGACCTGCTGCTGACCGCGGTCGGCTGGTTCGCCTTCGTCTACCTGTTCGGCGCCGGCATCGCCGCCATCCTGCGCGGCGCGGCCAGCGGGCCGCAGGCGCCGCTCTGGCCGACTTTCCTGCCCACGCTGCAGACGCTGGGCAGCTATGCCGTGCTGGCCCTGTTGAACGCCGCCCTGCTGGTGCTGTGGGCCGCCTACAACCACCTGCGCTTCGGCGGCAAGGACCGGCGCCAGCCGATCAAGCCGCTGGATGACCACCGGCTGGCCCTGAGCTTCGCGGTCACGCCGCGCCAGATCGCGCAACTGCGCGCCACGCGCGTGGCCGTCATCCATCACGGCGACGACGGCGAGATCCAGGGCATCGAAAGCGCCCGCCCGCGGCTGGCCGCCGTGCCCGCGGCGGCCAACGCCGCCGCCTGACGCCGCGGTCCGCGCCGCGCGGCGGCGCCTGCCGGGGCGCTGCGGCGCGCGGCCGGCGTCAGGCGCGCTTGCGCTCCACGCTCGGCAGCAGCACCGCCACCACGCCCAGCAGCGGCAGGTAGGCGCAGACCTGGTACACATAGCCGATGCTGGTGGCATCGGCCAGCTTGCCCAGCGCCGCCGCGCCCAGCCCGCCCATGCCGAAGGCAAAGCCGAAGAACAGGCCGGCGATCATGCCGACCTTGCCCGGCACCAGCTCCTGCGCATACACCACGATGGCCGAGAAGGCCGACGCCAGCACCACGCCGATGATGACCACCAGCACGCCGGTCCAGAACAGGTTGGCATGCGGCAGCAACAGCGTGAACGGCGCCACGCCCAGGATCGACACCCAGATCACGATCTTGCGGCCGATGCGGTCGCCCACCGGCCCGCCCACCACCGTGCCCACCGCCACCGCGGCCAGGAACAGGAACAGGTACAGCTGCGCCTCGCGCACCGACAGCGCGAACTTGTCGATCAGGTAGAAGGTGAAATAGCTGTTCAGGCTGGCCAGGTAGAAGTACTTCGAGAACACCAGCAGGCCCAGCACGCCCAGCGCGCCCAGCACCTGGTTGCGCGTCAGGCCGTGGCCGCTGCCCTCGCGGCGGGCGCGCGGCTTCAGGCGCACGCGGTTGGCGCTGTACCAGCGGCCGATGCCGGTCAGCACCACGATGCCGAACAGCGCCGCCAGCGAGAACCAGGCCACGCTGCGCTGCCCGTGCGGGATGATGAACAGCGCCGCCAGCAGCGGCCCCAGCGCCGAGCCGACGTTGCCGCCCACCTGGAACAGCGACTGCGCCAGCCCGTGGCGTCCGCCCGAGGCCATGCGCGCCACCCGCGACGATTCCGGATGGAACACCGACGAGCCCGTGCCCACCAGCACCGCCGCCACCAGCAGCCAGCCGAACGACGGCGCCACCGACAGCAGCAGCAGGCCGGCCAGCGTGAAGCCCATGCCCACCGGCAGCGAATACGGCTTGGGATTGCGGTCGGTGTAGAAACCGATGAACGGCTGCAGCAGCGAAGCCGCCAGCTGGTACACCAGCGTGATCAGGCCGATTTGCGCGAACGACAGGCTGAACGAATCCTTCAGCATCGGGTAGATGGCCAACAGGATCGACTGGATCATGTCGTTCATCAGGTGCGCCACGCTGATGGCGCCCAGCACCGCGAACGCGGTGGAAGGGTCGGCAACGGCGGGGTTCGGCGCCGACGCGGCGCGGTCCGGCAGCCCGGCGGCGGGATTCTGGGCGGAGTTCATGGATAGGGAAAAGGCGAAAGGAAACGGAAATGCGTCCGACCCCATGCCGGACGTCCGGACAGTGTAGGAACGCCGGCCCGCCCACGCCTGACAATTTTCGTCGGGAAAGTGACAAAATAGCGTTTTTCCCGCAATGAATCCGGCTTCCTCCTTTTGTCGGAAGTGACACCATGCCAACCCGGCCCGCCCGCCTCGACCCCGCCCGCAGCATCGACGCCCAGGACTACCAGGACCGTCCCCGCGGCGTGACGGCGATGGCCAAGGAATTCACCGCCGGCGCCCGCACCGGCGCCCACTCCCATCCGCGCGCCCAGCTCATCTACGCCGTCGAGGGCGTGATGCACGTCACCACCCCGAGCGGCTTCTGGGCCCTGCCGCCGCTGCGCGCGCTGTGGGTGCCGGCCGGCGTGCCGCACGGCGTCGACATGATCGGCGCGGTCTCGATGCGTTCGCTGTACATCCATGCCGACGCCGCGCGGGCCTACTGGCCGCAGTGCCAGGTGATCGAGGTCAGCGGCCTGCTGCGCGAGCTGATCCTGGCGCTGACCGCCGAGCCCATCGACTATCCGCTGGGCGGCCGCGCCGAACAGGTGGCCGCGCTGATCCTGTCCGAACTGGCCGCCGCCCGCGTGGTGCCGATCCAGATTCCCTGGCCGCGCGACCGCCGCCTGCAGACCATCTGCGAAGCCATCCTCGACCGCCCCGGCCTGCAGCGCGGCATCGAGGACTGGGCCGGCGAGGTCGGCGCCAGCGCGCGCACGCTGATCCGGCTGTTCCAGGCTGAATTGGGACTGAATTACCGCCAGTGGGTGCAGCAGGTGCGCCTGGCCGACGCGGTCTGCCGCCTGTCGCTGGGCGTGCCGGTGGCGCGCATCGCCGCCGACCTGGGCTACCGCAGCCCCAGCGCCTTCAGCGCCATGTTCCACCGCGCGCTGGGCGCGCCGCCGCAGCGCTATCTGCGGGCGGAAGCGCCATGACATCTGCAACCGGCCTTGCCGTTTGTCACGGCGCGCAATACATTTCAGCGCGCGCTTGCCATGTCGCGCTGCGCGAAACCCGCGCAGCGCGTATGCTCAAACCCGTCCCCATATCCTTGACCCACCCGCCGGTTCCTCCCCGCGGGCAAGTTTGGTTACCGAAACCTTCCGGCGCCGTCGCCGGTCTATAGCGTTCTGCCCTAGAATCGCCTGCAATGAGCACCCCCCAGCAATCCTCCGCCACCCCGGGCGGCAAATCGGGCTTTCCCTGGAAACGACTCCTCGTCAAAGCCGCCGTCGCCGTCGCCGGCCTCGGTGTCTGCGGGGCGGTCCTGGTCGGCCTGGCGCTGGCGATCGCCTGGCCCAGCCTGCCCGACCTGCACGCCATGACCGACTACCGGCCGCGGGTGCCGCTGCGCATCTACACCGCCGACAAGGTCCTGATCGGCGAATACGGCGAAGAACACCGCAACGTGCTGCGCTTCGACGAGATCCCGCCGGTGATGCGCCAGGCCGTGCTGTCGGCCGAGGATGACCGCTTCTACCAGCACGGCGGCGTCGACTGGATGGGCATGGTGCGCGCGGTGCTCGTGAACCTCGTCAAGCAATCCAAGACCCAGGGCGGCAGCACCATCACCATGCAGGTGGCGCGCAATTTCTACCTGTCGTCCGAGAAGACCTATTCGCGCAAGTTCTACGAACTGCTGCTGACCTACAAGATTGAATCCGAGCTCACCAAGGACCAGATCCTCGAGCTCTATATGAACCAGATCTACCTGGGCCACCGCGCCTATGGGTTCGCCGCCGCCTCGCGCACCTACCTCGGCAAGCCGCTGTCCGAAGTGACGCCGGCCGAGGCCGCGATGCTGGCCGGCATCCCCAAGGCCCCATCGCGCTTCAACCCCATCACCAACTTCCCGCGCGCCGAGATCCGCCAGCACTACGTGCTGGGCCGCATGAAGACGCTGGGCTACCTGACCCCGGAACAGGCCGACGAGGCCCTCAAGCAGCGCCTGGTCATCCGCGGCGCCGACGGCTCCAGCACCCGCGGCTTCGCCATCCACGGCGACTACCCGGCCGAACTGGCGCGCCAGCTGATGTACGGCGTGTTCCAGGAGCAGACCTACTCCAAGGGCATCGACGTCTACACCACGATCGACTCCAAGGACCAGGAAGCCGCCTACCGCGCCGTGCGCGATGGCGTGATGGACTACACCCGCCGCGCGCCCTACCCCGGCCCCGAAGACCAGATCGAACTGCCCGACGGCGTCGAGAAGGACCCCGCGGCGCTCGACGACCTGCTCGACGGCGTGCAGGAAAAGACGCCCGACAGCGAAGACCTGCTCGCCGCCGTGGTGCTGGCCGCCAGCCCGCAGGAAGTGACCGTGGCCCGCAGCGCCCGCGACATCATCACCATCTCCGACAAGAAAGCGCTGTCGGTGGTGGCGCGCGCGCTCAACCCCAAGGCCAGCGACAGCCAGCGCATCCAGCGCGGCTCGGTGGTCTACATCCACAAGAACGGCGACGGCTGGGAAATCATCAACATGCCGGCGCTGCAGGCGGCGCTGGTGTCGATGGTGCCGCAGGACGGCGCCATCCGCGCCATGATCGGCGGCTTCGACTACAACCGCGGCACCTTCAACCGCGTCACCCAGGCCTGGCGCCAGCCGGGCTCGAACATCAAGCCGTTCGTCTACGCCGCGGCCCTGGAGCGCGGCCTGACGCCCGCCACCCAGATCTCCGACCAGCCCTTCATGCTGACCGCCGCCCAGACCGGCTCGAAAGACTGGCAGCCCAAGAACGACGGCAACCGCTACGAGCCGATGCTGACGCTGCGCCAGGGCCTGTACAAGTCCAAGAACATGGTCACCATCCGCATCCTGCAGGCCATCGGCCCGCAGTACGCGCAGGACTACCTGACCCGCTTCGGCTTCGACAAGGCCCGCTGGCCGGCGGTGCTGCCGCTGGGCCTGGGCGCCGGCGGCGCCACGCCGCTGCAGGTGGTCAACGGCTACAGCGTGTTCGCCAACGGCGGCTACCGCGTCACGCCCTACCTGATCGACAAGGTCACCGACCGCTCGGGCAACGTGCTGATGCAGGCGCAGCCGGTGGTGGCGGGCGACGCCGCCGCGCGCGCCATCGACCCGCGCACCGCCTGGGTCATGGACGACATCCTGCGCGGCGTCACCACCAGCGGCACCGCGGCGCGCGCGCACCAGGTGCTCAAGCGCAACGACATCGGCGGCAAGACCGGCACCACCAACGAAGCGGTCGACGTCTGGTTCTCCGGCTTCACCCCCACCCTGGCCACCACGGTCTGGATGGGCTTCGACCAGCCCAAGTCGCTGGGCACCAACGAATTCGGCAGCGGCCTGGCGCTGACCACCTGGCTCGACTACATGCAGCCGGCCCTCAAGGGCGTGCCCGAGACCAAGCCGGCGCCGCGTCCCGACGGCCTGCTGGTGGACAACGGCGAATACTATTTCAACGAATTCCCGCCGGGCCAGGCGGTGGCCTCGCTCGACCTGTCCAGCGGCGACCCGCTGACCGACTTCCTCAACAACAACCGTTCCACCGACGGCGTCGACAACTCGGTGCGGCCCCTGCCCGCGCCGGGCGCGACGCTGCCGCCGGCGACTCAGCCCCAGGCGGGCGCGCCGCAGCAGGCGCCCGCGCAGCCGGCGTCCGCACAGCCGGCGCCGGGCCAGCAGGCCCCGGTGGCGCAGCCGATTCCGATCCCGGCCGCCGGCAGCGGCACGCTGGGCGGCGCCTTGGGCGGCGCTTCCGGGGGCAACCCGGGCGGCGACGGCGGCAACACCCCGATCCCGCCGATCCCGGTGCCGCGCGTCGACGCCGACACCCCGGCCCGCGCCAGCGCCATCAGCGGCATCGGGCCGCTGGCCGCGCGGCCGCTCTAGCGATCCTCCTTCGGGCCCGTCCAGCACGGGCCGATCCGCCCGGGAAAGACCGGCTTGCCGGCGCGCGCGCGGATCAACTATGATCCGGAATAATTCGCATTCCGGATCATGGAATGCGCCGCGCCAACGCCACGCCAGTCCATCATGTCCGCGACCGGGACCTCCCCCCAGCCCATCGAAGTGCTTTACGGTGACCACCACGGCTGGCTGCGTGGCTGGTTGCGCAAGCGGCTGGGCAACGCCTTCGACGCCGCCGATCTGGCGCACGACACCTACGTCCGCATCCTGGCCTCCGGCGCCACGCCGCAGCCGGACCAGTCCCGCCGCCACCTGACCCAGATCGCCAACGGCCTGCTGATCGACCTGTACCGCCGCCGCGGCATCGAGGCCGCCTACCTCGAGGCCATCGCCGCGCTGCCGGTGGCGCTGGCGCCGTCCGAGGAAGTCCGCGCCCTGGCGGTCGAGGCCCTGATCGAAGTCGACACCATCCTGCACAAGCCGCCGCCCAAGGTCCGCATGGCGCTGCTGCTGTGCAAGCTCGACGGCCTGAGCTACCGCGAGATCGCCGAACGGCTGCACGTGTCCGTCTCCTCGGTCGAGAAGTACGTCGCGGCGGCGCTGCTGGCGTGCTACCAGGCCCTCTACGATGGCGCGCACTGACGCGGCCGCCGGCCAGGGGCCGGCGATCGATCCCGCGGTCGTGCGCCGCGCCTCGGCCTGGATGGCGCGGCTGTGGTCGGGCGAGGCCAGCGCGGCCGACCGCGCGGCCTGTGACGCCTGGCTGGCCGCCCATCCCGACCACCTGCGCGCCTGGCGCCGCCTGCAGGTCATGGACGCCAAGCTGGCCGGGGTCTCCGAGCCGGCCTCCCGCACGGTGCTGCTCGACGCCCGTCCGCAGGCCTATGCCGCGCGCCGCAAAGCGCTGCGGACACTGGGCATCGCGGCGGCCGCCACCGCCGGGGCCACCCTGCTCTGGCGCGAAAGCGGGCGCTGGGGCGTGCTGACCGCCGACCACCGCAGCGCCGTCGGCGAGATCCGCGACATCACCCTGGCCGATGGCTCCCGCGTCGTGCTCGACAGCGGCTCGGCCATCGACGTGCGCTTCGATCGCCACGAGCGCCGCATCCTGCTGCTGGCCGGGGAAATCCTGGTGTCGACCGCTGTCGATGCCCAGGACAGGCCGTTGCGCGTGCAGAGCCGGCAAGGCATGGTGCAGGCGCTGGGCACCCGCTTCACCCTGCGCGACGCCGGCCCGCAGGCGCACCTGGCGGTCTACCAGGGCGCGGTCGACGTTTATCCCGGCGCGGCCACCCAGGCGGTCCTGCGGGTGCATGAGGGCGAGCGCACGCGCTTCGACCCGCAGCGCGCCGAACCGCCCGCCGCGGCGCGCGAGGCCGACGCCGCCTGGACGCGCGGCGTGCTGCTGGCCGAGGACATGCGGCTGGCGGACTTCACCGCGCGGCTGGCCCGCTACCGCAGCGGCTTCCTGCGCTGCGACCCGGCCGTCGCCGACCTCCGCGTCACCGGGGTCTTCCCCCTGCGCGACACCGACCGCGCCCTGCACAACCTGACGCTGGGCGTGCCGGTCGACATTCACACGTTCAGCCGCTATTGGGTCACCGTCGGCCCCAGGGCATCACGCTAGGGCGCAACGACCGCCAGAAGCGCCCCGCGCAAACCCTGGCCCCTGTTGCAATTTTTGTTGGCGCGGCATTGAGGAAATCGCCCGCTCGTCCGGAAGACATAGCA
>NZ_CYTY01000006.1:131777-160388 GCF_001298995.1 Achromobacter sp. 2789STDY5608615
ACGCCAGCGAAGCGGGGATCGAGCTGTCGGCCGACGGCGCCCTGACCCGCGGCAAGACCAGTCCCGGCCTGAACGGCGCCTATTCCGTGCAGGACGGCTTCGCCACCCTGCTGCAGGGCCAGGGCCTGCGCGTCGTGCGCGGCGCCAACGGCGCCTATACGCTGCGCCCGGCGCCCACCGCCGACAGCCCCGCCACGCTGCCGGCAGTGACCGTCACCGGCCGCCCCGAAACGGCCTGGAGCCCGGTGGACGGCTATGTGGCCAGCCGCAGCGCCACCGGCACCAAGACCGACAGCAGCATTCTCGAAACGCCGCAGTCCATCTCGGTCGTGACGGCGGACTTCATCCGCGAAACCGGCGCCTCGCGCCTGAAGGAAAGCCTGGCCTACACCCCGGGCATCAACACCCTGCCATGGGGCGCCGACACGCGCTTTGACTGGACCATCATCCGAGGCTTCGATGCGCAGACGCCGGGCTATTACCTGGACGGCCTGCAACTGCGCAACAACAACAGCTGGGCGGTCTGGCAGACCGAGGTCTACGGCGCCGAGCGCATCGAACTGCTGCGCGGGCCGACCTCGGTGCTGTACGGCCAGAACGGCGCGGGCGGCATGATCAACGTCGTCAGCAAGCGCCCCACCGACGAACCCCTGCACGAACTGGAAGCGCAGGTCGGCGACCATTCGCGGCGCCAGGTGGCGGGCGATTTCTCCGGTCCGCTGGATGACAACGGCAAGGTGCTCTACCGCATCACGGGCCTGGCGCGCGACGCCGAGCTGCCCGCCAGCGGCCTGCCCAACGACCGTTTCTTCATCGCGCCGGCGCTGACCCTCAAGCCGTCGAGCGACACCACCCTGACCCTGCTGTCGCACTATCTGCGGGTGCGCGACGGCAGTTCCTACGGCAGCTTTCCCGAGATCGGCACACAGTTGCCCAATCCGAACGGGAAATTCTCGCGCAACACCTATGTGGGCGAACCGGGCTTCGACCGCTTCAACCAGGAACAGTGGATGGTCGGCTATCTGCTGGAACACCGCCTGAACGACACCTGGACCGTGCGCCAGAACACGCGCTACGGCTACACCAGCGTCGACTACCGTCAGGTCTACGTGCGCGGCGGCTTCGCCACGGTCAACCCCGCCAACCCGGACGACCCCGCCAACTTCCGCCTGCTGGAACGGTTCCCGTTCGGCAGCCAGGAAAACGCGCGGCTCTTCACTATCGACAACCAGGCGCAGGCCAAGGTCGCCCTGGGCGACTGGACCCACACCTTCCTGTTCGGACTGGACTACCAGCGTTCGCGCAATTACCAGCGCACCTACAACGACGGCGTGGTCGCGCCCATCGACGGCTATTCGCCGTCGTACGGCAGCCCGGTCGAGACCGCCGCGCCCTGGTTCGACGCCACCACCCGGCTGGCCCAGACCGGCTTCTACCTGCGGGACCAGATCAAATGGGGCAACTGGGTGGCCACGCTCGGCGGCCGCTACGACAAGGCCAGCGCGGACGTGGACAGCAACATCGACGGCTCCCGCACCAAGATCTCCGAGCACCATTTCAGCAAGCGCGCCGGCCTGGTCTACCTGCATCCGAGCGGCATCGCGCCGTACTTCAGCTACGCTGAATCGTTCTCGCCCACCGCCACCATCGACCCGGTGACCAACAACCCGATGCGGCCGGAAACCGGGCGCCAGTACGAACTCGGCATCCGCTACGAGCCGCCCGGCGGGCGCAGCCGCTACAGCGCGGCGGTGTTCGACCTGCGGCGCCACAACTACATCACCTATACGCCCGAGTTCCTGCCCAAGCAGACCGGCGAAGTGCAGGTGCGCGGCCTTGAGCTGGAAGCCGCATTCCGGCCGCTGCCGCAGATGAACGTGGTGGCCGCCTACACGTACACGCCCAAGGCCGAGGTCACGGCCAGCAGCACGCCCAGCGAAGTCGGCAAGCAGATGCAGGCGGTGTCGCGCAACCAGATCGCGCTGTGGACCGACTACCGCTTCGCATCCGGCATCAAGATCGGCCTGGGCGCGCGCTACACCGGACCGAACTGGGGCTACCAGGAGTCGGCCGCCCAGAAGCTGCCGGGCTACACGCTGTTCGACGCGATGATCGGCTACCAGGTACAGGGCTGGAACCTGGCGCTGAACGTGCGCAACCTCGGCAACAAGACCTATCTCAGCAATTGCAGCGCGGGCGCCTGCCGCTATGGCGATCAGCGCACGGTGCTGGCGACCGCGACCTACCGCTGGTAGGCGCGGCCGGATCGAGCGCGCGCGGCCCGCGTCAGCGGACCGCTTCCGTATCCGGCTCGGTCACCACCGCGCGCGGCCAGGCCTGCAGCGTTTCCAGGTCGAGGAAGGTGAAGTAGCCGTCCTTCCAGCCCTCGGTATCGATGTGATAGACGTTGCCCAGCGCCAGCGGCGCGGCCACGGGCGTGTGGCCCGCCACCACGGCGCGCACGCCGCGCACGCCGGTGCGGTCCAGTTGCCGCAGCCGCTCGCGCGACCACCGGCAGGCCGCGCTGGTGCGCTTGTAGCGGTCCTGCAGCGCCGATTCCAGGCGCGGCCAGAACAGCACCGGGCAGTCCGCGTGCAGCAGCCCCACCGGGCCCGCCGAGGTTTCCACCTCGATCGCGATGGGCAGTTGCCCGAAGGCCTCGGCGTAGACCTGCTGGCGGTCGGCCGGCAGGTCCAGGAACCAGCCGCCGCCGTAGCCGCGCCAGTTCACCACGTCCACCTGCCCGGTGCGCACGTGACGCACCGCATAGTCCTCGTGGTTGCCCTGCACCGCGAAGAACCAGGGCTGCGCCAGCCAATCCAGCGCGGCCTCGCTCTCCGGCCCGCGGTCGACCAGGTCGCCGACGGAAAACAGCCGGTCGCGGCTGGCGTCGAACCCCATCCGCCCCAGGCTGTCCTGCAGGCGGGTAAAACAGCCGTGCACGTCGCCCACCGCGAAATCGCGGCCCTGCTCGTTGCGCGGCACTTTCAGAAAACGTTGCTGCATGATGATCCAGCCCGCCCAATCGGGCCCATGTTTCTTTTTAACCCGCTTTTATCAGTCCCCGATTACACCGGGCTTTCACGCGCGATCTCATGAACGGCGTTACGAGAATAGCTATTATTCGTGATAATGTTCCGTCTTTCCCAAAATCCAACCTGAAGGGGGCCGCGCGAGCCGCCCCGCCGTCGCCATGACCGCCGCCTCCACCATCAAAACCTGGTACCTGGTCCACAAGTGGACCAGTCTGGTCTGTACGATCTTCCTGCTCATCATCTGCCTGACCGGGCTGCCCCTGGTGTTCCACCACGAGATCGAACACTGGCTCGACGACGCCAAGCCGCTGTCCGACGTGCCCGCCTCGACGCCGCCGGCCAACCTCGACAAGCTGGTCACGCAGGCCCGCTCGATGTACCCCGGCGAAGTCGTCGACTACCTGTTCTTCGACCCCGACGAACCCCAGGTCTACGTCGGCATGGCCAAGAAGCCCGGCGACGGCCAGGTCTCCGGCCACGCCGTGCGCATGGACGGCCGCACCGGCGACGTGCTGCTCGACGGCCCGCTCTACACCCAGGACCGCTTCTCGTTCATGGGCATCATGCTGTCGCTGCACGTCGACCTGTTCGCCAGCCTGCCGGGCGAACTGTTCCTGGGCTTCATGGGGCTGCTGTTCTGCATCGCCATCGTCTCGGGCGTAGTGCTCTACGGGCCCTTCATGAAGAAGCTGGAATTCGGCACCGTGCGCGCCGGCCGCTCGACCCGCCTGAAGTGGCTCGACCTGCACAACCTGCTCGGCATCGTGACCCTGGTGTGGGCCTTCGTGGTCGGCTTCACCGGCGTCATCAACGAGCTGTCCACGCCGCTGTTCCGGCTGTGGCAATCGACCGAGCTGGTGCGCATCCTCGAACCCTACAAGGGCCAGGGCGTGCCGGCCGAACTGTCGTCGGCCCAGGCCGCGGCGGACACCGCCCGCAAGGCCCTGCCGGGCAACGAAGTGTCGTTCATCGCCTTCCCCGGCAACGCCTTCGGCAGCCCGCACCACTACATCGCCTGGATGCGCGGCGCCACGCCGCTGACCTCCAAGATGAACACGCCGGTCCTGATCGACGGCCGCAACGGCGAACTGACCACCGTCGCCAAGATGCCGTGGTATCTGACCGCGCTGGAGCTGTCGCGTCCGCTGCACTTCGGCGACTACGGCGGCCTGCCGCTGAAGATCATCTGGGCCGTGCTCGACCTGATCACCATCGTGGTGCTGGTCAGCGGCCTCTACCTGTGGCTGGCGCGCCGCCGCGCCACCGAGGCCCGCATCGCCGAGCTGGTGCGCAAGCACCAGGCCGCCGCCACCCCGCAACGGAGCCCCGCATGAGCAAGAAATCCTCCCGCGGCTTCCTGTTCGTCTGGGGCGTGCCGATCCTGCTGGGCGTGCTCAGCGTCTTCGGCCTGCTGGCCGCGCTGCTGGGCACCGGCGGCTGGCACTGGGCCTCCTGGACCGCGCTGACCATCCTGCTGGTGGTCATCGTGCGCTACTGGTTCTTCCCGCCCGCGCAACCCGACGCGTAGCGAGCCGGCGGCCCGCGGCCGCCGCGCGCCTCACTTGCCGAACTTCTCCGGATCGGGCCCCAGGCGGGCCCCTTCCTTGATGGCGTCGATCGCCGCCATCTCCGCGCTCGACAATTCGAAATCGAACACGTCGATGTTCTCGCGGATGCGCGCCGGCGTCACCGACTTCGGGATCACGATCAGGCCGTGCTGCAAGTGCCAGCGCAGCGTCACTTGCGCCGGCGACTTGCCGTGCTTGCGCGCCAGGTCCACGATCGTCTTTTCCTTGGTGACCCCGCCCTGCGCCAGCGGGCTCCACGACTCGGTGGCGATGCCGTGCTTGTCATGGAAGGCGCGCAGCTCGCGTTGCGCGAAGCCCGGGTGCAGTTCGATCTGGTTGACCGCCGGCGTCACGCCGGTGGCGTCGATCAGGCGCTCGAGGTTGGCCCGCGTGAAGTTGGACACGCCGATCGAACGCGCGCGGCCATCCTCCTTCATCTCGATCATCGCGCGCCAGGCGTCGACGAACTTCTCACTGCCCGCCACCGGCCAGTGGATCAGGTACAGGTCCACATAGGCCAGGCCGAGCTTTTCCAGGCTCTCGTTCATGGCCTCGTGGGCCGAATCGAAGCCATGCCTGTCGTTCCACAGTTTGGTCGTGACAAACAGATCCTTGCGTGCCACGCCCGCCGCGCGCAGGCCGGCGCCGACGCCGGATTCGTTGCCATAGATCGCGGCAGTGTCCACCGAACGGTAGCCCGCCGCCAGCGCCTCCTTGACGCTGGCGGCGGCCTGCTCGTCCGGCACCTGCCAGACGCCCAGGCCCAATTGCGGAATCTTGCTGCCGTCGTTCAGTTTGACTGTGGGTACCTTCGCCATATGACCCTCCGAAGCTTGCAACGCAACACTTGCACGGCGAAAACGCGCCAGGTCGCGCGACCAGGAATGCTGCCGGGCGTACGCCTGGTCGACAGTGGATGACGGGCCCGCCCTGCTGCGCCCGCATGCGAAAACCGGATGGAAAACCCCCGGGAGCGGCCTGCGCGTGGCCCATCCGTCCCAGGGGTTTTCAGTTAAATAATAGCGCCGGTGCCGGATAATCGCCTCCATACCCGGCCCGCGCCCCGCGCGGGCCCACGCCATTTGCCCTTGCCGCCCCTATGACAACCCCCGACTCCCGCACGCCCGGCCGTGGCGGTTTCGCCACGCTGCGCACCCTGTTTCCCTACCTCTGGCCGCCCGGCCAGACCGGCCTGAAGGCCCGCGTCGTCGCCGCGCTGCTGTGCCTGTTCGCCGCCAAGGCGGCCACCGTCTACACGCCGCTGCTGTACAAGCACGCCATCGACGCCCTGGGCCAGGGCGCGCCGGGCAGCGTGACCGTGCCGCTGGGCCTGATCCTGGCCTATGGCAGCGCGCGCGTTCTGTCCCTGTTGTTTTCCGAATTGCGCGACGCCCTCTTCGCCCGCGTCGGCCAGCACGCCATCCGCTCGGTCGGCCTGCGCATCTTCCGCCACCTGCACGGCCTGGCGCTGCGTTTTCACCTGACGCGCCAGACCGGCGGCCTGACCCGCGCCATCGAGCGCGGCACCAAGGGCATCCAGACGCTGCTGTCGTTCCTGCTGTTCAACATCCTGCCGACCTTCTTCGAGATCGGCCTGGTCTGTATCGTGCTGTGGAAGATGTTCGACGCCTGGCTGGCGCTGGCCACGGGCGCCACGGTGATCCTCTACATGGCCTACACGCTGGCCGTCACCGAATGGCGCGCCAAGTTCCGCCGGCAGATGAACGAAACCGACTCCGAGGCCAACACCAAGGCCATCGAGAGCCTGCTGAACTACGAAACCGTCAAGTACTTCGGCAACGAGGAACACGAAGCGCGCCGCTACGACGCCTCGCTCACCCGCTACGAACGCGCCGCCGTGCGCAGCCAGGTCAGCCTGTCGATCCTCAACGTCGGCCAGGCCGTCATCATCTCCGCCGGCCTCACGCTGGTGATGTGGATGGCCGCCAACGGCATCGCCGAGGGCCGCTACACCCTGGGCGACTTCGTGCTGGTCAACACCTACCTGCTGCAGCTGTACTCGCCGCTCAGCTTCTTCGGCTTCATCTACCGCGAGATCAAGCAAGCCATGATCGACATGGAGCGCATGTTCGAGCTGCTCGGCCAGGACCGCGAAGTGGCCGACCGGCCCGGCGCGCAGCCGCTGCGCGTGGCCGGTGGCGAAGTCGAGTTCCGCGACGTGCGCTTCGGCTACGACGAGCGCCGGCCCATTCTCAAGGGCGTGAGCTTCACCCTGCCGGCCGGCAAGACCGTGGCCGTGGTGGGCACCTCGGGCGCGGGCAAGTCCACCATCGCGCGGCTGCTGTTCCGCTTCTACGACGCCGACGCCGGCGCCATCCTGGTCGACGGCCAGGACATCCGCGACGTCACCCAGGCCAGCCTGCGCGCCGCCATCGGCGTGGTGCCGCAGGACACCGTGCTGTTCAACGACACCATCCGCTACAACATCGGCTACGGCCGGCCCGGCGCCTCCGACGCCGAGATCGAGCACGCGGCCCGGCTGGCGCACATCCACGACCTCATCATGGCCATGCCCGACGGCTACCAGACCATGGTGGGCGAGCGCGGCCTCAAGCTGTCCGGCGGTGAAAAGCAGCGCGTAGCCATCGCCCGCACCCTGCTCAAGGACCCGGCCATCTTCCTGTTCGACGAAGCCACCAGCGCGCTCGACACCCGCACCGAACGCGACATCCAGACCAACCTGCGCGAGGTCAGCCGCGGCCGCAGCACGCTCATCATCGCCCACCGCCTGTCCACCGTGGCCGACGCCGACGAGATCATCGTGCTGGAGGATGGCCGCATCGCCGAACGCGGCCGCCATACGTACTTGCTGGCCGCGGGCGGCCTGTATGCCGCGATGTGGGCGCGGCAGCAGGAAAACACCGCCGCGCCGGCCGATTGACAAGCCCCGCCCCCTGACCCAAGATCGCACCCTTTGATTCCAAGGCCTTCCATGCAGGATTCCCGTATCGCTCCCGAAGTCCGCGTCTGCGCCGCCACCGACCTGGTCAATGGCGGGCTGGGCGTCAAACTGCCGGTCTCCGACAGCGCGGGGCAGACCACGGCGTTCTTCGTGCGTTACCAGGACCGGGTCCATGGCTATCTGAATCGCTGCGCCCACGTGGGCGTCGAACTCGATTGGGAAGGCAGCTTCTTCACGCGCGCCGGCGACCTGATCATGTGTGCCCGCCACGGCGCCACCTATCAGCCCGATACCGGCCTGTGCGTGGGCGGCCCCTGTAAGAACGGCCGCCTCACGGTGCTGACGGTGCAGGAGCGCGACGGCGCCGTCTACTGGCAACCCAGCGGCAGGATCCAGCCGCTCGCCAGCGGCGGCTGACCCGTCAGGCGCGGGCCGGCGCGGCCGTCTGCGCCGGCTCGGCGCGATCGGCATAGCGGCGCGCCAGCACCGCGCAGACCATCAGCTGCATCTGGTGGAAGATCATCAGCGGCAGCACGACGATACCCATCTGCGAGGTGCCGAACAGCACCGTGGCCAGCGGAATGCCGGACGCCAGCGACTTCTTCGAGCCGCAGAACACCAACGTGATCTCGTTCTCCTTGGACAGCCCCAGCTTGCGGCTGCCCCAGGTCGTGATCAGCAGCACCGCCCCCAACAGCAGCGCATTGACCAGCACCATGGTGGCCAGGTCGATCGCCGGGAACGCGTGCCAGATGCCCTGCGCCACCGCTTCGCTGAACGCGGTGTAGACCGCCAGCAGGATCGAACTGCGGTCCACCTTCGACAGGACGCGGCTGTTGCGCTGCGCCCAGGCGCCGATCCACGGCCGCAGCAGGCTGCCCACCGCGAACGGCAACAGCAATTGCAGCAGGATGCGGCCGGCGTCGGCCAGGCCGTGGCCGCCGCCCTGGCGATGCAGCAGCACGGCCACCAGCAGCGGCGTCAGCACCGTGCCCAGCAGGTTGGACGCCGTCGCCGCGCAGATGGCGCCCGGCACATTGCCGCGCGCCATCGAGGTGAAGGCGATGGACGACTGCACCGTCGACGACAGCGTGCACACGAAGATCACGCCCAGCCACAACGCCGGCGTCAGCAACCCGGGAAACAGCGCCCGCAGCGCCAGCCCCAGCGCCGGGAACAGGATGAAGGTGCAGCCCAGGATCAGCGCGTGCAGCCGCACGTCCTTGACGCCGGCCACGATCGCGTCGGTGGACAGGCGCGCGCCATGCAGGAAGAACAGCAGCGAAATGGCCAGGTTGCTGGCCACCATCATGAACGACGCGCCCTTGCCCACGGCGGGGAAGAAGCTGGCGAACGCCACGGTGGCGATCAGGATGAGGGTGAACTGGTCGGGCAGGAAGCGGCGCATGGCGGGAAGTTTCCGGGAAGGTCGCGGAAACTATAGGCGCGGCGCTTGCTATCGTGAAGGCCACTGGTTACTTTAACTGTTATCGGAATTCCCTATAGGCAGGCCGCCATGCTCAATCCGCTCTGGCTCAAGACCTTCGCCGCGGCCGCCGCCTCGCCCAGCTTCAGCGAGGCCGCGCGCCGCCTGGGCCTGACCCAGCCCACCGTCAGCGAGCACATCCGCCAGCTGGAGCTGGCGCTGAACCGCCGCCTGTTCCTGCGCGACACCCACTCGCTGGCCCTGACCAGCGACGGCCGCAGCCTGCTGGTGCACGCCGAGATCATCCTCGACGCGCACGAACGCGCCGAGCGGCTGTTCGACGCCCCGCGGCTGCGCGGCCGCGTGCGGCTCGGCACCTCCGACGACCTGGCGATGGGGCCCTTGCCCGACGTGCTGGCCGCGTTCCGCCAGGCGCATCCCGAAGTGGAGCTGGACATCACCATCGGCGTCACCAGCGATCTCTACCGCCTGCTCGACGACAACGGCCTGGACGTGATGATCGGCAAGCGCCGCCGCGGCGACCGTCGCGGCCAGACCCTGCACAAGGAAGCCCTGCTGTGGCGTGCCAAGGAAGGCCTGCGCCTGGCGCCCGACGCGCCGCTGCCGCTGATCCTGCTGCGCGAGCCCAGCGTCACCCGCACCCTGGCGCTGGACGCGCTGGCGCGCGCCGGCCGCAGCTGGCAGATCGTCTGCACCAGCACCGGCTACGCCGGCTGCCAGGCGGCGGCCCGCGCCGGCCTGGGCATCACCGTGCAGCCCTCGCACCTGTCCACCGCCGGACTGGCGGCGCCGGCCGGCGCGCTGGCCCTGCCGGCGCTGCCGCAGGTGGAGTTCATCGTCATCTCGGCGCCCGCGCCCAACAAGCCCACCCGGGCGCTGACCGAGATCCTGATGCGCAGCTCGCTGACCTGAATCCTGGCCCGTCGGCCTGGCCGCCTGACGCGCCAGCGCGCGCGGTGCGAATGGCCGCCGCTCAAGCCCCCGGCCGCGTATGCCGCACGCTGCCTTCCAGCGGCTGCGGCTGCTTGAGCAGGTTGAGAATCGGGCACCACTGCTCCACCGCCTCGTGCACCGCCCGCACCGCCTGCGGATCGGCCGGCGACACGATGTGCGCCGTATAGCGGATGTTGTGCGGGAAGAACGGCACCTTCTCGTAGCCCGGCTTGCCGCCGCGCGGATCCAGGTCGCCTTCGATCTCGACCTCCAGCGATTCCAGCGGCAATTCCAGCTCGGCCGCCTTGATCAGGAAGATATGCGTCAGGCAACTGCCCAGCGACCCCAGCAGCAGTTCCGGCGAACTCGGCCCCAGGTCGTAGCCGGCGAAATCCGCCGGGCTGTCGCTCACCACCTGATGGTCGCGGATGCGGATGCGGCGCACGCCGCTGCGCCCTTCGGCGCTGACATGCGCGCGCAGCTTCACCGGCGTCACCGTGCCCGGATCACGCGCATTGCGCGCCAGCACCGCCTCGCGCTTCTGGCCCAGGTATTCATTCAAGGTACTCATCTTGCCTGCCTCGCGTTAGTGAAAGGGAAAGGAAAAAAGGTGCCCGGCCGCCACGCCGGGCGATGGCGCATCACTGCCTGCGCCGCGCATCCGGAATCTCGATGGGCGCGCGATCCATCGCCAGCAGCAGCGCGCCCAGCCCCTGGGCCGAAGCGTTCTCCATGCGGCCGCCCGGACCGCAGACGTTGTCCGCGCTGGTCCAGGCCGGCGCCGCGCCCGGCAGCCGTCGCGCCCGCAGCCAGCCGCGCCGGTCCACCATGAACTGCGCGCCCGCCAGGTCGGCCGGCGCCACGCCCGCGGCCAGCGCATAGGCCTCCCATGCCGCCGCGCCCGCCGCCACGCAATCGGCGTCCGCCGCCGGCGCGCCGCCGCGCGTCAACGCCACGGTCAGCAGGCGCGGATCCTGCGGTTCCGGCGGCGCGCCAGGAGCGAAGGCCGCCACCCGCACCGGCAGGCCGCGCAGGCCCGACAGCGTGGCGGCGCGGCCGTCGCGGCAGGTCAGCGCCACCACCGGCGCCGGGATCGCCGGCATGCCCGTGCCGCCGCCGGCGCCGTAGGCCTGCAGCCGCAGATAGTCCAGCACCTGCCAGATCTGGTCCGGCGTCAGCGCCTCGCCCGGCGCCTGCGTGGCGCCGCCGTGCGCCGCCCCCTCGCGCGCCAGGCGCGCATACAGCTCGCCCTCCAGGCGGTTGTCGAACAGCGCCGCCCCCAGCACGCTGGGCCAGGCGGGCAGGCCGGTCGCGAGTACGCCGCGGCCATCCGCCCGCGCGCCGTGGCAGGCGGCGCAATGCGCCTGGTAGAGGCGCGCGCCCCGCAGCAGGTTGTCATCCGAAAACACCAGCGGCGACCGCTGATAGGACGTATGCGTCGCCTCCGTCAGCAGCAGCCGCGGCGCCGGCCAACTGGCGCTCGCCAGCAGCCCCGCGGCGGCCGTCAGCAACACCAGCCGGCCACGCCGCGCGAACAGTGCCGCCGTCAACAACGCCAGCGCCAACAGCGTCAGCCCCAGCGCCAGCCACAGGCGGCGCCAGGTATGGCCGCTGACCGGCAGGTCGGCGTCGTAGCGCCAGGCGAACGGCCAGTGCGCGATCGCCAGCGCCTCGTCCGGCTGCCAGGCGATCGCCGCGGCCAGCAATGCCGCCAGCAGCGCCAGCGCGCCCAGCAGCATGGCCCCGGCCCGGCGCCACGCCGCCCGCGCCGCGCGTTCGGGCGCGCGGCTGTGCAGCCAGGCGGCGGCCAGCGCCGCCAGCAACAGCACCGCCGCCGCGGCCAGCGCCAGGTGTCCAAGCCGCGACCCCAACAGCCCCGGCGCGCCCAGCGTCCGCTGCCAGCCCAGCGCCACCACGCCGATCGCGGCCGCCAGGGCCAGCGCCGCCAACCCTGACAACGGCAAGCCAACCGCGATCGCATGACCGTCCGGGCGCCGGCGCGCGGCGGCCAGGCACGCCAGCATGCCGGCCGGCGCCGCCGCGACGGCCAGCGCCAACCCCGCGTTGCTCACCACGTCGCATCCAGTCCCAACAGCGCCAGCGCGCGGCGGCGCAACTCGGCCAGGCGCGGATCGCCGCGATGGCGCGGATACGGCAGGTCGTTGACGATCTCGTCCTTGATCCGCGCCGGCCGTTCGCTCAGCACGATGATGCGCGACGCCATGAAGAGCGCCTCCTCCACGTCGTGCGTCACCAGCAAGGCGGTGAAGCCGCTGCGCTGCCACAGTTCCACCAGCTCGGACTGCATCGCGATCCGCGTCAGCGAATCGAGCTTGCCCAGCGGCTCGTCCAGGATCAGGATGCGCGGATCGTTGACCAGCGCGCGCGCCAGCGCCGCGCGCTGCGCCATGCCACCCGACAGCTGGTGCGGATAGGCCTGGCCAAACGCCGTCAACCCGACGCGCTGCAACGCGTCATCGACCCGCCCGCGCTCGGTCTTGAGCAGCCCGCGCGCCTGCAGGCCCAGCGCCACGTTGTGCCACACCGTGCGCCAGGGATAGAGCGTCGGATCCTGGAACACCACGATGCGCGACGGCGACGGCCCGTCGATCGGCTCGCCATCGGCCAGCAGATCGCCCTGCGCCGGCGGCTCCAGCCCCGCCACCAGCCGCAGCAGGGTCGACTTGCCGCAGCCGCTGGGGCCCAGCAGCGCGACGAACTCGCCGGGCCGCACCTCCAGGTCGATATCGTCCAGCACCGGCAGCGCCGCGCCATCCAGGTCGAAGCGATGATTCACGCCCCGCACCGCCAGCGCCGCGCCGCGCGCCGCGCCGGCCGTTCCCGCGTCCTGCGGCGCCGCTACCATTTCACCACTCCCTTCTGCCACGCCAGCAGGCGGTCGCGGCCCACGAACAGCAAGGTGATCAGGCCCGAGAACACCAGCGCCATCACGATCAGCGCGCCGTATAGATTGGCATACGAAGCCCAGCCCTGCGCCCACGACAGGTACCAGCCCAGCCCGGATTTGACGCCCATCATCTCGGCCGCCACCAGCACCGAGAACGACGCGCCCAGGCCCATGAACAGGCCGACGAACACCTGCGGCAACGCCGCCGGAATCGCCACCCGCAGCACCAGGAACCACTCGCTCGCGCCCAGGGTCCGCGCCACGTCGTAATAGGCGCGGTTCACGCCGGCCACGCCCGACCACGTCAGCACCGTGACCGGGAACCACGTCGCCAGCGCGATCAGGAACACCGCCGCCGACCAGCCCGACGGAAAGAAGAAGAACGCCATCGGCAGCAACGCCGTCGACGGCACCGGCCCCAGGAACCGCAGCACCGGATGCACCCAGTACCCCAGGCCGCGCGACCAGCCGATCGCCACGCCCGTCAGGAAACCGGCCGCCGCCCCCAGGCCGAAGCCGTTGAACAGCAGCCAGAGCGAATTGCCCAGGCTGTCCGCCAGCCGCTTGTAGTCGGTCACGTAGACTTCGATCAGCGACTGCGGCGGCGCGAAGAACGGGCTGGGCAGCCACGCCAGCTTGGCCGTCGCGATCTCCCACGCCCCCACCGCCAGCGCCAGCAGCACCAGCCACGGCCCGCCGCGATGCAGCGCCCGCACCGGCCGGCGCTGGCCCGCGCCGGCCACCGCCACCAGCAGCAGCAACGCCGCCAGCGCCAGCGCCGCGATGCCGAATTCCCGCGTATAGCCCCACGAGACGAACCCCACCTCGACATTGGGCCAGCGCAGCGTCACCGCGCCCACCGCGGCCCACAGCGCGGCCGCGACCACGCCGGTCTTCCACAGGCGCCACGGTTGCGCGACGGCCGGCGCGCCGCGCAACCCGCCCGCCGCCAGCGCGTCAGCCGAGGACATTGGGCACCACCGCTTGCGCGTACTTGTTGATGTCGAGATTGGCGCTCAGCACCTTGATCGTCTTCAGATCCTTGGCATAGCCCACGATCTCCTCGCGCAGCGCCGAGCCGGTCGACGCATGGCCATGGCTGTGGCTGCGCAGGATCGCCGCCACGCGCTCGGCCGGCACCTTGCCCGGCACATACGGCGCGAAGATGCGCGCGGTCTCGTCGGGATTGGACGCGGTCCAGCGCTGCGCGTCGATCACCGCGCGCGTGATGGCCGCGGCCGACTCGGGGTCGTTGCGCACCAGGTCGCCGCGCAGGCCCAGCACGCAGCAGGTGCGGTTCTCGTAGTCGCCCTCGATGTTGGTGGCGATCTCGCGCAGCTTGTTGTCCTCGCGCAGCGTGTAGATCAGCGGATCGTCGCCCGCGATCGCATCGACCTCGCCCTTTCTCAGCACCTCGCCGAACAGATCCTGCGGATACTGGCGCCAGTCCACCGATTCCGGGTCGATGCCCAGCTGCGCCACGCGGATCGCGAAGAAGTTCTTCACCGGGCTGGCCTGGTCCGACACCGCGACGCGGCGGCCCTTCAGGTCCTGCACGCTCTTGACCGGCGAATCCGCCGCCGTCAGCAGCCGCATGCAGCCGCCATGCGTGCCCACCGCCAGCTTGACGTCGAAGCCCTGCTCCAGCGGCTTGAGCCAGCGCAACGCCATGCCGATGCCGCCATCGGCGTGGCCGGTGGCGATGGCTTCGAGCAATTGATCGGTGGAGCCGCTGAAATTGATGCGCTCGACCTTGAGGTTGTACTTGTCGAAGAAGCCGCGCTCCAGCGCCACCGAAACCGGCGACTGACACACCGCGGTCTGGCTCCATGCGATCTTGTAGGTGCGCGGCGCGCCATTGGCCGCCAGCACCCGCGATCCCAGCATGCCGAGCGGCGCGGCCAGGCCGGCCAGGGATGCCGCGCGCAGCAACGAGCGGCGCGAAATACCGCGCGTCGGATTGGCGCGCGTTTGGACGTTCGTATTCATCAACCTTCCTTTTGAGCAGACTGTGAATGGCGATGCTTGCCATGCGGCATCATCGGCCCGTGCTCAGGCGTTCGACAAATACAAAGTGGGGATAACAATATGGGCGGCGGCCGCGCCGCCAGCGCGCATCGGGACGCGCAAGCAGCCTGCCGGGCCGCCCCGGCCCACGGACGGCGTCAGTCCGGCAGGTGATCCGGCACGCCGTGCTCATCCACGGACTTGACGCGATCCAGCGCGTTGCGCGCCGCCGACATCGCTTCGACCGCGCCGCGAAAACGGCGCGTCACGAAAATCTCGAAGGCCAGGCTTTCCGGTTCATCCGCGTCATCCTGCGTCTCGCCGCCCTCGACCTGATCCGCTTGCGGCGCGGGCTTGGCCGCGGCATCGCCCTTGGCCGGCAACCGTCGGGTTTCCAGGAAGGCGCGCGCCGGAATCCGCCCCTCGGGTTGCGTCGCGTACGCCACGACGGAAAAACCATTGATGATCTTCTCGGCCATACCGGTTTCCTTTAGGCTGCGCCAATCGGCGGCGCAGCTCGTTGTTAGCGACAACGGCCCGCCACCCGGAAACTTAAGCGCATGCGCGGCGGCCGCGATTGATACACATCAATCGCGGCCGCGCAACCACACAATATTCAACCGAGTCTATTTTGTCGACGATAGCGCCGCCGTGCGCGACCGCACATACCGCGCCACCTGCGCCAACACCTGCGACAGGTCCGCGCGCAACGGCTCGAAGCCCGCGTTGCGCTCGCGCGTGACCTCGTCCATGTACAGCGGGCGCCGGATCTCGATCTGCAGGCTGTGGCGGTTCAACGCCGGCTGGCCGATCTGCGCGATCAGCTGCACGCCCTTGTAGGGATCGTTGCGCGCCACCGTGTAGCCGCGGTCGCGCAGCGCCGTCTCGATCAGCGCGATGAATTCCGGCTCACAGGTGGTGCCGTCGCGATCGCCCAGCACGAAGTCCGCCAAAGGATGCGCGCTCTCGCGGCCCAGCCGCTCATACGCATCGTTCGGCATCGAATGCAGGTTCAGGTGCCAGACCGCGCCGAAATCGCGTTGCGCCTGTTCGATGGCCTGCGCCAGCGCCGCGTGGTACGGCTCGTAGTACGCCTGGATGCGGTGCCGCACTTCCTCGAGCGTCAGCTTGCGGTCGTAGATCGGCGTGGCCTTGTCCATGCGGCGCCAGATCAGGCCCTTGCCCAGGCGCGTCTTCTCGCCGGGGTCGAGCGGCTCCGGCCACGGCTCGGCCAGCAGCTCCGGATCGAGATCGCGCAGCGTGCGGTTGGGATCGATGTAGACGCGCGGAAAGTGCGCCGCCACCAGCGTGGCGCCCAGCGCCGGCGCCGCCGACCACAAGGCGTCCACGTGCGTGTCCTCGCCCTGGCGCAACTGCGCCAGGCTGGCCGCGGCGCCGAAATCGGCGGGGTATTGCTCGCCGCTGTGCGGCGAATCACACACCAGCGGCAAGGCGGGCGCGGTCGAGGCGTGCACGGAAACGGCTTGGAAGTCGGCGTTTGTCATCGTTCAGTCAGCCTGGATGTTGGCGGCCTTGGCGACTTTGGCGTAGCGCGCCAGGGCCTGTTCGATCTGGATCTTGAATTCCTGCGGCGTGGTCGGCATCAGCGTACCACCGACGTCCTCGGCCTTCTTGCGGAATTCGGGATCCTGCATCGCCGCGCGCACGGCCTGGTTCAGGCGCTCGATCACCGCCGGCGGCGTGCCGGCCGGCGCCACCAGGCCGAACCAGCCGCCCGTGCCCATGTCGGGGTAGCCCAGCTCGATGTAGGTCGGCACGTCCGGCAGCAGCGGCGAACGCTCGGCGCCCAGCACCGCCAGCGGCCGCAGCTTGCCGCCCAGCACCTGCGGCAGGGTCGAGGACAGATTGTCGGTGATCGCGTCCACCTGCCCGCCCATCACGTCATTGAGCGCCGGGCCCGCGCCGCGGTACGGCACGTGCAGCAGCTTGATGCCGGCCAGCATCATGAAGTTCTCGATGTTCACGTGGCCCAGCGAGCCCACGCCCGGCGAGGCAAAGCTGTACTTGTCCGCCTGGCCCTTGGCCAGGGCGACGAACTCGGCCATGTTCCTGGCCGGGATCTGCGGATTGATCGCGAAGATGCTGGGCACGGCCAGCACATTGGCCACCGGCTCGAAGTCCTTGAGCGGGTCATAGTTCATCTTGCGGTAGACCGCCGGATTGGAGCCGTGCGTGCTCATCGTCGCCATGCCGATGGTGTAGCCGTCGGCGGTCGAGCGCGCCACCTGCTCCATGCCGAGCGAACCGCCCGCGCCCGCCTTGTTCTCGACCACGATGGTCTGCTTCAGGTCGCGGCCGGCGTACTCGGCCACCAGGCGCGCCACGATGTCGGTCGAACCGCCCGCGGCGAACGGCACCACCAGCTTGATGGGACGGGAAGGATAGTCGGCGGCTTGCGCCGGGCCGGCGAAAGACAGCGCGGCGCAGACGCCGGCAAGCGCGATGCGCGCGGAACAGCCGAAAAAGCGGCGGGACATGGAGCGACTCCGGGAAAGGTGCAGGTCTTGCTGCGAGGCCGCCAGTGTCCGAACTTTACGATCCGCTTTCAAACGACTATATTGCACGCCTTCATTACCAACGCTCATGCTGAAGCCGCGCCCGCGGCCTCCCGGAACCCGCCGCGCCATGCGCCTGCATTCGCCGTCCATGTCCGAGTTGCACGCCTTCATGACGGCGGCGCGCCTGGGCAGTTTCACCCTGGCGGCCGAAACCCTGTGCGTGACCCAGGGCGCCGTCAGCCGCGCCATCGCCCGCCTCGAAGCCCATTTCGGCCAGCCGCTGATGCGCCGCAACGCCCACGGGCTGACCCTGACCGAGACCGGCCGCAAGCTCTACGATGACGGCCTGGCGCCGCTGCAGGCCATCGAGGCGCTCAGCGCCGAACTGCGCGCCGATGACCGCCGCCTGCGGCTGACGCTGTCGAGCGTGCCGACCCTGGCAAGCGCCTGGCTGGTGCCGCGCCTGCCCGACTTCCATCGGCGCCATCCCGACATCCAGCTGGGTTTCGCGGCCTACCGCCGCAACGAGGATTTCTCCGGCGCCACGCCCGACGCCAGCATCCTTTCGGGCGTGGCCGGCCAATGGCCCGGCTGGCAGGCGGACTACGTGATCGGGCGCGAAATGGTCGTCATCTGCAGCCCCGCCCGGCTCGCCGCGCGCCGAGCCGCGGGCCTGTGGGACAGCCCGGCCGGCCTGCTCGGCGAACCCCTGCTGTACCACGCCAACGGCATGGACAATTGGGGCAGCTGGTTCGAGGCCGCCGGCGTGCGCCGCGACAAACTCGCGCTGGCCAGCGGTTTCGACCAGGTCAGCATCCTGGTGCGCGCCGTCATGGCCGACATGGGCATCGCGGTGCTGCAGCGCTGCCTGGTGCAGGACGACCTGCAGGCCGGCCGCGTGGCCGCCCCCCCTTCCCCGACCTGCGCATCGCCATCGCGCGCGGCTATCACCTGTGCGCCCCGCCGCAGCGGCGCGACCATTACGCCCTGGCCTGTTTCCGCCAGTGGCTTCTCGACACCGCCGAACGGGATCCAGACGCCCGCGCCCCGTCGCCAGCCTGAAACCACGACCATACGTTACAAAACAAAACGGGCCCCGATATGGGGCCCGATCATGACAGGCGATTTGCGGCCTCTCGGCCGGCGTGTTGCGGCGCTTCAGGGCGCCAGTTTGAATCCCAGGTCCACGCCCCACTTGTCCGTCTCGCGCAGCCATTTGGCGCCGCAATTCAGGCAGCGGAAATGGTCCTCGCGGCTTTCCTCGCGGCCCTTCTGAGTCGGGTTGGTGAATCCCTGATGCCCCAGGTGCGAGTGTGGTGCCACACCCGCCAACCCGGGGTTGATGCGTTGGCAAGCCAAGCACATAACGCTCATTGATGCTTCCCCACTAACTTGGTAACCAAATTGTAAGGGATTTCACCAATGTTTTTCTATTAAATCTGTCCCCCGTTAGACAAAAATTGTTAACGGCGCAATTAAACAACGGCCGGCAAGGCCGCCAGGCAGGTTGCCAGATGGTAAGGCGAGGTCGACGGCATGTCCGCCCGCGCCACCGCCCCGTCCCGGTCCAGGCATTCGTGCCAGCCGCCCGGGTGCAGGAAACGGGCGCGGAAGCCCGCCAGCGCCTGGTTCAAGGCCGGCAGGTCGCCCAGCACCGCCAGCACGCGCAGGTACTCGGTCTGCGCCCAGATCCGGCGGGTGTCATCCAGCACCGCGCCATGCTCGTCCAGCGCGGCCAGCACGCCGCCCGCATCCACCCCATGACCGCGGGCCCAGTGCACCCCGCGCGGCAGCGACTCCGTCAGATCCAGCCCGTCGAACACCTCGGCCGATTCGCGCACCAGCGACAGCCATTCGAACTGATGGCCCGGCTCGATGCGGTTGCCCGGCTCGCCCTGCGGCAATTCGGCGATGCATTGCGTCGGCGCGCTCAGGAACACCTGGCTCATGACCTGAGCCAGGCCGCGCAGGCGAGTCGCGAACAACGCCGGTTCGGCCACCTGGGCCGCGGCCAGGTAGGCCTCGGTCAGGTGCATCATCGGATTCTGCGCGGGGCCGCGCAGCGCCTCGCTCCAGTCCTGGCTCAGCACGGCGTGATAACGCCCGTCGGCCATCCTGAAGCGCGACTCGATGGTCTCGGCCGTGGCCAGCAGCAGCTTGCGCGCCTGCGCGTTGCGCGAGCGGCGGAAATACGCGGCGCAGGCGAACACGATGAAGGCATGGGTATACAGGTCCTGGGTCGGATCGAGCGGCCGGCCCTCGGCGTCCACGCTGTAGCGCCAGCCGCCATGCTCCTCGTCGCGGAACACGCGGCACAACGAGGCGAACAAGCGGTCGGCGTGCGCGCCCGCGGCGGCGCCCGGCGCGCCGGCGTAGACATACAGCTGGCGCGCGCAAGCCATGGCGCGATAGCGCTCGGCCGGCAGCGGCTCGCCAGTGGCGGCATCCAGGGATTCGAAAGGCAGACCCAGGGCGTCATTGAAGCCCCGCCCCATCCACATGGGCAGGATGACAGAGTCGAAATGCTCGTGAAAAGCCTTGATGTGCTCCGCCAGCGCGGAGTTGGTCTGTGCGGCAGTCATCTTGGAATGACGCAGGCCCGATGAGAGCCATTTGTTTTGAAGCAGCGACGATAACCGAAATTTCCGCCGCCATCTCTGGAACGCCATTCTGAGCGTCATGCGCACACAGACCGGTACAGCCGTTCAGCTTCCTTCAAGCGCGGATGCGCCTAGCGGAAGATGTTTTCCTCGACCCAGTTCTGCGCGAATATTTCCGCGCGATCGCGTGCTTCGTCCAACGAAGCGCAGTTGCCCAAGTGGGAAAACGCGGCATCCACCTCGGTGCCGCCCTCAGCCGTTACCGTCAGCAGTACGCCATATCCGCCGGTATCCATGGCCGCTGTGGAAACGTCGATCAGTACTTCCTGGTCACGATGCTGCATGTGCTACCTCCCAGTCGGTTACCTAAACGCGTGAACCACGCGTGACGTAGCGGGTGCAGAATTCCCGCGCAATGAATAGACCTGAATCCGTCACGCAAGTTCATCTTACCGGCGACATGCGGCTGGCGATACGTCCGGACGCTGCCAAATCGAACAAACCGTCTCAGGAGATTCCCGTAGCCCATCGGGATGAGCCGCCGCGCATACCGCGCCGCATGCAGACATTCGCAAGAAATGCACTAATTCGTGACGCGTAAACCGCCGTCACAAACCTGCAGTGGAAATCGGGATCAACGCAGATGGATGGCGCCGGGTTCTTCCATGCGCAGCGCCAGCTTGCCCTTTTCGGTGATCCGCCAGGCGCCGTCGGGGCCGGGATCGATACAGCGCAACGTCTGCAAGGCTTCGGCCACGTGCGCGGGCACGGTGGTCTGGACGGCGCCCGGTTCCGAATTATCGGCAACGATGCGCAGCCAATGTCCCAGTTCGCCTTTTTCGAAACGATGCAATGCCATGCGTGACTCTCAGTTCAATACTGCAACGATAGCACGCCGCCCTTACGACGGCCGCAGCGCCAGGGGACGCTTCACCCGCGCCGCCGCGGCCGACGCGGCCACGCTCAGCGCGATCAATCCCAGGCCCGGCGTCAGGTCCGGCGAGAGGCGCTCATGGAACACCAGCGACGACACGATCAGGCCGATGACCGGCACGCACAGCATCGCGATCGAGGTCGCCACCGGCGGCAGTTTCTGCGTCATGCCCAGCACCACGATGAAGGTCAGCGCCGTGGCCAACGGACCGGTATACAGGATCACCGGCCAGGCGTCGGGCACCGCCAGGAATGCCGGCGCGCCGTCGCGCAGCCAGGCCAGCGCGACCAGCGGCACGGTGGCGATCGCGGTCTGCCACGGAATCATGTCGGCGCCCAGGCGCACGTGGCGATTGCCGCGCAGCTGGATGATGTTGCAGGCCCAGGCGAACGAGGCGCCCAGCAGCATCACCAGGCCGATGACGGTATGCGCCTGCCACGGGCTGAAGGCCGGCGCCACGATCACGCCGATGCCCGCGTAGCTGAGCGCGGTGGCCAGCCACTGCGCCGGCGACAGCCGTTCCTTGAGCACCAGCGACGACAGCGGAATGACCCAGATCGACGTGGCGTAGGCGATCACCGACGCGCGACCCGGCGCCACGTACTGCAACGCCCACAGCGCCAGCGCGGTGAACGCCCCCATCTGCAAGAGGGCCACGCCCGCCACCAGCGGCCATTCCTGGCGCGTCGGCAACCGCAACCGTCCCAGCAAGCCCAGCACCACCGCGCTGATCAACGCGGCCGAGCCGAACCGGCTGGCCGCCAGCCACAACGGGCTCATGTGCGCCAGGCCCAGCTTCATGACGGGCCAATTGCCGCCCCAGATCATGACCGCCCCGGCCAGGGGCAAGAACTTGCGCAACGTACTCTGCTGACTCATTGCTACCGCGTCTACCGCTTGAATATTCCGTGCTTTGGCCAATTCGCCAAAGAAAGAAACAGTCTATAGGGTAAACCCCAGCATATTTCACCTCAATTTGCCGCCATACCATGCATACTCAGCACAAGTGCATGGTTCTCTCCACAATTACAGGTCGCTTATGCCGGATATCAACCTGGATGCCACCGACATCCGTATCCTCAACGAACTCCAGCGCGACGCGCGCCTCACCAATGTCGAGCTGGCCGCGCGCGTGAATCTGTCGGCCTCGCCCTGCCTGGCGCGGGTGCGGCGGCTGGAAACCGAAGGCCTGATCGACCGCCGCGTCACGCTGCTGAACGCCCGCAAGCTCGGCCTGAAGGTCAACGTGTTCATCCAGATCTCGCTGGACAAGCAGCGCAAGGCCGCGCTCGACGTGTTCGAACGCGAAATCGCCGTGCTGCCGGAAATCATGGAGTGCTATCTGATGTCGGGCGACGCCGACTACCTGATCCGCGCCCTGGTGCCCGACGTCGATGCGCTCGAACGGCTGATCGTCGAACACATCACGCGCATTCCCGGCGTGGCCAGCATCCGCTCCAGCTTCGCCCTCAAGCAGGTGCTCTACACCACGGCGGTGCCGCTCGGTTGATGGCGCTTGCGGGATCGCGCCGGCCAGCCCAAAATGAAAACGTCCGCCGCCGGTTCCGGCCGGCGCCGGCGTCCCTCCATCGCTTAGCAAGGAGCACACCATGCCTGAAACCGAATGGTTCCCCGGCAGCACGCTACCCGATCGTCAGGGCTACTTCGAAGTGGCGTTCGACACCGGCGAAACCGAAATCACGCGCTACGGCATCCTGGGTTGGGAACCCGCCGAGGAACGCGGCCGCATCCTGCGGTGGCGCGGCCTGGATCCGAAGATCGAAGCCGCCGAAATCGAACGCGAGAGCGCGGTGCGCAATCACGGCGACGACATCCTGCGCTGACGCGCCAACCCGGACAAAAAAAACGCCGCGGCTCGCACCGCGGCGTTTTTCATTGCGCCAGGCATCGGCAAGACCCGGGACGCGATGGCCCGGGTCCGGATGATCCCTACATATCGATCTTCGCGATCTTGGTGCCTTCCAGCGACACACCCGCCATCAGGCCGCCGTTGTTGAGCACGAAGCCCACCACCGGCTGCTGCGCGGTGTTGGTGTCGATGCGGCCGTTGGCGCCGATGTTCACCACTGCCACCGTGGCGTCGGCCCCCACCGTCCAGCCATTGCTGTTGCGGAACTTGTTCAGGGCCTCGTCCGTCATGAACAGCACGAACATCGCCTTGGACTGCGCGCCCGCCTGGAAGCCGATCGAGCCGGCCGTGGTGCTGTAGTAGCCGGCATTGGCGCCGTTCACCCGCAGCACGCCCTTGCCGTGTTCAGCGCCGATGAAGAAGCTGCCGCTGAGCACATCGGGGAAGATCAGCACGCCCTTGGCGCGCGCCACCAGCTCCTTGGATTGAGGCGAGGCTTGATAGAGCTTGCCCAGCGAGGCGTTGGCCGCGCTATTGATGGACTGCCGCTGCTCTGACGCCGAGGCGCTCGATTGCGGCGACGTGGTGGTGCAACCGGCAAACAACAAGCCGGCCACGCCGATTGTCGCGGCGGCCATGCCGGCGCGGCGGAAAAGAGGAAAAGTGTCGAACATGGAACTCTCCTTTTTTGTTGTCATCCGTTATCCACTGTACCGGGACGCGGCCGCCGCGCAAGGCACATGATGTGATAAACGAAACAAAACCTACATCACGCCCGACCCGGCTTTCGCGCCGGGCGCCACGCGCGATGCAATCCAGCGCATTTCCGGCCTGCCGCCGGCGGCAACATTTGGTATGGCCGGCCGCGTCTCGATACCTGGCTGCAAGCGAATCGACATCCCGTCGCGATGCTCGCATTTTTCAGAGAATGCCGTAGCGCGGCTCGCCCGTCGCCGGGTCGACCGACACGATGCCGGACAACACCAGTTCAGCGTGCCGCCGGGCAACGCCGGCATCCACGAAGGTCACGAAACGCGGCAGGGACCAACGCTGCTGGAAGTGCGCCTCGCCGGGCCGCGACACGCTGATTTCTATCGCCAGCACCCCGGCATCGAGACTGACCACTTCACACATCACTTCGAAGCCGTCGATGTGACGTTGCGGCCACGGGTTCATTCCTGTGCTCCTGAATCTGCTCTACCCGGCCGCAATATAAAAAAAATAATTTGGCTTGAAAAGCCTTGTTTTCAAGGGGTTATGGCGTACTAGATGGACTGGTGCGAAGGCACCTGGACAAACACGAAAACCCCGTGAATTCGGGGTGATTCCAGGCATTTCAGGACTTGCGCGCAAACCGGCGCGCGGCGCGTCAGCGCGCCGGCGGATGAATCCACTGCGAATCCCACAAGGCCTCGCCGCGCTCCAGCGTCGCGGCCAGTTCCTTTTTACGGCGCAGCGCCACCGCTGCCAGCAACGCATTGCAGATCGACAGCGCCGCCACATGGGAATCGAACGGCGATGCGCTCGACGTGCGAGCCAGCAGCACGTGGTGTGCCTGCGCGGCCGCGGGCGCGGCCGCGGAATCGGTGATCAGCACCACCTTGCCGCCGCGCTCGCGGAACACCTTGACGGCATTGGCCGCCGCCACCGAATAGCGCCGGAAGGTGAACGCCAGCAGCACGTCGTGCGGTTGCAGCCAGAGCAACTGGTCTTCCAGGAACAACGGCCCCGACGCCGCCATCGCCTTGACGTCGGGCAGGCACAGGTTGAGATACAGCGCCATGTGATTGGCCAGCGGCGCCGCCTGGCGCAGGCCCAGCACGTGCACGCGCGCGCGGCGCTGCGTCAGCAGCCGCACCGCCGCCTCGAACGCCGCCACGTCGATCGCGGCAAAGGTCGTCTCCAGGTTGTGCTGGTCGTGCAGCAGCGCATTGCGCAGGCAGGCCTGGGCCGAGGGATTGTCGACGCTGACGGCGTCGGCGCGCTCGCCCGGCGAGGCCAGCAGCGCCGTGAGTTCGGCGCGCGCCTGCATCTGCGCCTGGGCATAGCTGTCGTAGCCAAGCTTGGCCAGCAGGCGCACCACGGTCGACGCGCTGGTGCCGACCCGGCGCGCCAATGCCGTCGCGGATTCGAGCAGGCCCTGCGGGTAGCGCGCCTGCATGTCCTCGACCAGGCGCTGTTCGGTCTTGGTCAGTTTCCGGTCGTAGGCGGCGATGCGTTGATGCAGATTCATGATGGCAAGGTCCCTGGGCCGGTTCACACCCAAGGCAGCCTCGCGCGGGCCCTAGGTGATAACCCCAAATTCAACAACGTTCATTGCAGACTATATTTCGTTCTGCAACGCCCGTTGCAGAATAGACCGAACTGTCCGTCACCACAAGAGAGCGTCATGAAGCACCCCTCCGAGGCCGCATCGCCCGCCCGCCGCAATCTGCTCATCGCGGGCATGGCCGCCGCCCTGCTGCCGCTGTCCGCGCGCGCCGACGCCTATCCGTCGCGCCCCATCTCCCTGGTCGTGCCGTTCCCGGCCGGCGGCTCGGTCGACCTGGTCGGCCGCCTCTACGCCGAAGTGCTGGGCAAGATCCTGGGCGTGACCGTGGTGGTCGAGAACCGCGACGGCGCTGGCGGCGCGATCGGCAGCCAGCGCGTGGCGCGCGCCAAACCCGATGGCTACACCCTGGTCGCGTCGTCGCAAAGCTCGCATCTGGCCAACCCGCTGATGCATCCCAACCTGGGCTATGACCCGATCAAGGATTTCACTTCCATCTCGCAGCTGGCGCGCACGCCCAACGTGCTGGTCACCAGCGCCGCCCTGCCCGTCAAGGACTTCGCGGAATTCGTCGCCTACCTGAAGGCGCATCCGGACGATGTCCACTTCGCCACCGCCGGGGTCGGCAGCATGGGCCAGTTGAACGCCGAGCTGCTCAAGCACACCCTGCAACTGCGCGCGGTGCACGTGCCCTACCGCGGCGGCGCGCCGCTGCTGAATGCGTTGCTGGCCAACGAGGCCCAGTTCGCGCTGGACAACCTCGCGCCCTTCCTGCCGCACATCCAGAGCGGCAAAATGCGCGCGCTGGCCGTGGCCGCGCCCACGCGCCAGGAAGCCTTGCCCGACATTCCCACCTTCGCCGAGCTCGGCTATCCGGTGCTGAACGCGATGTCGTGGATCGGCCTCGCCGCGCCGGCCGGCACCCCGCCCGAGATCACCCGGAAACTGCTGGACGCGGTGCAGACCGCCGCGCGCCAGGACGGCACCGTGCAGTCCCTGGAAAAGAGCGGCGCGCTGCCGCCCGAACTGCAGACGCCCCAACAATTCACCGACATGATGTCGCAGCGCCTGGCCTTGTATAAAGACCTGATCGACCGCGCCGGCATCCGTCCGGAATAGGAACCCCCACATGACCCACCCCGCTTTCGCCCCCGACACCGCGCCGCTCGAAGTCCTGCCGCGCGATCTTTCCGCCTATCGCCAGGGCAACACCGGCATCGACTACGTGCACCGCTTCGAATCCGGCAAGCCCGGTCCGCACGTGCTGGTCAACGCCCTGACGCACGGCAACGAGATCTGCGGCATGGTGGCGGCCACGCACCTGCTCGATACGGGCGTGCGCCCCAAGATCGGCACGCTCACCGTCAGCTTCGCCAACATGGAGGCCCACAACGCCTTCGACATCGACAACCCCTACGAAAACCGCCAGCTGGTCCACAACCTGAACCGCATCTGGTCGCCCGAATGGCTCGACGGCAGCGAGCAGAGCCCGGAACTGCGGCGCGCGCGCGAACTGCGGCCGGTGCTGGACGCGGCCGACTACGTGCTCGATATCCATTCGACGCGGGCGCCGGTGCAGCCGTTCTGGGTCTATCCCGAGATGGACCGCAACACCGCGCTGGCCGCCGCCGTCGGCGCCCCCGCGGTGCAACTGGTGATGCCGGCCGGCCGCTTCCCCGGCACCGGCGTGCTGAACTACGGCCGCCATGGCGATCCCGCCTCGAACAGCGGCGGCGCGCTGGTGGTCGAATGCGGCCAGCACTTCGCGCAATCGGCCGCAACGCTCGCCACCGACGTCACGCTGCGCTTCCTGGCGCACCTGGGCCTGATCGACGCCCCCGGCCAACAGCGCGCCGGCGGCGCCCGCGCAGCCGTTCCGGCTGCTCGAGGTGCACATGGTCAAGTCCGAGGACTTCACCTTCACGCGGCCGCTGCTGGGCTTCGAGGTCTTCAACCAGGGCGAGCTCATCGCCATCAACGCCGGCGAGGAAATCCGCTCGCCTTGCGACAACTGCACCATCTTCATGCCGACCCGCATGCCCATCGTCGGCCGGGAAGCGGTGTACCTGACCGAGCCGATGTAAATGTGGGAGCCCCATCCCTGGGACCTGGACGACGCCGCCGCTGACATCCAGCGGCAGGGTTTCCATGTCCGCGGGATGGTGGCCGTCGGCTGGCAAAGCATCCCGTTCGGCGACCTGCCGGCCGAGGGACTGTTCGGCCTGACCGCGGATCAACTGCGCTCGGCCGAAGCCGTCTGCCATGCCGCCGTGCAGGACGAGCATTGGGTGCTGACCCAACGGCTCTGGCATGGCTTTCCCGATCCGCCCGAATGGGGACTGTGGACCCGACCGCGGGACGCGGCCGGACAACCCTGGACATCCTGGGGCCAGTTCGCCCATCTTCCGCCGGCGTGGCGCCTGCCGCCCGGCGTCGACTGAGCGCGCGGGGCGACGGGCTCTACGCCTCGGGGAACGCCGGCTCGGCGCCCTCCTCCTCCAGCAGGTCCGCCACGTCCTGCGCGCCCTTTTCGATGGCCCAGGCCCAGGCGTTCCAGCCTTCCTCGTCGCGGCGGTCGGCCTCGGCGCCATGCGCCAGCAGCAACGCGGCGATGGCGGCATTGCCGCGCGCCGCGGCCGCCATCAAGGGCGTGCCGCCATCGTCGGACGCGGCGTCCACGTGCGCCCCCGCCTCGAGCAGCACGGCCACCAGCTCCAGGCGCTCCCAGCCCGCGGCCTGATGCAATGCGGTCAATCCATGTCCCGCCCGGCAGGCCGTGTCCGCACCCTGCGCCAGCAGCAGGCGCGCCGCCTCGGCCGCGCCGGCGGTCGCCGCGCAGAACAGCGGCGTGGCGCCGAACGCATTGCGCGCGTCCACCGTCGCGCCAAGCGCCAGCGCCTGCGCCACGCCCGGTGCGTCGCCGGCCGTCGCCGCTTCCAGCAATTGTTCGTCTGGTGTCGTCATGAAAACCCGTTATCGGAAAAGAATCGAAGGCGCTCATTAGACACCGCCCGGCTCACAGATCGGGAATCAGGCGCTTGCCCAGGCTGATCACCTCGTCCTGCTGGAACCCCAGGCTGGCATAGAAGTCCTTGACCGCCAGGTTGCCGGCGCGGATCAGCAGGTTGATCTTGGGGCAGCCCATCTCCAGGAACTTGCGTTCCAGCGCCCGCATCAACGCCGACGCATAGCCGCGGCGCTGATGCGCCGGCGACACCGCCAGGTAATTGACCCAGCCGCGATGGCCGTCATAGCCGCCCATCAGGGTGCCGACGATGGCGCCGTCCGCCTCGCCCACCAGGAACAGGTCGGACTGCACGGTCAGCTTGCGCGCCACGTCCTTGCGCGGATCGTTCCAGGGGCGCGTCAGCCCGCAGTCGGTCCACAGCTGGATAATGGCGGCTTCGTCCGCCGGATGAAAAGACCGGATGGCCAGTTCGGGATGCTTCATGCTTCGTTCCTCTTGAAGGAAAAACGAAGGCCGGGCGCTACGCCTCGATGGCTGGAAAGCAAAGCGCGCATGCCGCGCAAACAAAAAGGCCACGAGGGGTATCGTGGCCTTCTGGAGGGAACACCGGGGATCCGGCGTTCGAACACG
>NZ_CYTY01000006.1:160669-173951 GCF_001298995.1 Achromobacter sp. 2789STDY5608615
CCGCGCAGGGCCGCCCGCAATGCCGTGGCGGCGCCGGTCGCGCTGCCGGTGGCGGGATCCTCGGTCATGCGGCCGGTGAACATGCGCGCCTGGATGTCGATCGGTCCCAGCGGCGTCTCGGCGCCACAATCGGTGGTGTAGGCGTAGATGGACCGGGCGCCGTCCAGCGGCAGCAATGCGGCATAGCCCGCCGGATCCGGCCGCGCGCGGCGCAGCGCATCGCAGCTGGCGAGTTGTACCACCAGGAAGATCAGACCCACCGACACCACCTGCGGCGCATGCTCGGACAGCAGGATATCGCCGGGCGCCAGGCTCAATGCGCGCGCCGCGGCCTCGGCCGTCACCTGGCTGGCGCGCGTCAACGGCTGCGGCGCGGCCAGCTCGGCGCCCAGCAGGCGGCCGTCCTCGCCATACCGCAGGTCGATGCGCACCAGGCCCGCCTCCTCCTCGAACACGAAGCGCGCCGGCGCCGGCTGGCCGGCCGCGATCATCTCGCGCGCCAGCACCACCGCCGTGCCCACGTTCGGGTGGCCGGCGAACGGCACTTCGCGGTCGGGCGTGAAGATGCGCACCCAGGCCGTGTGCGCGGCATCGCGCGCCGGCAGCACGAAACTGGTTTCGGAATAATTGAATTCGCGGGCGATGCGCTGCATCTGCCCGGTGTCGAGGCCCTCGGCCTCCAGCACCACCGCCAGCGGATTGCCCTGGTAGGCGTGCTCGGTGAAGACATCGGCGGTGACGTAGCGGTAGCGCATGCGGGTTCCTTCAAAGGGATGGCTGGTGCGGAAAATTATCCGCGCCGCCCGCCTTGCGCGACAGACACAGAGCCGCCGAAATCCGGGCATAACAGGCGCGCGGCCGGACCGGGCCGGCCACGCGCCGCGCAACGCTCAGTCGAACACGGGGCGGAAGAAACTGCGCTCGTAGCTCAGGATGCAGCGCGTGTCCTCGGCGTACTTGAACGCCGCCTGGCATTGCGCGTCCTGCATCGACTGCTGGCGATAGCGCTCGTACTCGGCCAGGCTGGGGAACGTGAACAAGGCCAGCGCGATATTGTTGGCGCCCTCGGACGGCAGAAAATAGCCATGGTGCGTGCCGCCGAACTTCTCCACCAGCGGAATCCACATCTTGCCGTAGGCTTCGAACTCCTTGAGGCGGCTGGGGTCGATGACGTAACGCAGATAGCAGGTAACCATGAAGACTCCATGAGGGTGGAAGGGAAAGCGGATGTCGATCCGGCGCCGGGGCCTGCACTCCCTCCAGAAGGGCGCGCAGGCCCTAGGCAGTGCGGCGACGGCCTGGGACAATCCCACAACCCGCCCCGCGCGTCAACGCGGTCCGCCCCTCGCACCCCCGCCGTCCGCCCCATGAACCTGATATCGCACGTGGAAATCCCCGCCGCCAACCTCGAGCGCGCTATGCATTTCTATGGCGAAGTCTTCGGCATCGCGTTCGACGGCATCGTCGACCTGCACGACAGCAGGATGGCCTATTTCCCGTTCCAGGAAGGCCGCGACGGCGCCAGCGGCGCCCTGGCCGAAGGCCCCGTCTACCTGCCGACCGAGGCCGGCGCCGTGGTCTACTTCGCCGTGCCCGACATCGACGCGGCGCTGCGCCGCGCCGCCGCCCTCGGCGGCGCCATATTGTTCCCCAAGACCCCGGCGGGCGATTGGCAGGTGGCCGAGATCCGCGACAGCGAAGGCAACCGCATCGCGCTGCAGGCCAGGATCGCCGCCGCCCCGCCCAAAGCGGCCGGATTGGGTTAAAACTACCGCTTTGTGCCCGGCCCCGTCGCGACACATCCCGCCCATCCGGAGACGCCTCGTTGGCTTACTTTCTCACCCAGGTCCTGGAACCGCGCCTGTGGATCCTGACCCTCGCCGTGCTGCTGGCGCTGCGCTGCGTGCCGCTGCGCGGCTGGCGCGGCATCGCCGCCACCGGCTTCACCGCCGGCATGGTGTTCGACACCATCCAGTTCCGCGTCGGCCCGCCGCGGCTGTGGGACAACATGGTGCTGGATTCGATGCTGGCGGCGCTGTGCATTGCCGTGGTCCTGCAACTCGCGCTGTCGGCGGCCGCCAGGCTGCGGGCGCGCAGCTGATCCAGACCCGGACGTTCCACACCCTCAATCGAAGCGCGGACATCCCACCCCGACAAGGAGCGCGACATGGAACCCCAGGACAGCGATGACGGCGCGACGCGACCGCCAGCCATCATCGCACCCCGGCAAGCCATCCTGGACACGATCCTGCGCGGCGTGCGGGCCCAGGAGATTCCCGCCGCCACCGATTGGCCCGCCGCCAGACTGCACTTTCCCGACAACGACGGACAATGGAAATTCTCCGCCGTGCTGGTCGCCATCGTGCCGCGCAGCGACCCCACGATCCTGCTCACGCGGCGCGCATCGGGCCTGAAGGAATACTCCTCCCACGTCAGCTTTCCCGGCGGACGGCCCGAGGACATCGATGGCAGCGTCGGCGCCACCGCCCTGCGCGAGGCCTGCGAAGAGATCCTGCTCGATCCCGGCGCCGTCGAGCTGGTGGGCTGCCTGCCGCTGCACAAGACGCGCAAGCGCAATCACGCCATCTTCCCCGTCATCGGCCTGGCCTCGCCCGCCGCCGCGTGGCAGGCGTCGCCCGCCGAGGTCGACGAGATCTTCGAGTTCCCCTTCTCGGCGCTGCTGGACCCGGACCTGCCAAGGCAATACGCGGACGGCGAGCGCGCCGGCGCCTGGTACTGGGCCGGACAACAGCACGACATCTGGGGCGTCACCGCTCTCATCCTGAAATCGCTGGCGGCCCTGGCATCCTGTCCGGCCGGCGCGCCCGCCTCACCCTCACGCTAGCCCCGCCGCCACCGACATGACCCATGACGCCGATGATGCAGGCTTCGAGCTCCCCAGGCGCTATTTCGCCGCGGCCGCCATCCTGATCGGCGTATTCATGTCGGCGCTGGACAGCTCCATCGTCAACATCGCCCTGCCGACCATCGCCACCGATCTCGACGTCAGCGCGGCCGCCGTCATCTGGGTGGCGAACGGCTACCAGGTGGCCAGCGCGGCCACCATGCTCATCTGCGCATCGCTCGGCTCCAGGATCGGCGAACGGCGCTTCTACACGCTCGGACTGGTGCTGTTCACGCTCGCATCGCTCGGCTGCGCACTGGCGTCCAGCTTCCACGCGCTGGTGGCGCTGCGCGTGCTCCAGGGCATCAGCTACGCCGTGCTCATCAGCGTCGGCTACGGCCTGTACCGGGTCATCTTCCCGGCCGCCTCACTGGGCACCGTGTTCGGCCTGAATGCCCTGGTATTCGCCGTCGGCACGGCGCTCGGCCCGACACTGGGCGGGCTCATCGTCTCCTATGCCTCCTGGCCCTGGCTGTTCTACATCAACCTGCCGCTCGGCCTGGCCGCGATCGCCTGCTGCTACCACGCGCTGGGCCGGGACACGCACCGGGAACGCGGCTTCGACCTGCCCGGCGCGATCACCTCCGCCGCCGGCTTCGGCCTGCTGGCGCTGGCCGTCGACCAGATCGGCCGCTGGGATAACCGCACCGTGCTGCTGCTCGCTGGCGCAGCGCTGGCGCTGATCGCCCTGTTCGCCTTCGGCCAGACCCGCGCGCGGCATCCGCTGCTGCCCCTGGACATCTTCAAGTCGCGCCGCTACTCCTTCGCGGTGCTGACGTCCCTGACCATGTTCATCTCGCAAGGCATCGCGCTGGTCGCGCTGCCGTTCGTGCTGCAGGACGCCTACGGCTACACCGCCCTGGAATCCGCGCTGGTCTTCACGCCGTGGCCCATCGCGGTCGCCGTCTGCGCGCCGTTCGCCGGGAGGCTCGCGAACCGCCTCAACGCCACGCAGGTCTCCAGCATCGGCGTCTTCACCTTCTGCCTGGGACTCGGCTCACTCGTGCTGCTGCCCGCCGATCCGGGCACCGGCGATTTCCTGTGGCGCGTGGCGCTGTGCGGGATGGGCTACGGCTTCTTCCTGCCGCCCAACAACAAGGAGATGTTCGCCAACGCCGCCAGGAACCGCACCGCCACCGCCTCCGGCGTCCTGTCGACCGCGCGCACCACGGGCCAATCGCTGGGCGCTGCGCTGGTGGCCGTGGTGATCGCCCTGGTCGGCAAGGAAGCCGGCGCCTCCTCGGGGCATTTCTCGCGCTACGTCTTCGCCCTGGCCTGCGGCATCGCCGCCCTGTCGTTCTTCGCCAGCCTGGCGCGCGTGTACCGCCAGCGCGGCCAGGCGCCGCTGTGAGCGGCGTCGCCGATGGCGGATGCAAGCTGAAAAGGCGGAACGCTGAAAAGGCGGAACGCTGAAAGGGCGGAACGCTGAAAGGGCGGAACGCTCGATAGGCTGAGCGTTCACGGCGGGGTTGAGCATGATGAGGATGACGTGACCATCACCTTCACTCGTATTGCCCGGCCGCGTTACATCCTGAGCGCCCTCGCGCAAACGTCATTACATTCGCCGCTCAATTCCCCACTATTCATGACCGGTCCGCGGCGCAGAATCCAGGCATTGCGACGCGGCCACGCCCGCGGCGCCAATCCCTCGCCGACGAATCCCATGAAGTGGTTGCTGATTTCCCTGCTCTGCCTGCCCTGTACGGGCTGCGGCCTCGCCGCCGCGCCCTGCCGCGTCACGTCCGCGGTCATCAAGATCGTGCCGGTGGTGGGCGGCGTCGCCGCCGCGCCGACCGATGCCTGCGCGGAAGTGATCGACTGATCGCGCATGCACGCCACTAGCAGGATTAGGCTACTCGTTTGAGTCTGCGAAGTTTCCAAGGCATGACGATCTGCTGCTGAATGCGGGAACGGACACGATCCATGATGCTGGCAGACTTGCTGGTATTCGCAAAGCCACGGTAGCGGTCGCGTGCCGCGCTATCGTAATTCTGTACCAGGCGAGTCGATATGTCCCGCTGCCGGATGGCTTCAAGCCGCGCAACCGGTAAGTCCGGGAATGGTTCGATGGGCGACATGTAGAGCGAAGCAGCATACTCAAATTGCAGAATGCAGCGATATCCACCCGTTACCGGCAACCCCTTGTGTACTGCGCTGGTATCGCCAAAGATGATCGTACCTGCTGGTCCCGTCACGGACTTCAGACGGTTCGCATCGAAGTACTTGAGCACCTCATCATCAGTCAGCCGTGTCGAGAACGGTACGCCGCGGGTGAAGAGTTCGTCAATATGGCTGCCGTCCACGTAGCAATGGGGCCCGTTATCGGCACCGACATCCGTGAGATATATGAAGACCTTGAGAAACTTGGTGAACTCCTTGTCCTGATGATAGAGCTGTGCGCTGGAAGACAGCTGGCTCTTGTCGCCTTTTCCCGCGAAAGATAGCCAGGTATTGGTCTGCACATGCACTGGCGTGCAGCCGAAATATTGAGTCACCATCGCCAGAATATAAGGGTCGAAGGCAAGACTGCCCAGCAATTCACTATGTGTTGCCTGGTCCAGATCCCTGAGCCAGAAGGTGCCACTTTCCAGACGTTCCCCGCTAGCGCCGAGCGCATACAACTCCTCGCCACTGCGCAGCGTAGCGCCGGGCCTCTTCTCATAGAAACTAAATTTGCCAATCTCGTCTCTGACTGCTGCCAGCGTGGATACCGGCAGTTTTCTATCGGCAACGAGGTAGCCGTGCGTACGCAGCGTTTTTTACCGCTTCGGCAAGCGTTCCCAATTCGCCAAAGATCGGCGACAACTCGGGCAATTCAGGCATCGGATAACGAAGCGCCAGTATCCTGGCGACCAACTCGTTCAACCCGTGATTGAACTGGTAGAAATCCATCTCGGACTTATCGCGCAAGAGAAATCCATCCCCTCCCACGATTTCGTAATGCAAGAAATTGGCCAACGCCCGTTGCTGCGCGGTGTTCAGTTTCTGGCACTCGTCGGCGATGTCATGAGGAACTGGGAAAGCATCAAGCAACGCTTTTAATTTCTGGTTCATGGTTCTAGACGATAGGCGGTAAAAGGGCACGCGGATCGAGCCGGCACGAAGTTGAAGCCATTCCATCGTTTCAGAGAAAGAACAGCGCAAACAACACGCCTGGAGCCTGCACCGATATTAACGCGCCTACGTCCAACCTGCCGATCCAGCAACCTCTTACAAGATCAACACGCCAATTCCTCCCTCTGCCCGAGCCCTACCCAGAGCTTCTTCGGCTCTCGTCCAGCAACAGCCAGTCTTCTTTTTCGCGGACAAGATCGCCAACACCGTCAGCGCCCGACGGTCTTGGAACATGGACAAGCAAGGAGAAACGTGTGCGGTTGTCTGACGGTTTTCTGAAGTTTTTCTGACGGTTGAAACCAATCCTTGCCGGGGCCCGTTCTGCCTTCTCAAACCGAAGAACTGGTGGCTATACTCGCGCACCCGATGCGCACCAACTGAGGCCACCAAATGCTAAAAAGCATCTGCCGCATTGCTCCCACCGCCATCCTGCCGCTCACGCTGTCCGCCTGCATGGGCCTGTCCGTCTACTCGCCCACGCGCAACAAGCTCGATGCGCAGGTCGGCAAGAACATCAATGAAATGTTGCCCGCCTGGCCGCCCGAGACCGGCGCCAAGCCGTTCGTGAACAAGGTCGATGACCAGACCACGAGCTACACCTATGTCTATGGCTACCATCCGGGCCACTACGAAGGCCGCGGCTATTCCACCAACGGCCCGATGGGCACGACGTATGGGTCCTACAGCGCCTACGTGCCCGAATACACCGACTGCGCGGTGATCTTCTACACCGACAAGACCGGCACCGTGCTGCGCTACGACATGAAGACGAATGGGAAGATCAGCTACAACTCGTGCGGGGAGTACATCAGCGGGTTCAGGTTCTGAGCTGAAGACGCCATCGGCACATCGCATGCGATGTGCGCCCGGAAATGAGAAAGGGGGTTAGTGATTTTTATCACTAACCCCCTTAGGGTATTGCTGGTCGGGACGGCGGGATTCGAACTCGCGACCCCTTGCACCCCATGCAAGTGCGCTACCAGGCTGCGCTACGCCCCGAAAGAAAAAGAGTATAGCAGACCTAAAAATTGTTTGCACGCATTGGTGCAAAAAAAGTGCCGAATACTCAAAAAAATTTGCGTGCCCCGCGTGATGCCTGCACCGCTTTCATGCAAGGCCCGCGCATGGCACGCAAGGTACTGAATGTTGAACCGCGCTTGAACCGTGCGCCGCTCAGGCCGCGGCGCTGGCGCTCACCGCGTTGCCGCCGGCTGCCGGCGCCGGCGAGCCCAGGGCTTCGCCCAGCATCGTCGACACATTGCCCAGCTCGTTGCGCAGGGCTTGCATCTCGGCGCCAGTCAGGCGCACCGCGGCGTCCTGGTCGTGCGGCGTGTCGCGCGCATCGCCCAGGCGGTTGCGCGCGCCGCTGATGGTGAAGCCTTGCTCGTACAGCAGCGAACGGATGCGGCGGATCAGCAGCACTTCGTGATGCTGGTAGTAGCGGCGATTGCCGCGCCGCTTGACCGGCTTGAGCTGCGTAAACTCCTGTTCCCAGTACCGCAGCACGTGCGGCTTGACGCCGCACAGCTCGCTGACCTCACCGATGGTGAAGTAACGCTTGGCGGGAATGGGCGGTAAGGTAACGGTGGATTCGGTACGTGTCATAAGAGAATTCTATGCCGCGATGCGTCGAGTGCCGATAACAATTACCGACAAAGCGTATCACTCCTCGGCATCTGGCGCTGCGGGAGTGGCCTGCTCCACCACGCTCTTGAGTTTCTGACTCGCGTGGAACGTGACCACGCGGCGTGCGGCGATGGGGATGGTCTCGCCGGTCTTGGGGTTGCGCCCCGGGCGCGGCGGCTTGTCGCGCACCTGGAAATTTCCGAAGCCCGAAAGCTTGACGGAGTCTCCGCGCGCCAAGGCATCGCGGATTTCCTCGAAGAACGTATCGACGATGTCCTTGGCTTCGCGCTTGTTCAGGCCGACCCGCTCAAAGAGCAGCTCGGCCAGCTCGGCCTTGGTCAGGGTACGCGGCTCGGCAAGCATACTGTTCCCCATGGTTCAAGCGCGCTGGCGCGCGCCGTGGGCACTGACCAAAGCGTCTTTGATGCGCGCCAGGCAATCGGCCACCCGGGCTTCGTCCAGCGTGACCTCAGTGTCCTGTAGCCAGAAACGGAACGCAAGACTTTTCTCGGCCACGGGCTGGTCGCCCTGGGCCTTTTCGCGCCAGACGTCGAACAGGCGCACGTCCTGCACCACGGCCAGCTGCGGATCGGCCTTGACCGTCGCCGCCACCGTGTCCAGCATGGATTGCGCGGTCACGGGCGCATCGACCCACAGGGCCAGGTCGCGCACCACCACCGGCTGGCGCGACAGCTCGCGCACCTGCGGCAACTCGCCTTCGGACAGGGCATCCACGTCCAGCTCGAACACCACCGGCGCGTGCGCCAGGTCGGCCTGCTGCGCCCAGCGCGGGTGCAGTTCACCGATCCAGCCGACCTGCTTGCCGTCCAGCGTGACACGGGCGCTGCGGCCCGGGTGCAGCGCGGGATGGGCCGCGGCTTCGAAGCGCAGACGGGCGCCACGGGCGCCGAACAGCGCCTCGACGTCCATCTTCACGTCGTAGAAATCGACCTGACGCGCGGGCGCGCCCCACTGCTCTTCCACCGACGGGCCCCAGGCGGCGCCGGCCAGCTTGAGCGGCTGGCGCACGCCGGCGACTTCCAGCGGACCGTCCTGGGCGGCGTCGTCACGCGCGAACACGCGGCCCAGTTCGAACAGGCGCACGCGCGTCTGCTTGCGGTTGGCGTTGTGGCGGATGTTGGCCACCAGGCCGGCGATCAGGCTCGACCGCATCACCGACAGGTGGCTGGCGATCGGGTTGACCAGCTTGACCGGCGTGTCGTTGCCGGCGTAGTCGCGTTCCCACTCGGCTTCGACGAAGCTGTAGTTGACGACTTCCTGGTAGTCCTGCGCGGCGGCCAGGCGGCGCAGCGCGTGCGGGCCGCGGCGCACTTCGGGCTGCGAGAACATCTTGGCGCGCGCCATCGGCGGCACCGTGGGAATGTTCTCGAAGCCGTAGATGCGGGCCACTTCCTCGATCAGGTCTTCCTCGATTTCGAGGTCGAAGCGGTACGACGGCGGCGTGACGATGAAGTCTTCGCCGTCGAGCGTGAATTCCAGGCCCAGGCTGCCGAAGATCCTGGCGACCTCGGCTTGCGTGACGGGCACGCCCAGCACGCGGTGGCAGCGCGCCAGGCGCATGCGCACCGGCTCGCGCTTGGGCAGGTTGACGATCTGGTCGTCCAGCGGACCGACCTGGCCGCCGCAGATGTCGACGATCAGGCGCGTGATGAATTCGATGTGCTGCGGGATCGTGGCGAAGTCCACGCCGCGCTCGCCGCGATGGCTGGCTTCGGAGCTGAACTTGAAGCGGCGCGCGCGGCCGGCCAGCGATTGCGGCCACCAGAACGCGGCTTCCAGGTAGATGTTCTGCGTGTCGAGCGTGACCGCGGTGGCCTCGCCGCCCATGATGCCGGCCAGGCTTTCGACCTGATCGCCGGCCACCACCACGCCGACCTTCGAATCCAGCGTGACGGTCTGGCCGTTCAGCAGTTCGAGCGTCTCGCCTTCGCGCGCCCAGCGCACCGACAGGTCGCCGTGGATCTTGTCCAGGTCGAACACGTGCGAGGGGCGGCCCAGTTCCAGCATGACGTAGTTGGAGATGTCCACCAGCGCCGACACCGAGCGCTGGCCGGCGCGCTCCAGGCGCGTCTTCATCCACTCGGGGGTCTGCGCGCGGGCGTTCACGCCACGGATCACTCGGCCGCCGAAGCGGCCGCACAGGTCGGGCGCCTCGATCTTGACGGGACGCAGCTCGTCCAGCGTCACGGGCACGGCCTTGGCGGTGGGCACCGACAGCGGCGCGCCGGTCAGCGCGGCGACTTCGCGCGCCACGCCCAGGATCGACAGGCAGTCGGCGCGGTTGGGCGTCATCTTCAGCGTGAAGAGCGTGTCGTCCAGGTCCAGCGCTTCGCGGATCGACTGGCCCGGCGCCATCTCGGCCGGCAGTTCCAGCAGGCCGGCGTGGTCTTGCGACAGGCCCAGTTCGCGCGCCGAGCACAGCATGCCCGACGATTGCACGCCGCGCATCTTGGCCACGCCGATCTTCATGCCGCCGGGCAGTTCCGCGCCGACGCGGGCCAGCGGCACCTTCAGGCCGGCGGCCGCGTTGGGCGCGCCGCAGACGATCTGCAACAGCGCGCCGGAGCCGTCATCGACCTGGCAGACGCGCAGCTTGTCTGCGTCGGGGTGCGGGGCGATCTCGACGATGTGCGCGACCACCACGCCCGTGAACGCGGGCGCGGCCGGCACGGTGTCTTCGACTTCCAGGCCGGCCATGGTGAGCCGGTGCGCGAGTTCGTCGGTTGCGATCGGAGGATTGACCAGCGTACGCAGCCAGGATTCGGGAAATTGCATGATCTAGCCGTCTGTTATTCGTTGAACTGGCGCAGGAAGCGCAAATCGCCTTCGTAGAACTGGCGCAGGTCGTTGACGCCGTAACGCAGCATCGTCAGGCGCTCGAGTCCGGAGCCGAAGGCAAAGCCGATATAACGTTCAGGGTCCAGGCCGAAGTTGCGCACCACCTGCGGGTGCACCTGGCCCGAGCCGGAGATCTCCAGCCAGCGGCCGCGGTTCGGGCCCGACGTGAACATCATGTCGATTTCGGCCGACGGTTCGGTGAACGGGAAGAACGACGGGCGGAAACGCACGACGAGATCGTCGCTCTCGAAGAAGCAACGCAGGAAATCGGTGTACACGCCCTTCAGGTCGGCGAACGAGATGTCCTCGGCAATCCAGAGCCCTTCCACCTGGTGGAACATGGGCGAGTGCGTGGCGTCGCTGTCGACGCGGTAGGTGCGCCCCGGCGCGATGACCTTGATGGGCGGCTTGTGCATGCGGGCGTATCGCACCTGCATGGGGCTGGTGTGCGTGCGCAGCAGCAGCGGCAGGCCGTCGGCGTCTTTCATGTCGACGTAGAACGTGTCCTGCATGGAACGCGCCGGATGGTCCAGCGGGTTGTTCAGCGCGGTGAAATTGGTCCAGTCGTTTTCGACTTCGGGGCCGTCCGCCACGTCGAAGCCGATGGAGCGGAAGATCTCTTCGACGCGCTCCCAGGTCCGGATGACCGGATGGATGCCGCCCGGCACGCGACCACGGCCCGGCAACGATACGTCAATGGTTTCGGACGCCAGGCGGGCATCGAGTTCCGCTTGCACCAAGGCGGCGCGGCGCAGGTTCAGGAGCTCCTCGACCTTCTGCTTGGCCTGATTGATCCGGGCGCCCATGTCGCGCTTCTGCTCGGGATCGAGCTTGCCCAGCCCCTTGAGCAGGACCGTCAGCGCGCCGTCCTTGCCCAGGAAACGGGCCTTTGCATTTTCGAGCGCGGCGGCGTCCGTGGCCGCGGCGAACCGTTCTTGCGCCTGGGAAACCAGGTCGTCAACCGATTGAGTCATGAAATCCAGCCTTCAAAACGCAAACGGGGCCATTACAGCCCCGTTTGCAGCGATGCGCGATGAGTTAAAGCGCGCGATCAGGCAGCCAAGGCAGCCTTGGCTTGCTGCACGATGGCGGCAAAGCCGGCCTTGTCGCGCACGGCCAGATCGGCCAGGACCTTGCGGTCGAGTTCGATCGCAGCCTTCTTCAGGCCGGCGATGAACACGCTGTAGCTGACGCCATGTTCGCGGACGGCGGCGTTGATACGCGTGATCCACAGCGCGCGGAACGTGCGCTTCTTGTTGCGGCGGTCGCGGTAGGCGTATTGGCCAGCGCGCATGACCGCTTGCTTGGCGATACGGAACACATTACCGCGGCGGCCACGGTAACCCTTGGCGGCGGAAATGACTTTTTTGTGACGTGCGCGGGCAGTTACGCCGCGTTTGACGCGAGGCATAGTAGATCTCCCTTAGATCAAGCGAAAGGCATCATGGCTTTCACGGAAGCCACGTTGGATTCATGGACCGCTGCCGAACCGCGCAGCTGGCGCTTGGCCTTGGTCGTCTTCTTGGTCAGGATGTGACGCTTGAACGCCTGACCACGCTTGATGGATCCGCTGCCGCGAACCTGAAAGCGCTTTGCGGCGCTTTTCTTGGTTTTCATCTTGGGCATGATGATTCCCTAAACTGAACACTATTGTTGATTTACATGACGCGAGGTGCTTGTCGCAAGGCGGTTGGCGCCGCCCCAAGCCATGAAGGCGGGAGCGTTCGACCTACACCATTGCGGCAAAACTTGAGGACCTCTTGCCACTTCTGGGGTACTTCTGGGGTACTTCGACTGCTGGGGTACTGCAACTTTCCCCGATGGCCCGGGCGAAAAAAATGGCCTGGATCCGGGAAAGCCTTTGATTATATGGTGATTTCCCCGGTTTTGTCGAGCCGGATCGGGTCTTGCGGACAGACACGGGGAAACATCCAGGGACAGAACCCGTCCGCCCGACTGACGGCAACGGCCTGCGCCCCGCATTATGCCCCTGGGCGGCGGTACTGCACCGCCTGCGCCACGTGATGCGCCTCCAGCCCGTCCGCCTGCTCCAGATCGGCGATGGTCCGCGCGACCCGCAAGGCGCGGTGCATGGCCCGGCCCGAGCCCGCCAGCCGGCGCATCGCCTGCAGCAACAGGTCGCGGGCCGGCGGTTGCAGCGGGCAGTGGCGCTCGAGCTCGGCGCCGGCCAGCGCCGCATTCGGCTTGCCCTGGCGCGCCAGCTGGCGTTCGCGGCAACGCGCCACGCGCGCCCTGACGGGCTCGGACGCCTCGCCTGGCGGCCCCTGCAGGCTTTCCAGGTCGGTCGGCGGCAACGCCACGTGCAGGTCGATCCGGTCGAGCAGCGGCCCCGAGACCTTGCCGGCGTAGCGCGCCACCTGGTCGGGCGTGCACTGGCAGGCCCGGCGCGGATGACCGCGCCAGCCGCAGGGGCACGGGTTCATCGCGGCCACCAGCTGGAAGCGGGCGGGAAACTGCGCCGTCTGCAGCGCCCGGGCGATGACCACCCTGCCCGTCTCCAGCGGCTCGCGCAGCGCCTCCAGCGTGCGCCGGCTGAATTCCGGCAGTTCGTCGAGGAACAGCACCCCATGATGGGCCAGGCTGATTTCCCCCGGTCGCGGCCGTCCGCCGCCGCCCACCAGGGCGATGGCGGACGCCGAATGATGCGGCGAGCGGAACGGCGGCGTGCCTATCCGTACCGGCGGCGCGCCCGCCAGCGCGGCCAGGGCCGCGACCTCGAGCGCCTGCGTGCGCGCCAGCGGCGGCAGCAGGCCCGGC
>NZ_CYTY01000006.1:174177-205936 GCF_001298995.1 Achromobacter sp. 2789STDY5608615
CAGCACCCGCAGCCCCTCGACCCAGGCCGCCTGACCGGCGCTGCCAGCGGGCAGGATCAGGGTGGCGCCGGGCGACTCGCGCGCCACGCTAAGCGCGATCACCAGGGCGGCCGCGACCGGCACCAGCGCGCCGGTCAGCGACAACTCCCCGGCGAGCACCAGGCCGGCCAGCAACGGATCCGGCGCGGTCTCGACGGCGGCGCCCGCTGTCGCCGCGCCCTCGCCCGGCGGCGCCAACTGCCCCGCCGCCAGCAGCAGGCCCACGGCAATCGGCAGGTCGAAGCGGCCCGACTCCTTGGGAATATCGGCGGGAGACAGGTTGACCGTGATGCGGCCCGCGGGGAAATTGAAGCCGCTGTTGATGATGGCCGCGCGCACCCGCTCGCGGCTTTCGCGCACCTCGGTGTCGGGCAGGCCGACCACGTTGAAGCTGGGCAGGCCCGGCCCCAGGTGGGTTTCGACCCGCACCGCGTGGGCATGCAGGCCGCTAAGGGTGCGGCTGGCGATTACGGCTAGCGTCAAGGCAGTCTCCGATAACAATCGAAGACGAGTATGGCGAAAACAAAAACGGCCGCGCAGGCGGCCGTGGCAAAAAGGTCCCGCGCGGATTACTTATCCAGGGCGGACAGCCGCGACTCCAGCTGCTCGACGGTGGCGGCCAGTTGGTCGACGCGGGCGCGCGTGCGCGCCAGCAGATCGGCCTGCACATCGAATTCCTCGCGCGTGACCAGGTCGAGCTTCGAGAACGCCTGCGTCATCATGGCGCGGACATTGCGCTCGACGTCCGCGGCGGGGCTGCGGGCGATCAGGTCGGAAATGTTCTTCTGGATGTCTTCCATCCACTGGGTGCGATTGTTCATAGCGGCCTCACGATGTTCTTGGTGCCTCAAGTGTAGTGCTTTCCACAGGCCGGGCTGCGGGCAAAAAAAAGGGCGGGCCGCATGCGGTGACCGCCCATCAAAGCACAGGAGAAAACCGGGCCGCCTTGGGGGCAGCCCCCTACCAACATCGTTACTGGCAACCCATCTGCGTCGCCGACTGCGCGAACAGGTCGGCCGATTGCTTGCATTGGGCCGCCAGCTGCGTCTTGTCGCTGATCGTGGCCCACTGGGTCTTGGCCGCGTCGAGCTGCTGCTTGAAGCTGGCCGCCGCGGGATTGGATGCGCCGAGCTTGTCCATGCATGCACTGACCTTGGTCAGGTAGGCATCGCATTCGGCGGGCAGGCCGGCGGTGGCGCCGGCGGCCGGAGCCGAGCTGGACGGCGCGGGCGTGGAAGCCGGCGGCGTGGTGGCCGCGGGCGGCGTGCCCGGCGTGGTGGTCGACGGCGCCGGCGTGGTCGATGCCGCGGGCGGCGCGGCCTTTTCGTCGCTCTTGTTGCAGCCGGCCAGGGCGGCCAGCGCGGCGGTCAGCGCCAGCACGGCAAAGGTCTTGCGTTGGATCGTCATCATTCCTCTTTCCTTTCTTGCTTTTTGTCTTCGTTCAGAGAGCCGCGGCGCCGGTGTCTTTTGCCGCGGCCCGGTCAGGCCCAGATACCGCCATGAGCTGGACTTGATTCTTCTTCAGCCTACCTTTGGCAACAAGCTTATGCGTGTAAACCCTCGTATCACGCCCCGCCCCCGTTTTGACGGTCTGTCCGGACCGCTTTCAATCGCCTGACACCCACGTCCGCCATCGCCCGAAGCCCGGCCAGCAACGTTCAGCGGCCTGTCGGGCAGAAAGCGTCCAAGGCCTCCATGCATCCGGCAAACGCGACAAAGGGCTACCGCGCCGGCATCAACTGGCAACAAATGGCGGCGGTGAAACATATTCCGTTGCATTCCTCACTCCGCCCCGTCATGCACCGGTTTGAGGCTGACGTTTGGTGCATGACGCACTATATTGGTGCAGCCAGGCACAACAAACGCGCCTGCGTTTCCGCTTTCCGGGCACCGGCCTGCATGGCATGGAATTTGCTTGATTGACGATGCCAACGTGCAACCATGAGAGGAAATGCCATGAAACTCATCATCGCCATCATCAAGCCCTTCAAGCTCGACGAAGTGCGGGTGGCTCTATCCGGAATCGGCGCCCAGGGCCTCACCGTTACCGAAGTGAAAGGGTTCGGGCGCCAGAAAGGCCACACCGAGCTGTATCGCGGCGCGGAATACGCCGTCGACTTCCTGCCCAAGCTGCGTGTCGAGGCCGCCGTGCCCGACCACCTGGTCGACCAGGTCATCGAAGCCATCGAACAAGCCGCCCGCACCGGCAAGATCGGCGACGGCAAGATCTTCGCCGCCCCCCCCCTTGAACAAGTGATCCGCATCCGGACGGGTGAAGCCGGCGAAGCTGCGCTGTAGACAAATAAGAAAGACTCATTGGAGCCTGAAAATGGATAAAGCAGATATCTCCTGGTTGCTCGTCTCTACCCTCCTCGTATTGATGATGGCCGTACCCGGTCTGGCGATGTTCTATGGCGGCCTGGTACGCAGCAAGAACGTGCTGTCGGTGCTGCTGCAAGTGTTGTGCACGTTCGTGCTGGGCCTGGTCCTCTGGTTCATCTACGGTTATTCGCTCGCCTTCACCGAAGGCAACGCGTTCTTCGGCGGCCTCTCGCGCGCCTTCTTCTCCGGCATGTTCAATCCGGCCGACGGCAAGTACGCCATGTCGAACTCGCTGACCGAGCTGCTGTTCGCCTCGTTCCAGGCCACGTTCGCCGGCATCACCTGCGCGCTGATCGTCGGCAGCTTCGCCGAACGCGCCCGCTTCTCGGCGGTGCTGGTGTTCACGGTGATCTGGTTCACCTTCGCCTACATCCCCATCGCGCACATGGTCTGGTTCGCCTCGGAAACCGCGCCGGGCCTGCTCAACGCCAAGGGCGCGCTGGACTTTGCCGGCGGCACGGTGGTGCACATCAACGCCGGCGTGGCTGGCCTGGTGGGCGCCTATGTGGTCGGCAAGCGTGTCGGTTACGGCCGTGAAGCCATGCAGCCGCACAACCTGCCGATGACCTTCGTCGGCGCCGCCCTGCTGTGGGTGGGCTGGTTCGGCTTCAACGCCGGCTCCGCCCTGGCCGCCAACGAGAACGCCACCCTGGCCTTCTTCAACACCATGATCGCCACCGCTGGCGCCGTGCTGGCCTGGCTGTTCACGGAATGGGCCATCAAGGGCAAGCCCTCGATGCTGGGCGCCGCGTCCGGCGCCATCGCCGGCCTGGTGGGCATCACCCCGGCGGCCGGCCTGGTCGGCCCGGTGGGCGCGCTGATCATCGGCGTGATTGCCGGCGTGGTCTGCGTGTGGGGCGTCAATGGCCTGAAGCGCCTGCTGCGCGCCGATGACGCGCTGGACGTATTCGGCGTGCACGGCGTGGGCGGCATTGTCGGCGCCCTGCTGACCGGCATCTTCAACGCCCAGGTCCTTGGCGGCCCGGGCCTGGCGGAACCCGGCATGATCCTGGGCCAGCTGTGGGTGCAGCTCGAAGGCGTGCTGCTGACCATCGTCTGGTCCGGCGTGGTCGCCTGGATCGCCTACAAGATCGCCAACGCCCTGTGCGGCCTGCGCGTGCCGGAAGACCAGGAACGCGAAGGGCTGGACGTCACCAGCCACGGCGAATCGGCCTACCACAGCTGATCCGTCGCCCTCCCGCCCGGCACCGGGCGGGAATGCGGAAAGCCCCCTCGGAGAGGGGGCTTTTTTTCGACCAGGCCCAAAAAAAAGCCCGTCGCATGCGACGGGCTTTTCCGTTTGCCGGAGGCAGGCTCCGGCGTCGATCAGGCCAGATCGAGCGTGTCCAGGTCCACGGGCAAGGCCCGGTTCAGGGCGCTGGCCACCTTCACGCGCAGCGCATTGGTGTGGGCCCGCCGCACTTCCCGCTTCACGTCCAGCAGTTGCTGCGGATGCATGGAAAACTCGGTCAGGCCCAGCCCCAGCAGCAATCGCGTCATTCGCGAATCGCCGGCCATTTCACCGCAGACCGCGACCGGCTTGCCAGCCCGCTCGCCCGCGTTGATGGTGTGGGCCACCAGCCGCAGCACCGCGGGATGCAGCGGATCGTACAGCGCCGCCACGTCGTGGTCGCCGCGGTCGATGGCCAGGGTGTACTGGATCAGGTCATTGGTGCCGATCGAAAGGAAGTCCAGCGCCTGCGCGAACGGTTCGATGGCGATCGCGATGGCGGGCACCTCGACCATGGCGCCGACTTCCATGTGCGGCGCATAGGCCTGCCCGCGCGCATCCAGTTCGCGCCGGGCGGACTCGATGGCCGCCCGCGTCGCCATCACTTCGTGCATGTGGGCGATCATCGGGATCAGCAGGCGCACCGGCCCATGGGCCGAGGCCCGCAGGATGGCGCGCAGCTGGGTCGCGAACATCTCCGGACGCGCCAGGCAGTAGCGGATGGCGCGCTGCCCCAGCGCCGGATTGGTGGCCACGGTGGCCTCGCCGTCCAGCGTCTTGTCCGAGCCGATGTCGAGCGTGCGGATGGTGACCGGACGGCCCGCCATCACCTTCACGACCGACGCGTAGGCCTCGTATTGTTCTTCCTCGCCCGGCAGGTCCGGACGCCCCATGAACAGGAATTCGCTGCGGAACAGGCCGATGCCGTGCGCGCCGGAGGCCAGCGCCAGCGCCGCCTCTTCCGGCAGCTCGATGTTGGCGCGCAGGACGATGTCGATGCCGTCCAGGGTGACCGACGGCTCGTCGCGCAGCAGGCTCAGCTCGGCGCGCTCGTCGGCGTAGACGGCCTGGCGGCGGCGGTATTCCTGCAGGATGCGGTCCGACGGGTTGACCACCACCGCGCCGGCGGCGCCGTCGATGATCAGCATGTCGCCGTCGCGCACCAGCTCGCGCACATTGCCCATGGCCACCACCGCCGGCACGCCCATGCTGCGCGCCACGATGGCGGTATGCGAGGTCGGGCCGCCCAGGTCGGTGACGAAGGCGGCGAAACGGCCGCCGCGCAGGCGCAGCATGTCGGCGGGCGAAATATCGTGCGCCACCACCACCAGCGCGTCGTCGCCGCCCATGTGCGACATGTCCGGCAAAGTGGCCGAGGTGCCCGACAGCACGTGCAGCACCCGCTCGATCACCTGGCGCACATCGGCGCCGCGCTCGCGCAGGTACTCGTCTTCCATGGCGTCGAACTGCTGGCCCAGGATCTGGCCCTGCGTGGTCAGCGCCCATTCGGCGTTGTAGTGCCGCTCGGCGATCAGCGCCAGCGTCTGCTCGGCCAGCAGCGGGTCGCCCAGCAGCAGGCTGTGCACGTTCAGCATGGCCCCCAGCTCGCGCGGCGCGTCGGCCGGCAGGGTATCGGCCAGCAGCCGCAGTTCCTGCTGCGCCGAGGCCAGCGCCTCGGTCAGGCGGCGGCTTTCGGCCGGCACGTCCTCGGGCGAAATGCGGTAGTGCGCGACTTCCAGCGCCGCCGCGCCCATGACCACCGCGCGGCCGATGGCGTAACCGCGCGCCACGCCCTTGCCGTACAAACAAATAACGGGGCTGGCAGAGCCAGCCCCGTCATGCGCCTGAACCGCGGCACCGGCCGCGGACATGCCGGCCCCGACATCGTCAGGGCCGGCGGATTCGGAAACGCTGCTATTCCTGTTCACCGAATTTGCTATCGAACAGAGTTTCAATTTCGGAGAGCGCCTGCTCGGCATCGCTGCCCGAGGCCTCCAGCTTGACCGTCACGCCCAGGCCGGCGGCCAGCATCATGACCCCCATGATGCTCTTGGCGTTCACGCGCTGCGCGCCGCGCGAGATGAAGATCTCGCTAGAGAACTTGCTCGCCAGTTGCGTCAGTTTGGCGGCCGCCCGCGCATGCAAACCCAGTTTATTGCTGATGACAATGTCTGTATTAGGCATAGTGAATATTATGACCACGGCATCACACCGCAGTTGGTGATTGCAGCAAATTGTCGAACCGCTCGTCGGCTTGAAATATTAGCCGAAATAACCGGACGAGTTCCTGTCCGTCAGTCTACCCGCAATACCCCTTGCACCCCGCCCGCCAGCGCCTTTTCACGGGTCTCGGCCAGCGAAAGGTTACGGTAGGTCAGCGCGCGCAACAGCATCGGCGTGTTCAGGCCCGCCAGCACGCAGCACTGGATGCCCTGCGCCTGGGCGTCGGCCACGGCCCGCTTGGAGATATTGGCGGGCGTGGCGCCGATCAGATCGGTCAGCACCAGCACGCCGCCGCCGTGGTCCTGCTCGAGGATGTCCTTGAGCACCGCCGGCGCCAGATCGTCCGGCCGGTCCTCGGGCTGGATGTCGTGGATCGCCAGCATGCCGTCGAGGTTGCCCATGACGTGGCTGGCGCATTCGCGCATGGCGGCGCCCAGGGGCGCATGCACGACGATGACGATACCCGTGGTCATGACAAAGTCCCAGGAAGATCAGGCCGCGGCGCCGGCGGCAACCGCTTTCTCGAGCGCCTGCACGAACATGCCGGCCACGTCGAAGCCGGTCTGTTCGGCGATTTCCACGAAACAGGTGGGGCTGGTGACATTGACTTCGGTGACGTAGTCGCCGATGACGTCCAGGCCGACCAGCAGCAGGCCGCGCGCGGCCAGCTTGGGGGCCACGGCCTCGGCGATCTCGCGGTCGCGCGGCGACAGCGGCTGCGCCACGCCCCGGCCGCCGGCGGCCAGGTTGCCACGGGTTTCGCCGGCCAGCGGGATGCGCGCCAGCGAATACGGCACGGGTTCACCGCCGATCAGCAGGATGCGCTTGTCGCCCTTGACGATCTCGGGAATGTAACGCTGCGCCATGATGGTGCGCGCGCCGTTGTCGGTGAGCGTTTCCAGGATGGCGTTGAGGTTCGGGTCCTTGGGCTGCAGGCGGAACACGCCGGTGCCGCCCATGCCGTCCAGCGGCTTGACGATGACGTCGTGGTGCGTGTCGTGGAACGCCTTCAGGCGCGCCATGTTGCGCGTCACCAGCGTCGGCGCGGTGAACTCGCTGATCTCGGTGATGGCCAGCTTTTCGGGATGGTTGCGGATCGCCGCGCCGCTGTTGAACACCTTGGCGCCCTGCGCCTGGGCGCACTCGAGCAGGTGGGTGGAATACACGTATTCCATGTCGAAAGGCGGGTCTTTGCGCATCACCACCGCGCCGAAATCGGCCAGCGGCAGGTCCCGGGACGCCGATTCGCGCCACCAGTCATGGCCGTGCAGGTCCGCGCCCTCCACCAGCTCGATGGGCGTGGTGACGGCCTTGACCGTGCCGGTCTCGATGTACAGATCGCCCTGCATGGCCACGCTGAGCGTATGGCCGCGCGCCACCAGGGCGCGCATCATGGCGACAGAACTGTCCTTGTACGCTTTCAAGAGCGGCAAGGGATCCAAAACGAACAAAACATGCATCGCGACACCCCGAACGTACGCCGCCTTCCCTTTCGGGAAGGCGGCTATCTATGACATCGTAGCGCAGAGCCGCCCAATAAGCGAACCCGCCGAACATAGGCTGGACGGCGGGTCGCGGGGAAGAGCGGCCAGGCCTTCCCGGGCAGGAAGGCCGGCAGGAGCTTTAAGCCGCCGATTCCGGCTTGCCCGCGGGGGCAGCCTTCTTCTTGGGCGCCAGCACCATGACCATCTGACGGCCTTCGAGCTTCGGCATGGCTTCGACCTGGGCCAATTCCAGCAGATCGTCGCGCACACGCTCAAGTACCCGCATGCCCAGTTCCTGGTGGGCCATTTCACGGCCACGGAACCGCAGCGTCACCTTGGCCTTGTCGCCTTCCTCGAGGAAGCGGCGCAGGTTGCGCAGCTTGACCTGGTAGTCGCCCTCGTCGGTGGCCGGACGGAATTTGACTTCCTTGACCTGGATGACCTTCTGCTTCGAACGAGCTTCGGCTTGGCGCTTCTGCTCTTGGTACTTGAACTTACCGTAGTCCATCAAACGGCAGACCGGCGGTTCGGCGTTCGGCGCGATTTCCACCAGATCCACGTCGTTTTGCTCGGAAAGACGGAACGCGTCGGCAATCTTGACGATGCCCAGCTGTTCTCCGTCCAGACCTATCAGGCGCACCTCGGGGACGCGGATTTCACCGTTGATGCGATTGGCTTTTTCAGTGGCGATGTTGAAAGCTCCTACAGATGTTAAGCAGCGCTGCCATCGGGTTGATTGACGTCGCGGCGGGTGGATACGTCTTCGGACAGGCGGGCGACGAAGTCGTCGAACGCGATGGCGCCGAGGTCCAGACCACCCAGACCGCGTACGGCGACGGTACCGTTTTGCTTCTCCTTGTCGCCGACGACGAGGATGTACGGCACCTTCTGCAGGCTGTGCTCCCGAATTTTACGAGTGATTTTTTCACCGCGCAAATCGGACTCTACTCTAAAGCCTTGTTTTTTCAGGCTTTGCGTGATTTCAGCCGCATAATCGGCCGAAGGTTCGGAAATGCAGCACACCACGGCCTGCACCGGAGCCAGCCAGGGCGGCATCGCGCCGGCGTGGTTTTCGATCAACATGCCGATGAAACGCTCGAGCGAACCCAGGATGGCGCGGTGCAGCATCACGGGCGGACGGCGCTGGTCGTTCTGGTCCACGTACTCGGCGCCCAGGCGCACGGGCATGGAGAAGTCGACCTGGATCGTGCCGCACTGCCAGTGGCGGCCGATGGCGTCCTTCAGCGTGTATTCGACCTTGGGGCCGTAGAACGCGCCCTCTCCCGGGGAGATCTCGAATTCGCAGCCGGTGCGGCGCAGGCTTTCCATCAGGGCCTGTTCGGCCGTGTCCCAGACCTCGTCCGAGCCGATGCGCTTTTCAGGGCGCGTGGCGACCTTGTACAGCACTTCGGTGAAGCCGAAGTCGCGGTAGACCTTCTGCAGCAGGGCCGTGAAGTCGGCGCACTCGTCCTGGAGCTGTTCTTCGGTACAGAAGATGTGGCCGTCGTCCTGCGTGAAGCCGCGCACGCGCATCATGCCGTGCAGCGAGCCGGACGGTTCGTTGCGATGACACTGGCCGAATTCGCCGTAGCGCAGCGGCAGCTCGCGGTACGAGTGCAGGCCGGCGTTGAAGATCTGCACGTGGCCCGGGCAGTTCATCGGCTTGAGGCCATAGACGCGGTTCTCGGACTCCGTCGTGAACATGTTTTCACGGTAGTTGTCCCAGTGGCCCGTCTTCTTCCAGAGCGAGATGTCGAGGATCTGCGGCGCCTTCACTTCCTGGTAGCCGTTGTCGCGGTAGACGGAGCGCATGTACTGCTCCACCTGCTGCCACAGGGCCCAGCCCTTGGGGTGCCAGAAGATCAGGCCCGGCGCTTCGTCCTGGAAGTGGAACAGGTCGAGTTCGCGGCCGATCTTGCGGTGGTCGCGGCGCTCGGCCTCTTCCAGCATGTGCAGGTAGGCTTCCTGTTCTTCCTTGGTGGCCCAGGCCGTGCCGTAGATGCGCTGAAGCATCTCGTTCTTGCTGTCGCCGCGCCAGTAGGCGCCGGCCACCTTCATCAGCTTGAAGACCTTGAGCTTGCCCGTGGACGGCACGTGCGGGCCGCGGCACAGGTCGATGAACTCGCCTTCGCGATACAGGCTGAGCGGCTCGTTCGACGGAATCGAGGCGATGATCTCGGCCTTGTACTTTTCACCGATGCCCTTGAAGAACTCGACGGCGTCGTCGCGCGACCAGACTTCGCGCGTCACGATCTCGTCCTTCTTGGCCAGCTCGGCCATCTTCTTCTCGATGGCCGCCAGGTCTTCGGGCGTGAACGGGCGCTTGTACGAGAAGTCGTAGTAGAAGCCGTTGTCGATCACCGGGCCGATGGTGACCTGGGCATCCGGGAACAGCTCCTTGACGGCGTAGGCCAGCAGGTGGGCCGTCGAATGGCGGATCATGTCCAGGCCGTCGGCGTCCTTGGCAGTCACGATGGCCAGGCGGGCGTCGCCCTCGATGCGGTAGCTGGTGTCGACCAGCGTGGAGTCGGCGCCGTCAAAGGTCACGCGGCCGCCCAAGGCGGCTTTGGCCAATCCCGCGCCGATCGATTGCGCCACTTCGGCGACCGTGACCGGCCCCGGGTATTGGCGCTGCGAACCATCGGGCAATGTGATCTGTACCATCGGGAGTGCTTCCTGGGGTTCTTGGGAGAAAAAACGAAATTCAGAAACGACAAACGCGGCTGGTAGCCGCGTTCATTTGGTTGTCTTGCTGAGTCTTACCGCTGACCTGACACGGTGAAACCCGACGCACGAAAAACTAACGCGACATAGGGCGAAAGTTCCGGGTCGTAGTTCGTGCCAGCGGGAAAAACATGGTGCTCGGGCCTTCGGGATTGACTTGCGGTGCGCAGCGCCGGGACAAATGGCGTGCTTATCGTTGCCGATTGTAGCACCCTTTGGGCCTATTTCGTGACATTTACGCTACAAAAGGGGCGGATGACGGAGCGAACCCGGCCCGCGGGCGGCGAATGACGGGACGGCGGCGCCCGTCAGGCCAGGTTGCGACTGTCGGCGATCGCGACCAGGGCGTGCATCACGCCCTCTTCCCAGTGCGGCGCGCGCAGCCCGAAGGTGCGCCCCAGCAGCCGGCTGTCCAAGCGCGAATTCAGGGGCCGGCGCGCCGAGGTGGGGTATTGGTCGGACGCCACGGCCCGGATGTCGCCCGGCGTCAGCGTCACCGCCAGGCCCGCGCGCCGGGCCTGCTGCGCGATGAAGCAGGCGTATTCGTGCCAGCTGGCGTCGCCGGTGGCCGCCAGGTGATACAGGCCGAAGGGAAACGCCGCCTCGGCCGGCCGCGCCAGATAGCGCGCCAGGACCTGCGCGGTGGCATCGGCGATATACGCGGCGCCGGTGGGCGCGCCGCGCTGGTCGCTCACCACGCGCAGCGCTTCCGGCTGGCGCAGCGCCATCAGCATGGTCTTCAGGAAGCTGTTGCCGAACACGCCATAGACCCACGACGTGCGAAATACCAGATGGGCCGGGTTCAGCGCCCGCACCGCCTGCTCGCCGGCCAGTTTGCTGCGGCCATAGACATTCAGCGGCGCGGGCGCGTCCTGCTCGTCGTAGCTGCCCGCCTTGGCGCCGTCGAACACGTAGTCGGAGGAATAGTGGACGATGAGCGCGCCACGGTCGGCCGCCAGCGCGGCCAGTTCGCCCGCGGCCTCGGCATTGATGCGCATGGCGCGCACCCCGTCCTCTTCGGCTCGCTCGACCGCGGTGTAGGCGGCGGCGTTGACGATGACGTCGGGCTTTTCGCGCCGCACCAGCCGCGCGATCTGCAGGGGATAGGTCAGGTCGCAGTCGGCCCGCCCGACCGCCGTCACCACGCCCAGCGGCGCGAGGCTGCGCCGCAGCTCGAAGCCGAGCTGCCCGTCCCTGCCGATCACCAGAATTTTCTTGGACATCCGTCGTCCGCCGCCTTGCCAGTCCTGCGCCATGGGCCGTTCAACGGCCGGCCCGGAAATCCTGCGATTTTATGCCTTGCGGACAACGATCGCGCGCCGCGATTTAACGTCGCGCGACGCCACCCGGGGCGTCGCTTTGTCTGATTCTCGCTTAGTTTTCGTCTGTATGGCGCCGTAAGACCATAAGCTTCGCACTCGAATTTCGGACTGGTTACGGCGTGTGCGCGGCCCCGCCCTCGGGCGCCCACCTCTCCGCACCGATGTGTGCCTTTCCATTCTGTGGAGCCTAGATGAATACTCCCTCAGCGCCGGACACCGTCGTCTCGTCCGAGCCGCGATCCCCCGATGCAGGTGACCGCCCCAATTCCCGCAAGCACCTGCTGCTGTCACGCCCGCCCCCCGTCATCCGGGTGGCCATCCTGGACGATCACCCGGTGGTGGCGCTGGGCCTGGGCGCCTACCTCGACGCCCGCCCCGGCTTTCGCGTCATCCACCAGGAGACCTCCGCGCGCCGGCTGCTCGACAAGCTCGCGACCACGCCGTGCGACATCGCCCTGGTCGACTTCTACCTGCCCCAGGAACCCTGGGACGGCGTCAACTACCTGCGCCGGCTGCGGCGCTATCACCCCAATCTTGCGATCATCACGTTCTCGGCCGGCAACCGCCAGGAGACCCAGTACGCCGCCTTCCGCGCCGGCGCCAACGGCTACCTGGCCAAACAATGGGGCATGCTGCTGCTGCCCGAGATGATCCACGGCGTCCTCAGCAAGAAGAACCCGTTCCTGTCGGTGCAGGATGGCAAGATCCGGCCGCTGTCGCCACGGCCGCCGCACGCCCTGCTGACGACGTCCGAGGTCGAGGTCCTGCGCCACATCAGCCAGGGCATGTCGGTCACGCAGATCGCCACGCGCCTCAAGCGCAGCAAGAAGACCGTCAGCACCCACAAGCGCCGCGCCATGCGCAAGCTGCAGCTGTCGGATGACCTGTCGCTGGCCTTGTATCTGCGGGAAAAGTTCGCCGAATAGACAACGACGTGGCCGACGCGGTCGGCCACATCTTCACGGCGAGGCGGCGCGCGCCTCAGATGATGCGCGAATAGCTGGCGCCGGTGCTGACCGTGCGCAGATAGCCGTCGAACGCCATGGCCACGGCCCTGACGAAATACCAGCCCAGGCCGGTCACGCGCAATTCGCCGGCCCGCAGGTTGACCAGGCCGAGTTCGGCCAGGTTGGCCACCTGCGACAGCTCCGGCCCGAAGTAGTCGCCGAAACGCAGGCCATGGCGCGCCTCGACCCGGGCGAAATCCACCCGCCCCTGGCACATGATGTCCATGATGACCTCCCGCCGCGCCAAGTCGTCGGCGCTGAGCGCCAGACCCTTCTCGGTGGCGAAGCGGTCGGATTCGATGGCGGCGTAGTAGCCGTCCAGGTCCTTGGCGTTCTGGCTGTAGGTATTGCCGATGCGGCCGATGGCCGATATGCCCAGCGCCACCAGGTCGCGATCGGGCTGAGTGCTGTAGCCCTGGAAATTGCGGTGCAGCTCGCCGCGCTGCTTGGCGATGGCCAGGGCGTCGGTATTGAGCGCGAAATGGTCCATGCCGATGTAGGTGTAGCCCTGCTTGAGGAAGCCCTCGATGGCGGCGCTCAAGAGGCCGACGCGCGTGGCGCGGTCGGGCAGGTCCAGCGGATTGATGCGGCGCTGGGGCTTGAAGCGTTCCGGCAGGTGAGCGTAGGCGTAGAGCGCGATGCGGTCGGGCCGCAGCGCGCTGACCCGCGCGATGGTGCGGGCGAAGGATTCGGTGGTCTGCAGCGGCAGGCCGTAGATCAGGTCGACGTTGATCGAGGCGTAGCCCAGCGCGCGGGCGCTTTGCATCAGGTCGCGCACGTCCTCGAAAGACTGCACGCGATGGACCGCCACCTGCACCTTGGCGTCGAAATCCTGCACCCCGAAACTGAGCCGGTTGAAGCCCAGCTTGCGCAGCCGTTCCAGCCGCTGCGGCGTGGCGGTGCGGGGATCCACCTCGATGGAGATTTCGGCGTCGGGCTCGAAACGGAAGGCGCCGCGCAGGTCCGCCATCAGGCGGTCGAGTTCCTCGTCGGACAGGAAGGTCGGCGTGCCGCCGCCGAAATGCAGCTGCGAGACCGGCACGCCCGGGCCCAGTTCGGCCACGTGCAGCGCGATTTCCCGCGCCAGCGCGTCCAGGTAGCGGGCGGCGCGGTCGTGATGGCGGGTCACGACCTTGTTACAGGCGCAGTAGTAGCAGACCGAATCGCAGAACGGGATGTGCACGTAGAGCGACAGCGGCTCGGTGGTACAGGAATCGCGGCGCTGGCGCAGGGCCTGGCGGTATTGCTCGACGCCAAAATCGCCGTGATAGCGGTCGGCCGTGGGATAGGAGGTGTAGCGTGGCCCGTTCTTGTCCAGGCGCGCCAGCAACTGCGGCGGAAAGAAGGGTTCGGCGGCGGAAGCCGCGGGGTCGGCGGAGGCTGGGCGTAGGGCGGCTTGCATACCTCGAATTATTCGCCTGTGCCGCCCCACCCGCCTTGATCTTGCGCAAACGCGCCGCCCCATTCCAAGCGGGGACGCAACCCGCGATAAGCTTGCGCGCAAGGCGCTTGACCCTCACGTCGCGTCAGGTTCCACCATCAGTCCCGTCACGATTCGAACAGGAGCTTTGCATGTTGTTGAAAGTGGGTGAATTGGCCAGGCGCGCCGGCCTCACGGTGCGCACGCTGCACCACTACGACAGCATCGGGCTGCTGGTCGCGTCGGTACGCTCCGATGCCGGCTACCGCTTGTACAACCGCGACGACATCGCGCGGCTGCACCAGATCCAGGCGCTGCGTCGCCTGGGCCTGCCGCTGGCGGACATCGGAGATCTCCTGGCAAGGCCGGACGTGTCGCTGGCTGGCGTGATCGACCAGCAGATCCACATGCTGGAACACCAGCTGGCGCAAACCGCGAGGCTGCGCGACCGGCTGCTGCGCCTGCGGACGCAGCACGCGAGCGGCGCCACGCCCGACCTTGCCGACTGGTTGCAAACTTTGGAGCTGATGACCATGTACGACAAGTACTTTACCGACCACGAACTGCGCACCCTGCCCTACTTCGCTCCCGATAGCGGGGTCCAGGAACGCTGGGCCACGCTGGCGCGCGAAGCCGCCGCCGCGCTCGCCGCGGGCATGGCGCCCGCCGACGAACGGGCCCAGGACCTGGCGCGCCGCTGGATGCTGCAGCTCGAGCACGACACGGCGTCGAACCCGGAACTGGCGGCGCGGCTGGACCATATGTTCAGTAGCGAACCGGCGCTGCAGCAGGGCCAGGGCGTCACGCCGGCCATGATCGACTTCATCGTCGCGGCGTTCGCCGAGACCAAGATGCGCCTGTACGAAAAGTACCTGGACGCCGATGAAATCGCCCATCTGCGCGCCCACTACGGCAAGCGCGTGAAGGAATGGATGCCGCTGGTGGCGCAGGTGCATCGCGCCATCGCCAACGGCGAGGCGCCCGAGGCGCCCGCGTCGCGGGCCTTGGCGCGGCGCTGGCTGGAACTGTTCCGTTCGTACGCGGGAGACAACCCTACCACGCACGAGAAATTCCGCCACGCCATGGCCCAGGAACCCGAGCTGCTGGCGGGCACCTGGGTCACGCCGGACATCCTGGCGTTCCTGCGCCAGGCGATGACGTCCCATTGAGGCATCGCGCCTGAACCCGCGGGGCGCCGGCGCCTGCCGGCGCCCCGTAAAATGGCGGGATTCCTACATTACAAGGACATCCCCGTGGAAACCGAACTCGACGGCCGCCTGCTCGCCCTGCGCCAGGCGATGGCGATCGCCATCGCCCTGTCCACCCGCGGCAGCCCCCAGGCCACCGACATGGCGCTGGAACTGCTGGACGACCTGAAGGCCAACCTGGACAACACGCCGTCGGACAGCCCCTTCGAAAAACCCGAATGGGCGCTCGGCGCACACGACGAACTGGAGGGCATCGCGCGCCTGGTGCGGGCCTTCACCCAGACGCCCGAACCGGACAGCGACGGCGCGTAAGGCCCAGCCGGCGCGGCCGTTGCCGCGCCGCCTCGGCCCCCGCTAGCGCGCGGGGCCGGCGCCGCAAGCCGCGACAGGCGGCTTGACGCGCCAGTGCAGATTGGGAAATCCCGCCCCCACCGGCTCGAACCCCTCGGGCGACACCCGCGCCTTGCTCAACTCCAGCGCGCCGCAATCGGCCACCAGGGTGGCGTCGACCCACGGACTGAATCGCAGCTGCCCGTGGATCAGCACCAGCGGCCTTTCGGGCAGCCGCAACGACAACGCGCCCGATTCTTCCCAGGGACCGGAAATGACCCGGACCGGCCCGCCCAGCGCGGCAACGGCGCGGCCATGCAGCGCGTCGGCCAGCGCCTGCGCATCGAAGTAGCGCCAGTCGGTCGGACGCTGCAGCAGCGCCAGGCCATTGGGCGCCGTCAGCTCCACCCGCAGCATCAACATCAGCTGGATGACGATGAACACCAGCATCGCCCGGCGCGGCCGGAACGGCTCGCTCCAGGCCGCGCGCGCCCATTCCATCGCGGCCGGCACGATGAACAGCAGGAACGGCGTGCCCCAATGCAGCTGGATGTGCGATCCCGAGATCAGCGCCATGACGCTGACGAACACCAGCGGCGTCAGGCCGAACGACAGCAGCAGGGTGCGCCCCGCGTCGCCGCTGGTGGCGCAGGCGGTAGAGGTCGCGATCGAAGTCGCGTTGAGTGAGGCGGCAAGGCGCCGCCGTTCGCGGTGGCCCAGCAACCACAGCACCGCCAGGAACAGCCAGGCCGGCAGGGCCCGGTTCAGCAGTTGATCGCCCCACCACTTGGCGACCTCATGCCCCCGCGCGAGCCACGGCAGGCCGGCCGCCAGCGACGATGACATGGCGTAGTTCAGCGGCTCGAAATCGTGCTGGATCAGCCAGACTAGGTGCGGCGCGAACACCGCCAGCGCGGTCAGGCCCGCCACCTGCAGGCCGAATACGTGCATGGGATCGCGCCAGGCCTTGCGGATGCACCAGAACACCAGCACCGCCAACCCGGCGACCGCGATCTGGTACTTGGCCAGCGCGCCCAGCCCCAGGCACCCGCCCAGCACGATCCACCAACCGATCTTGCGGGTCGTGTAGGCCTTCCAGCAAGCCAGCGCGCAGCCGGCCACCAGCGGGATCAGGACGATCTCGTGGTTGTAGAAATACAGCCGGCCGTTATAGAAGGTGACGCACAGGCCCGCCAGCGCGGCGGTCGCGGCATGGGCCTCGCCGCGCATGTCGCGCAGCAGTCGCCACATCAGCGCGAACGCCCCCAGCGCACAGGCCGCGCCCATGACATAGGTGGCCCAGGCGGTCCCGCCCATCAGTTGCGCCACCGGCCACAGCAGCCAGGTCGGCAGCGGCGGATGCTTGTAGTAGCCCCACTCCAGGCTGCGTACCCAGATGAGTTGCTCGATGTTGTCGGTCGGCGGGGCCAGCACGGCCCGGTCCAGCAGCCAGAGCCAGGCGGCCGCGAACGCCAGCATGCCGATCCCGACCCGCCATGGATCCGGTTTCCAGGCCTCGTTGCCATTCCGTCGCACGCCACACTCCCTGTCATGGCGTACGCAAAGCCCCGCCCTCTCCTCCCGGTTTCCGGGACGCAGGGATTATCGGGTCCGGAACATGTCACGACGTCGATGAATTTGTCCGGCAATTGTTCGAAAACTGTAAAGCGCGGCGCTTGGAAAAGGGTCGCCTAGCTGGCCTGACCACTAGATAGGAAGAGGGGAAATCCCTCTGATCGTTTTCCCTTGATAAAGCGATTTTTACTTTTATTTCAAGGAGACGCTGCCTATATTGGTGGCCTGACCACCAGACCATACGTACCGCAAGTCCACGATGAACACCTTCCAAGCCGTTGCCGTCACCCGCCTCTATCGCATGATCGCCGACCAGATCGCCGGACGGATCCGCGCGGGCGATTTTCCACGCGGCGGTCGCCTGCCGTCCGAGCGCGAGCTGGCCGAGCAATTGCAGGTCAGCCGGGCCTCGATCCGGGAAGCCCTGATTGCGCTGGAGATCGAAGGCTATGTCGAAGTGCGCGTGGGCACCGGCGTGTTCGTCACCGCCACCCGCGAGGCCGCGCCCGCCGCCACGGCCGCCGCGCCGGCGGCCCCGCAGGACGAGATCGGCCCCTTCGACCTGCTCGAGGCGCGCATGCTGATCGAACCCGAATGCGCCGCGCTGGCCGCGCAACAAGGCTCGCCGGCACAGATCGCCGCCATCCGCGCGGCCCACGAGGCGATGTCGCTGACCGACGCGCCGGGCTGGCACGACCGGGAATTCCACAGCGCCATCGCCGCCGCCTGCGGCAACGCGGCGCTGGCGGCCTCGGTGGCCCACCTGTGGAACCTGAGCCTGGCCAGCCCGGTGTTCAGCCGCATGCAGGATTACTTCGTCAACACCAAGGTGTGGGCGGTCGCCCACGCCGAGCACCAGCGCATCCTGACCGCCATCCTGGCGCGCGATCCGATCCGCGCGCGCCATGCCATGCATGCGCACCTGATCGGCATCCTGGCCCGCCTGAGGGAAGACTTCGGCGACGACGACGGGAGCATCCGCCCCGACATCTAGGCCCCGCTCGCCAACCCGCCGGCGGCGCCGACCGCCCCCCTTGCCACGAACCCCAAGCCCGCGCCTGGCGCGGACAGCCCATCCCGGGAGTGTTTGCATGACGGTTGTATCCCCCCTGCCGCGCAACGGCGGCCAGATCCTGATGCAGCAGCTGCGCATCCACGGCACGCGCCGCATCTTCATGATTCCGGGCGAGAGCTATCTGCCCTGCATCGACGCGCTGAACGAGCATCGCGGCGCCATCGAGCCGGTGGTGTGCCGCCAGGAAAGCGGCGCCGCCTACATGGCCGAGGCCCATGGCAAGCTGACGGGCGAGCCCGGCGTCTGCTTCGTCACCCGCGGCCCGGGCGCCACCAACGCCAGCATCGGCGTGCACACCGCGTTCCAGGATTCGACGCCGATGATCCTGTTCGTCGGCCAGGTCGGCAACGACTTCTACGAACGCGAAGCCTTCCAGGAGATCGACTACCGCCGCATGTTCGGCCAGATGGCCAAGTGGGTGGCGCAGATCGACCGCACCGACCGCATCCCGGAATTCGTGGCGCGCGCCTACGCCACCGCCACCAGCGGTCGCCCCGGCCCGGTGGTGCTGGCGCTGCCGGAAGACACGCTGTGGGGCACGGCGACGGTGGCCGACATGCCGCGCTACCAGCGCGTGGCCGCCAGCCCGGGCCAGCCCGACCTGGACCGCCTGCGCCAGTTGCTCGACCAGGCCGAACGGCCCGTGATGGTGCTGGGCGGCAGCGGCTGGAACGCCGACGCGATCCAGCAGATCGCCGCCTTCGCCGAACGCTTCGAACTGCCGGTGGCCACCGCCTGGCGCCGGCTCGAATGCTTCGACCAGCGCCATCCCAACGCCGCCGGCCAGATGGGCTGGGGCATGACCGACGCGCTGCGCGCCCGCATCAAGGCCGCCGACCTGATCCTGGCGGTGGGCACGCGCCTGGGCGAAGCCACCACCGAGGGCTACCAGCTGATCGAAAGCCCCTTGCCGCGGCAGGCGCTGATCCATGTCCATCCCGATCCGCAGGAACCGGGCCGCGTCTATGCCCCGACCCAGGCGATCGCCGCCAGCGTGGCCGGCTTCGCGCAGGCGGTGGCCACGCTGCAACCGGCCCACGCCACGCCGCGCGGCGCCGCCGTGCGCGCGGCCCACGCCGAATACCTGGATTCGCTCAAGCCGCTGCCCTCGCCCGGCCCGCTGGGCCTGGACGCCGTGGCCGCGCTGGTCAACCAGCGCCTGGCGCCGGACGCCTGCATCACGGTGGGCGCGGGCAACTACGCGCTGTATCCGCACCGCTATCGCCAGTTCACCGGCCTGGGCACCAGCCTGGCGCCGACGGTCGGGTCGATGGGCTACGGCCTGCCGGCGGCCGTGTCGGCCAAGCTCGAACATCCCGGCAAGACCGTGGTCTGCTACGCCGGCGACGGCTGCTTCCAGATGAACCTGCAGGAATTGGGCGTGGCCCAGCAGTATCGGCTGGGCATCGTGGTGCTGGTGTTCAACAACGGCATGTGGGGCACGATCCGCGCGCACCAGGAACGCGAGTTCCCCGGCCGCCCGATTGCGCTGGACTTTGAGAATCCCGATTTCACCCAGATCGTGCGCGGCTACGGCGGCTACGGCGAAGCCGTCGAACGCACCGAGGATTTCGCCGCGGCGTTCGACCGCGCGCTGGCCTACGCCGAGCGCGAACAACGCCCCGCGCTGCTGGAAATCCGCTACGACGCCGACGGCATCGCCCCCGGCCAGACCCTCACCGCCATTCGCGACGCGGCGCTGGCGCGCCAGGCCGCCGCCTCCACCCACTGACACCGAACGAGGACCACCATGACTTCATCCCTGTCCGTCAACGGCAACCGGCTCTGGCAATCCCTGATGGATCTGGCCGAGATCGGCGCCACGCCCAAGGGCGGCAACTGCCGCCTGGCCCTGACCGCGCTCGACGGCCAGGGCCGCGACCTCGTCACCGGCTGGATGCGCGACGCCGGCCTGACGATCCGCGTGGACCAGGTGGGCAATATCTTCGCCCGCCGCGCCGGCCGCAACGACGCGCTGGCGCCGGTGATGACCGGCAGCCACATCGACACGCAGCCCACTGGCGGCAAGTTCGACGGCTGCTTCGGCGTGCTGGCCGGGCTGGAAGTGATGCGCACCCTGAACGACGCCGGCGTGCAGACCGAGGCGCCACTGGAACTGGCCATCTGGACCAACGAGGAAGGCTCGCGCTTCGTGCCGGTGATGATGGGCTCGGGCGTGTTCGCCGGCAAGTTCTCGCTGGAGACGGCGCTGAGCGCGCGCGACGCCAAGGGCCTGGCGGTGCGCGACGAGCTGCAGGCCATCGGCTACGCCGGCGCCGAGCCCGTCGGCGGCCGCCCGGTGGATGCCTATTTCGAGGCCCACATCGAACAGGGCCCGATCCTGGAACACGAAGAGAAAGTGATCGGCGCGGTGACCGGCTCGCTCGGCCTGCGCTGGTACGACGTCACCGTGACCGGCATGGAAATGCACGCCGGCCCCACGCCCATGGGCATCCGCCGCGACGCGCTGTTCGCCGCCAGCTACCTGCTGCAGGCGGTGGTCAACATCGCCAACGCCCACCAGCCGCACGGGCGCGGCACCGTGGGCGAGATCCACGCGCATCCCGGCTCGCGCAACGTGATCCCGGGCCAGGTGCGCTTCACCACCGACCTGCGCCATGAGGACGAGGCCACGCTCACGCGCATGGACCAGCTGTGGCGCGACGCCTGCCGCGAGATCGCCGAGAAGCACGGCGTGCAGGTGGAAGTGAAGGACGTGCAGTACTTCCGCCCCACCCCGTTCGATCCGGACCTGATCGAAAAGGTGCGCCAGGGCGCCGCGCGCCGCGGCCTGCCGGCGATGGACATCGTCACCGGCGCCGGCCACGACGCCGTCTACATGGCCGCGGTGGCGCCCACCGCCATGATCTTCGTGCCGTGCAAGGACGGCATCAGCCACAACGAAATCGAGGACGCGCAGCCCGCGCACCTGGAAGCCGGCTGCAACGTGCTGCTGGACGCCATGGTGGCCCGCGCCAACGCCGCGCGCTGAACCGAGGACATCGTCATGACCCTGCATACTCTCGACTACTGGCAAGCCCGCGCCGACGCGCTGACGCTGCGCGGCCAGGCCTATATCGACGGCGCCTACGCCGACGCCGCCGACGGCGCCACCTTCGCGGCCACCAGCCCGATCGACGGCCGCAAGCTGGCCGACGTGGCCGCCTGCGGCCAGGCCGACGTCGATCGCGCCGTGGCGGCCGCCCGCCGCGCCTTCGAGGCCGGCGTCTGGTCCGGCCTGGCGCCGCGCGAATGCAAGGCGCGCCTGGTGCGGCTGGCGCAGCTCATCACCGAGCACAGCGAGGAGCTGGCGCTGATCGAGACCCTGGACATGGGCAAGCCGATCCGCGACGCGCTGGCCTTCGACCTGCCCGAGACCGCGCACTGCTATGCCTGGTACGGCGAGGCCATCGACAAGCGCTACGACGAGATCGCGCCGACGGGAGGCAATGCCCTGGCCACGGTCACGCGCGAGCCGCTCGGCGTGGTGGCCGCCGTGGTGCCGTGGAACTACCCGCTGCTGATGGCGGCGTGGAAAGTCGCGCCGGCGCTGGCCGCCGGCAACAGCGTGATCCTCAAGCCGGCCGAACAGTCGTCGTTGAGCGCATTGCGGCTGGCGGCGCTGGCCGAGCAGGCCGGCATCCCGGCGGGCGTCTTCAACGTGGTGCCCGGCACCGGCCCCATCGCGGGCAGCGCGCTGGGCCTGCATCCGGACGTGGACTGCGTGGCCTTCACCGGCTCCACCGCCACCGGCAAGCGCTTCATGAGCTATTCGGGCGAATCGAACCTCAAGCGCGTGTGGCTGGAATGCGGCGGCAAGTCGCCGCACATCGTGTTCGAGGACTGCCCCGACCTGGACCGCGCCGCGCTGATCGCCGCGCTGGCGATCTTCTCGAACCAGGGCGAGGTCTGCATCGCCGGCTCGCGCCTGTACGTGCACGACGCCATCTACGACACCTTTCTGGAAAAAGTGGCCCGTCATGCCGCCGAGATGCGGCCGGGCAATCCGCTGGATCCGGCCACGGCGCTGGGCGCCATGGTCGACGAGCGCCAGACGCGCTCGGTCATGGCGCGCATCGCGGCCGGCCAGGCCGAGGGCGCGACGCTGCGCATCGGCGGACGCCAGCTGCACACCGACAGCGGCGGCTTCTACATCGAGCCCACCATCTTCGATTGCGCCGATGCGTCCAGCGCGCTGATCCGCGAAGAGATCTTCGGCCCGGTGCTGGCGGCGCAGCGCTTCCATACGGAAGACGAAGCCATCGCACTGGCCAACGATTCCTCGTACGGCCTGGGCGCCGGCCTGTGGACCGCCAACCTGGGCCGCGCGCACCGCCTGTCGCGCCGCCTGCGCGCCGGCCTGGTCTGGGTCAATTGCTATGCCGACGGCGACATCACCGTGCCGTTCGGCGGCGTCAAGCAATCGGGCTTCGGCCGCGACAAGTCGCTGCACGCGCTGGACAAGTACAGCGACCTGAAAACCACCTGGATCGACATCACCCTGTAGGGCCGCGCCGTGCACCTCACCTATCGCCGCATTGGTGCGCGGCGCGCGGCCTGCACCCATACGAAGCATTGTTGTAGCAGCTCCACCCCGCAGTTCCCCGAGAAACAGGTGGCACGAGGTTTGCTTGTCATAGCCGGCACACGCCGCGTGACGCGCGGCCACCTGACAACCCTCTTCCAGCCCGGAGGCTCGCAGTGAAATCGAAGACTTGGTTCTCCCTCAGCATCGGCGCCCTGGTCCTGGCGGCCGCCTTGCCCGCCACGCAGGCCCTGGCCCAGACCAAGGGCGGCACGCTCAACATGATCGTCCAGCCCGAGCCGCCCGTGATCGTCACGGCCATCAACCAGCAGGGGCCGACGCAATTCGTCGCCGGCAAGATCTATGAAAGCCTGCTGACCTACACCACCGACCTCAAGCCGCAGCCCGGCCTGGCCAAGTCGTGGGAAGCGGCGGCCGACGGCCTGACCTACACCTTCCACCTGCAGGACAACGTCAAGTGGCACGACGGCAAGCCGTTCACCGCCGACGACGTGGTCTTCACGCTGGCGGACATGCTGCCCAAGACCCATGCGCGGGCCCGCGTGATCCTGAACAAGTTCGTCGACTCGGTGCAGGCGCCGGATCCGAAGACCGTGGTCATCAAGCTGAAGTCGCCGTTCCCGGCCTTCATGCTGATGTTCGAGCCGGGCTTCGCGCCGATCATGCCCAAGCACATCTATGCCGGCACCGACTACATGGCCAACCCGGCCAACCAGAAGCCGATCGGCACCGGCCCGTTCATGTTCAAGGAATGGAAGCGCGGCGAGTACATCAAGCTGGTGCGCAACCCCGACTACTGGAAACCGGGCAAGCCCTACCTGGACGAGCTGGTGTTCAACGTGATTCCGGACGCGGCCTCGCGCGCGGTGGCGTTCGAGCGCGGCAGCGTCGACGTGCTGCGCGGCGGCGACGTCGACAACGTCGACATCAAGCGCCTGCGCGCCCTGCCCAAGGTGGAATACACCACCGCCGGCTGGGAGATGTTCTCGCCCCAGGCCTACCTGATCTTCAACATGCGCAAGCCGCCCTTCGACAACCTGAAGGTGCGCCAGGCGGTGATGGCCGCGATCAACCGCAACATGGTGGTCAACAACATCTTCTTCGGCCTGGGCAAGGTCTCGACCAGCCCCTTCGTCACGACCGAGATGTTCTATGACAAGAACATGCCGCCGATGCCATTCGACATGAAGAAGGCGCGCGAGCTGATCAAGGAATCGGGCATCAAGCCCGGCGACTACACCATCCGCCAGTTGAGCTTCCCCTACGGCTCGACCTGGGACCGCCTGGGCGAATACACCAAGCAGGCGCTCGAACAGCTGGGCTTCAAGGTCAACCTGGAATCGACCGACGCCGGCGGCTGGGCCAGCCGCACCGGCAACTGGGACTTCGACCTGACCACCAACTTCACCTACCAGTACGGCGATCCGGCGCTGGGCGTGCAGCGCCTGTACATCTCGTCGAACATCGTCAAGGGGTCGCCGTTCGCCAACGTGCAGGGCTACAGCAACCCCGAGACCGACAAGCAGTGGGAAGCCGCCGCGTCCGAGGTCGACCCGGCCAAGCGCCAGGCGCTCTACACGCAGCTGCAGACCACGCTGGTCAATGAAGTCGCCAACGGCTTCCTGGTGGACATGGAGTTCCCCGCGCTGTATCGCGCCAACGTCAAGAACCTCGTCAAGACGGCCATCGGCCTGAACGAGTCGTTCGACGACGTCTACATCGAGAAGTAAACGCCGCAAGCCGCGGGCGCGCCATCCGGCCCGCCCGCGGCGCCCGGCCGCGCGACGGACGTCCGCGCCCGTCCACGGAGGACCCAGAGCATGAAATTCCTGTCTTTCCTGGTTTCGCGCATCGGCAAGGCCCTGGTGGTCGTGCTGGGCGTGGTCATCATCAATTTCTTCCTGATCCGCCTGGCGCCCGGCGACCCCGCCGCCGTGCTGGCGGGGCAGGCCGGCGCGGGCGATGCCGCCTACGTCGAGCAACTGCGCGTCGCGTTCGGGCTGGACAAGCCGGTGCTGACGCAGCTGTTCCTGTACCTGAAGGGCGTGGTCCAGCTGGACCTGGGCTTTTCCTACCGCAACCACGTGCCGGTGCTGGACCTGATCGTCGAGCGCCTGCCCGCCACCTTCCTGCTGATGTCCTGCGCCTTCGTCTTCTCGATCGTGCTGGGCGTGCTGCTGGGCGTGGTCGCGGCCAAGGCGCGCTACCGCAACAAGCGCCGCTGGATCGACAGCTCGGTCATGACCGGCGCCCTGTTGCTGTACGCCACGCCGCTGTTCTGGCTGTCGTTGATGGGCATCCTGCTGTTCTCGGTGGTGCTGGGCTGGCTGCCGGCGTTCGGCATGGAAACCGTGGGCGCCGGCCTGACGGGCTGGGCGCGCGCCGCCGACATCGCGCAGCACCTGATCCTGCCGACGGTGACGCTGGGCTGCTTCTTCATGGCGGTGTACGTGCGCCTGACGCGCGCCTCGATGCTGGAAGTGATCGGCATGGACTTCGTCAAGACCGCGCGCGCCAAGGGCGTCAGCCCCAGCCGCGTGATCCGCGCCCACGTGCTGCGCAACGCGCTGCTGCCGGTGATCACCTTCGCCGGCATCCAGCTGGGCCAGATGGCCGGCGGCGCGGTGCTGACCGAAACCGTGTTCGCCTGGCCGGGCATCGGCCGGCTGATGTTCGATGCGCTGCTGCAGCGCGACTACCAGCTGCTGCTGGGCATTTTCCTGGTGACCTCGATCATGGTGGTGGTGTTCAATCTGTTGACCGACGTGCTGTACCGCCTGATCGATCCGCGCATCGGCGCGGGCGCGCAGCAAGGAGCCGCGGCATGAAGCAATTCGCCCGACGCTATATGCGCAACTACGGCGCGGTGGCCGGACTGGCCATCGTGCTGGCCGTGGCCATCGTGGCGCTGGCCGCGCCGCTGCTGCACCAGGATTCGCCCTGGATGATGGTGGCCGATCCGCTGATCCCGCCCTTCACCGACGCCGCCTACCCCTTCGGCACCGACATGCTGGGCCGCGACATCACCGCCGGCCTGGTGTGGGGCGCGCGCGTCTCGCTGATGGTGGGCCTGCTGTCGACCGCGGTGGCGCTGGTGTTCGGCATCGTCGTCGGCGCCGTCGCCGGCTACTGCGGCGGCCGCGTCGATGACCTGCTGATGCGCTTCACCGAGTTCTTCCAGACCATTCCGCAACTGGCGATGGCGGTGGTGCTGGTGGCCATCCTGAGCCCCTCGATGTATTCCATCATGGGCGCGATCGCAGTGGTGTCCTGGCCGCCCGCGGCGCGCCTGGTGCGCTCTGAATTCATGACGCTCAAGCAGCGCGAGTTCGTGCAGGCGGCCATCGTCATCGGCCAGACGCCGGCGCGCATCGTCGGCACGCAGATCCTGCCGAACGCCATGTCGCCCATCATCGTCTCGGCCTCGTTCATGGTGGCCACCGCCATCCTGACCGAATCGTCGCTGTCCTTTCTGGGGCTGGGCGACCGCAACGAGATGAGCTGGGGCTTCATGATCGGCGCCGCGCGCACCATGATCCGCGAAGCCTGGTGGATGAGCGTGTGGCCGGGCGTGGCGATCCTGCTGACCGTGCTGGCCATCAATCTGATCGGCGAAGGCCTGAACGACGCCCTCAACCCGCAACTGCGCAAGCGCGGCGAATAGGAGACCGGCATGAACGCATCCGCGCCCCTGCTTTCCATCCAGAACCTCAGCATCGCCCTGCCCCGCGGCGGCGACCGCCCGTTCGCGGTGCAGGACGTCTCATACGACATCAACGCCGGCGAGATCCTCTGCATCGTCGGCGAATCCGGCTCGGGCAAGTCCATGAGCGCCAACGCCATCATGGGCCTGCTGCCCGACTACCTGACGCCGCAACAGGGCCGCACCCTGTTCCGCGGCGCCGACCTGTTGCAACAGGACGAGGCCACGCTGCAAGGCATGCGCGGCAAGGACATGGCCATGATCTTCCAGGAGCCGCTGTCGGCCCTGAACCCGCTGATGACGGTGGGCGAGCAGATCAACGAGGTCATGCGCGTCCACAACGCCTACCCCGGTCCGGAACGCATGCGGCGCACGCTGGAACTGCTGGCCTTCGTCGGCCTGCCGGACCCGGCCACGCTCTACCACGTCTATCCGTTCCGCCTGTCGGGCGGCCAGCGCCAGCGCGTCATGATCGCGATGGCGCTGGCGCTGGAACCGGCGCTGCTGATCGCCGACGAGCCGACCACCGCGCTCGACGTCACCACCCAGGCGCAGATCCTGGCGCTGATCGCCCGCATCCAGAAGGAAAAGGGCATGGGCGTGATGTTCGTCACCCATGACTTCGGCGTGGTCGCCGAGATCGCGCACCGGGTGGCGGTGATGGAAAAAGGCGTGCTGGTCGAGCAGGGCCCCGCCGAGGAAGTGCTGAACCGCCCGCGCCATCCCTACACCCAGCGCCTGATCGCGGCGGTGCCGCACCGCCGCGGGCAGGAGCGCGCCGCCGCCGAGCAGGAACGGCCGGTGCTGGAGGTGAAGGACCTGAAGAAGACCTACGTCATCGGCCACGGCTGGCTGGGCGGCAAGCGCGAAGTGCACGCGGTCGATGGCGTCAGCTTCAGCGTGCGCCGCGGCGAGACGCTGGGCATCGTCGGCGAGTCCGGCTCGGGCAAGTCGACCATCGGCAAGTGCCTGCTCAAGCTGGTCGGCATCAACGGCGGCCAGCTGATCTTCAATGGCCAGGACATCGCCGCCATGCCGGAGTCGCGCTTCCGGCCGCTGCGCAAGGACATCCAGATGATCTTCCAGGATCCCTTCGCCTCGCTCAACCCGCGCCATACCGTGGGCCGCATCATCAGCGACGGCCCGGTCGCCAACGGCGTGCCGCGCGCCCAGGCCGAGGCCCGCGTGCGCGAGCTGCTGTCGCTGGTGGGCCTGGACCCGTCGGCCTTCGACCGCTACCCCAACCAGTTCTCGGGCGGCCAGCGCCAGCGCATCGGCATCGCCCGCGCCCTGGCGCTGGAACCCAAGGTGCTGGTGGCCGACGAATCGGTGTCGGCGCTGGACGTGTCGGTGCAGGCCCAGGTGCTGCAACTGCTGCACGACCTGCAGCAGCGCCTGAAGATCGCGCTGGTGTTCATCACCCACGACCTGCGCGTGGCCGCGCAGATCTGCAATTCGGTGCTGGTCATGCACCGGGGCAAAGTGGTGGAATACGGATCGCCCAGCCAGATTTTCGACAACCCGCAGCACGCCTACACGCAACAACTCATCGCCGCCGTGCCCGGCCAGCACTGGGACCCGACCCAGGCGCAGGCCGCGGCCTGAAGCGGCCATCACAACCAGGAGACTTGCATGCAACGCCCCCCCGCCGTGCCCACCGTCCAGATCGACAACGACCAGGTCACCGTCACCGAATGGCGCTTTCCGCCCGGCGGGGAAACCGGCTGGCACCGCCACGGCATGAACTACGTGGTGGTGCCGCAGACCACCGGCCCGCTGCTGCTGGACACGCCCAACGGCCAGGTCACCAGCCAGCTCACCACCGGCGTGTCCTACTACCGGCCGGTGGGCGTGGAGCACAACGTCATCAACCCGGGCGACACCGAATTCGTGTTCGTCGAGATCGAGATCAAGCAGCCGGGGCAGGCCCCGGCCGCCGGCTGCTCGCACTGACGCGCAAAGGAACACCATGAAGGCGTTTTTCTCGGAAGAACAACTGCTGCACACCCCCCAGCAGTTCATGCGGCTGGGCCGCATCAGCGCCCCCACCGACCTGCCCTCTCGCGCCCACAGCCTGCAAGGGGCGCTGGCCGCCCGCGGCATCGCGGTCGAGGCGCCGCCCGACTACGGCCGCCAGCCGCTGGAAGCCATCCACAGCGCGGACTACCTGGACTACCTGGAAACCGCATTCGCCCGCTGGCAGGCGCTCAAGGCGCCGGGCGTGGATCCCGGCCCCGAAGTGCTGCCGAACCTGTCGCCCTACTACAGCGGCCGCGTCGAAGCGGCCGGGCGCGGCCCCTGCCCGTCGCCGTCGATCGTGGCGCAGACCGGCTACTACCTGAGCGACCTGTCCTGCCCCATCGGCCCGCATACCTGGCGCTCGGCGCTGCGCTCGACCCACAGCGCGGTGGCCGCGGCCGAACACGTGGCCGCCACCGGCGGCGCGGCCTATGCGCTGTGCCGGCCCTCGGGCCACCACGCCCACCGCGACCGCGCCGGCGGCTTCTGCTATCTGAACAGCAGCGCGGCCGCCGCCGCCCGGCTGCTGCAGACCTGGTCCAAGGTGGCGGTGCTGGACGTGGACGCGCATCACGGCGACGGCACCCAGAACATCTTCTACCAGCGCGCCGACGTGATGACGGTATCGCTGCACGCCGACCCCACCGGCTACTACCCGTTCTACACCGGCTACGCGCACGAGCGCGGCCACGGCGCCGGCGAGGGCTGCAATCTCAACCTGCCGCTGCCGCACGGCGCCGGCAACGACCCGTTCCTGCGGGCGCTGGACAGCGCGCTGGCGGCGCTGGCCGGCTACGGGCCGCAAGCGCTGGTGCTGGCGCTGGGCTTCGACACCTACAAGGACGATCCCATCAGCGTGCTGAAACTGGACATCGACGCCTACCGCGACATCGGCGCGCGCGTGGCCAGCCTGGGCCTACCCACGGTGGTGGTGCAGGAAGGCGGCTACATGGTGCAGGCCATCGGCCCGGCGCTGGACGCGTTCCTGCAGGGCCTGGCCCGCGCCTGAGCCACGCCATGGCCACCTCCTCCGCCACGGCGCCCGGCGCCATCCCGGCCGCCGGCTCGCGCCAGGCCGGCATCCTGCTGTTCTTCGCGGCGCTGGTGGCCTTCGCCACCTTTGACGCCGGTTCCAAGCAGATGCTGATGCGCTATCCGGCGCCGTTCCTGAACATCATGCGCTACATCGCGGTGGCGACGCTGGCGCTGGGGCTGCTGTGGCGCCACGGCTGGCCGGACCTGCGCGGCGCGCCGCAAAAGCCCCTGCTGATCCTGCGCGGCCTGATGCTGGCCACCGTCGGCACCTGCTTCATGACGGCGCTGATCTGGATGCCGCTGTCCGAAGCCACGGCCATCTACTTCACCTCGCCGCTCATCATGGTGGCGCTGTCGCCCTGGCTGCTCGGCGAACGGGTGCGGCCGGTGCAATGGACGGCGGTGGCGGCCGGCTTTGCCGGCATGCTGCTGATCGTGCGGCCCGGCGCCGACCTGCCGGCGCTGGGCACCCTGCTGATGGCGGTCTCGGCGGTCAGCTACGCCATCTTCCAGGTGCTGACCCGCAAGCTGTCGGGCAAGGTGGCCGGCCCGGTGCAATACGCCTACACCGCCTTCATCTGCCTGATCGTCACCGCGCTGCCCGCGCCCTTCTTCCTGCCGGATCCCTGGCCGGACCTGACGGACATGGCCTTGATCGTGGGCCTGGGCGCCTGCAGCGGGCTGGCGCAGATCCTGCTGATCGCCGCCTTCCAGCGCGTCGCGGCGGCCACGCTGGCGCCGCTGAACTACTTCCAGCTGCTGCTGGCGGTGGCTTTCAGCACCTTCTGGTTCCAGCGTCCGCCCGACGGGCTGGCGCTGACCGGCATCGCCATGATCATGGCGTCCGGCGTGTTCCTGGCGCTGCGCCGCGCCGGCTAGGAGCGGCCTCAGGAGGTTTCGCGCTGCACCAGCGTGAAACCCAGGTCCACGTGGCGCTGCGCGATGGGCTGCCCGGCCAGGTGCCGCATCAGCAGTTGCGCCGCCTCCCGCCCGATCTCGTAGCGCGGCGTGGCGATGGTCGACAGCGGCGGCGCGGTCCAGGCCGTTCCCGCGAAGTCATGAAAGCCCACCAGCGCCATCCGGCCGGGCACGCTGACGCCCAGCCGCCCGCACTGGAACACCGCGCCTTGCGCCAGGTCGTCATTGCAGAAGAACACCGCGTCGCAATCGGGATGCTGCGCCAGCAGCGTTTCCAGCAACGTCGCCCCCAATGCGATCGAGGATTTCTCGGGCGTCATGATCTCCAGCGCGGGATCATGCAGGCCGGCGTCGCGCAACGCCTGCCGGCACCCTTCGCAACGGCGCAGCGAGCGCGGGTCGAGCTGGGCGCCGACGATGCCGATGCGGCGGTAGCCGCGCTCCACCAGGTGGCGGCCGGCGGCGTAGCCGGAATCGAACTGCGAGAAGCCGACGCTCATGCCCTCGCTGTCCGGCAGCGTCTCGATGGTGTGGACCGTGGGCATGGCCTGCGCCCGCAACAGCGCCCAGACGCCGGGATTGTGGTCGATGCCGGTCAGGATCAGGCCATCGGGCAGGTGCTGCAGGTACTTGCGCAGCAGCGCCTCCTCGGCATCGGGCGAATACCCCGTGACGCCGATCAGCAGGTGATAGCCCTGCTCGTCCAGCACGTCCTTGATGCCGGTGATGATGTCCACGAACACCACGTTGCTCAGCGACGGGATCAGCACCACGATGGTCTGCGACCGCGCCGACGCCAGCGCGCTGGCGGCGTGGTTGGGCACGTAGCCCAGTTCGCGGCAGACCTCGGCGATGCGCAGGCGCACCGCCTCGGCCACCTTGTCGGGCGTGCGCAGGGCGCGCGACACCGTGATCGCGCTGACCCCGGCGCGGTCGGCGACCTCTTGCATGGTCACCCGTCCGGCGCGGGTGCTGCGGGGCTTGCGGATGGACATCGAGCTGACTGGGCGGTTGGCGAGCACGTAGTCTGACCTAAAGATCAGGGCTTGCCAAACCAAAAATGTTAGCGCTAACATTGCCCTCGCGATATCCATAAGAATTCCGGAAAACGGAAAAGAGGAGACAAGCATGCAAGGATCCCCCAAGGGGCGGCCTGGCGGCGCGCTGGCGCGCGCGGCCGACTGGTGCGCCCGGTTGCAGACCTGGCTGATGGTGGCCTGTCTGGTGGTCATGGTGGTGCTGCTGTTCGGCAACGTCGCCATGCGCTACCTGTTCAACTCCGGCATCAACGCCTCCGACGAGGTCTCGCGCCTGGCCTTCGTCTGGCTGATCTTCCTGGGCTCGGTGCTGGCGTTGCGCGATCACCAGCACATCGGCGTGACGATGCTGGTGGAACGCTTCGGCCCCGCCGCGCGCCGCGTCTCGCACATCTTCTGCCAGCTGCTGGTGTTGTGGGTGCTGTGGCTGATGGCCGACGGCAGCTGGACGCAGACCCTGATCGGGCTCGACACGCTCCTG
>NZ_CYTY01000006.1:206227-256381 GCF_001298995.1 Achromobacter sp. 2789STDY5608615
CTCGATTTCTTCGATACCCAGATCCTGGCGCAGAACATGCTGTCCGGCGCCAACAGCTTCACGCTGATGGCGGTGCCGCTGTTCATGCTGGCCGGCGAACTGATGAACGCGGGCGGCATTTCGCGCCGCATCGTCAACCTGGCCAGCATGTTCGTCGGCCACATCCAGGGCGGACTGGGCTACGTCGCCATCTTCGCCAGCGTGCTGCTGGCGGCGCTGTCCGGCTCGGCCGTGGCCGACGCGGCCGCGCTCGGCTCGCTGCTGATTCCGATGCTGCGCGAAAAAGGCTACGACGCCGGCCAGGCCTCGGGCCTGATCGCCGCCGGCGGCATCATCGCTCCGATCATCCCGCCGTCGATCTCATTCATCATCTTCGGCGTCGCCACCAACGTCTCGATCACCAAGCTGTTCTTCGCCGGCATCGCGCCCGGCCTGATGATGGGCCTGACGCTGGTGGCGGTCTGGACCTGGGTGGCGCGCAAGCACGGCGCCATCAAGCCGATGCCGCGCCAGCCCTGGCGCGCCCGGCTGCGGGCGCTGCGCGAATCGGCCTGGGCGCTGATGCTGCCGGTCATCATCATCGGCGGCCTGCGCGGCGGCATCTTCACGCCGACCGAGGCGGCGGTGGTCGCCGCCGTCTACGCGCTCATCGTCAGCCTGTTCGTCTACCGCGAGATCGGTCTGCGCCACCTGCTGCCGCTGTTCATCAACGCCGCCCGCACCACCGCCGTGGTCATGTTCCTGGTGGCCGCCGCCATGGTGTCGTCCTACATGATCACGTTGGCCGATATGCCGCAGGACCTGATCGCGCTGCTGGAGCCGGTGCTGGACCAGCCCAAGCTGCTGATGTTCGCGCTGCTGGTGCTGCTGACGCTGGTCGGCACCGTCATGGACCTGACTCCCACCATCCTGATCCTGGCGCCGGTGCTGATGCCGGTGGTCACGCAGGCCGGCATCGACCCCGTCTATTTCGGCGTCATGTTCGTCATGGTGGGCTGCGTCGGGCTGCTGACGCCGCCAGTCGGCACGGTGCTCAACGTGGTCTGCGGCGTCGCCCGCATCAACATGGAAACCATCTGCAAGGGCGTCTGGCGCTATGTCGTGGCCTACACGCTGCTGCTGGTACTGCTGGTGATCTTCCCGGAACTGATCACCGTCCCCGCGAGCTGGATGCACTGAGGCCCGCCAACAGCGGCGTCGGCACGACGCCACACAGAAGAAGCCAAGGAGGAACACCATGAACAAGCCTTTCAAGACCCGCCTCATCCTGCTGGCCGCGGCCCTGTCCTGCGCCTTCGCCGGCGTGGCCGCGGCCGCCGACGTCAAGCCGCGGCTGATCCGCTTCGGCTACGGCCTGAACGACGACAGCGTGCAGGGCCGCGCCGCGCGCCACCTGGCGCAGGAGCTGGAGAAGCTCAGCGGCGGCAAGCTCAAAATGAAGACCTTCGGCTCGGCCAACCTCGGCTCCGACGAGCAGATGCAGAGCGCGCTGGTCGGCGGCGTGCAGGAAATGATGGTCGGGTCCACCGCGCCGCTGGCCGGCATGGTCAAGGAATTCGGCGTCTTCGACCTGCCGTTCCTGTTCAACAGCGAGAAGGAAGCCGACGCCGTGCTCGACGGCCAGCTCGGCCAGGACCTGCTCAAGAAGCTCGAAGCCCGGGGCCTGATCGGCCTGGTGTATTGGGAAAACGGCTTTCGCAACATGACCAACTCCAAGCGCCCCATCGTGCGCGCCGAGGACATGCAGGGCATCAAGCTGCGCGTGATGCAGAACCAGATCGCGCTGGGCGTGTTCAACACCCTGGGCGCGAATGCCGTGCCGATGCCGTTCTCGGAACTGTTCACGGCGCTCGAAACCCGCACCGTTGACGGCCAGGAGAATCCCATCACCACGATCCAGAGCAGCAAGTTCTATGAAGTGCAGCCCTATCTGACCATCACCCGCCACGTCTACACGCCCTGGGTGGTGCTGGCCTCCAAGAAGTGGTGGGACAAGCTCTCGCCCGACGAGCAGAAACTGGTGCGCCAGGCCGCCGAGGCCTCGCGCGACTTCGAACGCAAGGACAGCCGCGCCGACTCGCTCAAGGCCATGGGCACGCTGGAGCAAGCCGGCATGAAGATCAACACCGTCTCGCCCGAAGAGGTCGCCCGCATGCGCGAAAAAGTGCAACCCGTGGTCGACAAGTACACCCGGGAGCTGGGCCCGGAACTCATCCAGCAACTGAACGCCGAGATCGGCAAGGCACGCAATTAGGCCCGGCCAAGGCCGGCGGCGCGCCGCCGGCGGTCGAAGCACCGAGAGCACAGGAAGCACGAGAGGCACCCATGAGCGACACTCCCCGCAAGCTGCGCAGCCAGAAATGGTTCGACGATCCCGCCCACGCCGACATGACGGCGATCTACGTCGAGCGCTATCTCAACTACGGCCTGACGCGGCAGGAACTGCAATCGGGCCGCCCCATCATCGGCATCGCCCAGACCGGCAGCGACCTGGCGCCGTGCAACCGCCACCACCTGGCGCTGGCCGAGCGCATCAAGGCCGGCATCCGCGACGCCGGCGGCATCCCGATGGAGTTCCCGGTGCATCCGCTGGCCGAGCAGGGCCGGCGCCCCACCGCCGCGCTGGACCGCAACCTGGCCTATCTGGGACTGGTCGAGATCCTGCACGGCTATCCGCTGGACGGCGTGGTGCTGACCACCGGCTGTGACAAGACCACGCCCGCCTGCCTGATGGCGGCCGCCACCGTCGACATCCCCGCCATCGTGCTGTCGGGCGGGCCGATGCTGGACGGCTGGCACGACGGCCAGCGGGTCGGGTCGGGCACCGTCATCTGGCATGCCCGCAACCTCATGGCCGCGGGCAAGCTGGACTACGAAGGCTTCATGACGCTGGCCACGGCCTCCTCGCCCTCGGTGGGCCACTGCAACACCATGGGCACGGCGCTGTCCATGAATTCGCTGGCCGAGGCGCTCGGCATGTCGCTGCCCACCTGCGCCAGCATCCCCGCGCCCTACCGCGAGCGCGGACAGATGGCCTACGCCACCGGCATGCGCATCTGCGACATGGTGCGCGAGGACCTGCGACCGTCACGCATCCTGACGCGCGAGGCGTTCGAAAACGCCATCGTCGTCGCCTCGGCGCTGGGGGTCTCCAGCAACTGTCCGCCGCACCTGATCGCCATGGCCCGCCACGCCGGCATCGATCTCAGCCTGGACGATTGGCAGCGGCTGGGCGAGGACGTGCCGCTGCTGGTGAACTGCGTGCCCGCCGGCGAACACCTGGGCGAAGGCTTCCACCGCGCTGGCGGCGTCCCGGCCGTGATGCACGAACTGCTCGTCGCCGGCCGGCTGCACGCCGGCTGCGCCACCGTGTCCGGCAAGACCATCGGCGAGATCGCGGCCACCGCCAAGACCCGCGACGCGGATGTCATCCGCGGCTGCGACGCGCCGCTCAAGCACCGCGCCGGCTTCATCGTGCTGTCGGGCAACTTCTTCGACAGCGCGGTCATCAAGATGTCGGTGGTGGGCGAGGCGTTCCGCCGCGCCTATCTGTCGGCGCCCGGCGACGAGAACGCCTTCGAGGCGCGCGCCATCGTGTTCGAGGGCCCGGAGGACTACCATGCGCGCATCGAGGATCCCGCGCTGAACATCGACGAACACTGCATCCTGGTGATCCGCGGCGCCGGCACCGTCGGTTATCCGGGCAGCGCCGAGGTCGTCAACATGGCGCCGCCGTCGCACCTGATCAAGCGCGGCATCGACTCGCTGCCCTGCCTGGGCGACGGCCGCCAGAGCGGCACCTCGGCCAGCCCGTCGATCCTGAACATGTCGCCCGAGGCCGCGGTGGGCGGCGGCCTGGCGCTGCTGCGCACCGGCGACCGCATCCGCGTCGACCTGAACCAGCGCAGCGTGGTCGCGCTGGTGGACGAGGCCGAATTGGCGCGACGCCGCCTGGACCCGCCCTACCAGCCGCCACCGGCGCAGACCCCGTGGCAGGAACTCTACCGGCAACTGGTCGGACAGCTGTCCACCGGCGGCTGCCTGGAGCCCGCGACGCTGTACCTGAAGGTGGTCGAGACCCGCGGCGACCCGCGCCATTCGCACTGACCGCGAGGGGTCAGGCCTTGAAAAACTGATTGAAGGCGGCCCACTGCGTGAACAGGCCGGGCCACGCATGCACCAGCGAGTCCGGCTTGCCCATGCCCCAGCCATGCTTGCCGGCCGCGAAGATATGCATCTCGGCCGGCACGCCCAGGCGCCGCAGCGCGCCGAACATCAGCAGGCTGTTGTCCACCGGCGCGATCGGATCGTCCTGCGCCTGCGCCAGGAAGGTGGGCGGCATCTGCGCCGTCGCCAGATGGTCGACCGAGAACGCCGCGCTCTCCTCGGCGGAGGGGTGCTCGCCGACGATCGAACGGCGGGCATGGGTGTGATCGAACGGCGGCATGAACGTCAGCACCGGATAGATCAGCCCGGCGAAGTCGGGCCGCGACGACAGCTTGTCGGCCTCATCGACCGGCTGGTAGCGCGCCACGTCCGGGGTCGCGGCGGTCATGCCCGCCAGATGCCCGCCCGCGGAAAACCCCAGCACGCCGATATGCCCGGTGTCCAGGCCGAACGCCTGCGCCGACGCGCGGATCACGCGCATGGCGCGCTGGCCGTCCCGCAGCGGCGCCATCGCGGGCCAGTGCTCGCCCGGCAGGCGATACACCAGTTCGAACGCGGTCACGCCCTGCGACTGCAGCCACAGGCTGGCGGGCGTACTCTCGGTGCCGCGCTCGATATGGGCATAACCGCCGCCGGCGATCACCAGCATCGCGCTGCCGTTGGGACGCTCCGGCCGGTACACCACCAGCCGCGGCCGCGACACCCGCGTGACCGAGCCCTTGGCGCTGACCTTCTCGGCCTCTTGCGGACCGGGGCCGCCGGGCGCGCGATTGTCCGGCCACAGGTCGATGCTCTGCTGGCCGCTGGGCGCGGCGATGGCCATCGCCGGCTCGGTCATCATGCCCAGCGCGGCGCTCGAGAGGCCGGCGAACAGGAGTTCTCGTCGTTTGATATGCATGGTTGTTCCTCGCGGGCCCACAGCGCCGCGCGGGCGATACACCCGCCGGCCCAGCCGCGCTGCAGGCCATTTAAGCAGAGAAAGAGGCCCGCCAAGGCAAGCGGCAGAGTCACGTTGGTTTCGACGCGTTACGCGCGTCGCGGCCTTTCGATCAGGCTTCAGGCGCCTGCCGCCGGATCCTCCCGCTCCGCCCGGGTTTTCGTTTCGGAATCAAGCGGTTGCGGACTGGGACGCGTCAGCACATAAGCCGCGCTTGCAAGGAAAAACAGCCCCACCCCAGATGCAAGCAAAAGCGACGGCTTCGCGCCCCACCAGAACAGGCCATAGCCCACCGCCATGCCAAGCGACGCATAGCACTTGCCCTTGCGCGACACCGCGCCCTGCTCGCGCCAGGCGCGCAGCGACGGCCCGTAGGTCGGACTGTCCAGCAGCCAGCGCTCCAGCCGCGGCGACGAACGCGAAAAGCAGCCCACCGCCAGGATCAGGAAAATCGTCGTCGGCATCACCGGCAGGAAGGCGCCGATCACGCCCAGCGCCAGCATCGCGCAACCCAGGATCAGCCACAGTGCTCTCATCATGATGGGGTGCAGGATAGCAGTTGCGCGCGCGTACCGTGGATCCCACCGACGCGCGGCCCAGGCCGCCTTCCGGATACCAAGGCACCCGGAACATTTGCCGCCGCCTTCGGTCAGATCCCCTCGCGCCACGACCGGCATTGCCCCAGGAGACACCCTTGACCCAAGAAACGCCCCACGCCAAGCCGCCGCGGCCCGGCACCGCGCTCGTCGCCACGCCCGCCGCCCCGGAAATGACGCCGCTGACCCACATGAAAAAAGCCCTGGCCCAATTGCAGGCCGGCCGCCAGACGCCGGAACGCATCCAGGCCGCGGGCCTGCTGGCCAGCGCCATCGCCTGGATCAATATCCTGACCTGCAGCTAACGGCCTTTCCTTGGCGGGATGGAGCGGGACCAACTCACCTCACCTCAGTTCAGTTCGGCTGGCCGCGACGCGACGCAACGCGACACGCCACGACGCAAAGCGCCACAACGCGACGCCGTCAATGCTGCGCGGGCTCCGGCATCTTCGCCCGCAGCATCTCCAGGAATTGCGGACTGCCGCGCCCGCCGGCCTGACGCGCCTTGCCGATCATGGTCCAGGCATCCGCATACTGGCCGTTCCAGTAATACGCCGTGGCCCACGAGTTGTAGAGATAGGCCTTGTCCGGCTCCACCCGCTCGCCATTGCGATAGAGCGCGTCCGAACGCGCGATCATGGCCGCGCGCTCGGGGCCGGTCAGCGTCGCGTCCTGCGCCGCGCAACGCGCGGCGATGCGTCCGGCATCGGCATAGATGCCCTGGAACGACGGCGGCTTCAGGCTCAGCGCCTTCTCCATCATCTTCATCGCATCGCAGAATTTGTCCTGGTCGTGCAGCACCGCCGCGAAGCCCGTATAGACGCTTGGGTTGTCCGGGTTCAGCAGCCACGCCTGGTTGAACCGCCGCGTGGCCATGCCCAGCTGGTCGGCCTGGTAGAACCGGAAGCCCTGCTCCACCCACGCCTGCGCCGCATTGGCGCGCGAACCGAAGGCGCTCGTCGCCTCCGCGATCAGCTTGTCGTCCGCCGCCTGCACGGCCGGCACGGAACGGTCCGCGCCGCCATACATTGGAATCTCGTCCGCGCGCGGCCGCTGCTCGACCGGCGCGGTGGCCAGACATCCCGCCAGCGACAGGCAGGCGCTGACGACGGCAAGCTTGAACGGTAGGACGCGCATCGATTCTCCCAGGTGAGGCCCAAGACTATCACCGAAACCGGCACGCACGGATCGCGCTGAATATGCTCTAGTCATCTAGATGTCACCATGGGGCGATATCGTCGCTGACGGTCCCTGTCCACGAAGGCATCCCATGCTCACCCTGCCCACCATCGAGAACCTGTTCGCCCACCATGGCGCCGCCTACTACGGCGGCGAAGCCATCAGCCAGACCGAGCACGCGCTGCAATGCGCGCAGCTGGCCGAACAGGCCGGCGAGCCGGAAGCCGTGATCGTCGCCGCGCTGCTGCACGACATCGGCCACCTCATGCTCGCCGAAAGCATCACCACCGACATGCGTCACCAGGAAGTCGCCGCCGACGCCCTGGCCCACCTGTTCGGCGACGATGTCACCACCCCGGTGCGCCTGCACGTCGCCGCCAAGCGCTACCTGGGCGCGATCGAACCCGCCTATCTGGACACCTTGTCGCCCGCCTCGGTGCAAAGCCTGGAACTGCAAGGCGGCGTCTTCACGCCGGCGCAGGCCGACGCCTTCGCCACCCAGTCGCACGCGCTGGCGGCGGTGCGGCTGCGCCGCTATGACGACCTGGCCAAGGTGGTCGGTTTGTCGACGCCAGGGTTGGGACACTATATGGAAATGGCGGGGCGCTGCCTGCGGGCGGATTGAGCCCGCCGACTCCCCCGCTCAACGCCCACGTCGCCATCAAGAAGACAGGCAAGGAAAAAGCCACGCACGACGGCGGCCTTCTAGGCTAGTTAGCCCTTCTGGTCATGTCTACCCGCGCAGAAAAATGCGCCATATCTGCCTGTGTGCCCAGAAACTGGGCAAAGGCGTCTATACCGAAATCCGTGAGATGCTGGTTGTCCCAATATATCGGCATCTTGTACGAGTTTTCCTTCCAAAGCGCGCACTCTTGCGCCTTGCAGTAGAAAGACGAAGTGTTTGCAAATGCAACACTATGCCGATCCGCCATTAGCTTTGCTTGTTCGGCGATAGCGCTGTAGTCCCACTCCACCATACTCGCATCGCTTTTGCTGATCGCCCGCGGGACGGGCGTTCCCTTCGGAAGAGACTTGAGGAAACTGGCTACAGGTTGTGTAAAAACGGCCGACACCCCCAGCAGGATGACGTTCGGGCTGATCGTTTTTGCCATATCCAAGCCAGCCTCCACCTCGGCCCAGTCAGAGGGTCGATATCTGAATGCTACGATCACACCATCAATCTGAACCTTGTCACGGACACGGGCCAACAAGTCAGCCGCGCCCGTAAAACAGCCAATGGCATCGCCTGCTCGATGCCAATCACTCGGCGGACATCCGGACTGGTGCAGCATCAGGAAACTCTGTTCTGGATAGGCCCTCCGCAAGGCCCACAACGTATCACGCCCGATGCTGTCCCCAAGCACCAGTACATTATGCGTTTGGGCTTGCCCGACCAGGCAGTCATAGAGGCGTGAGATTGTATTGCCCTCGTCATAACTGCAAGTATGGCGTCCGGCAAATGCTTTGGCGTCGTAGGGTCCCGAACGCCCCGTGTAATTCAGATTGAGATTCTTCTGGTAGAACTCTTCTGCTGCTTTGAGAGTCGAAATGGCGGCCGATCGCCTCGTGTCATACATGGCCCCAAGTGCTTTCTCCGCCACCACAGCTCGTACCGGATTGAGCATTTCGCTGCTGGCGACGACTGCCACAATCGCCATCATGGCGATCGCAGTCGCCGCCGAGGCATAGACCACTCGTCGACTCGTGAAAACGCGCTTGCGACGAATTGGCGTTTCAATCAGGAAATAGGAAGCCGTGGCCAAGAGGAAGGTCGCGCCGAGTGCGATAGCCATCGCTTTCGGTCCCGCCACGGGATTCACAATCCTAAGGAAAACAATAATCGGCCAATGCCAAAGATACAATGCGTAGGAAATCAATCCGACGGCCACTGCGGCGTTCGATTTGAGCAGTGGCGAGACGATATGCCCCCCCGACCCGCGGCAACAATGAGCAGCACCGTACCCACAGTGGGTAACAGAGCAAAAATACCAGGAAAAGGCGTGGTCGGTGCATACAACAGCACTCCGGCGAAAATCATGCTGATGCCAATCAGTTCCAGCAAGTTGGCCAGAAGGCGCCGTGGCTCGGACCACTTTGCCAATGCCACAAAGGCACCCAGCAGCAGCTCCCAGAATCGACCGAAAGAGTTGTAGAACGCGGCATCTTTTTGATTCACGCGCAGCAGCATTTCCGATAGTCCTATGGAAAGCAGCAGCAGCACCCCGCACGCGAGCAACAACCATTGTCTCTTCCAATGACGGCTTAACACCAACAAGCAGGGAAATACCAGGTAGAACTGTTCCTCGATGGATAACGACCACATATGGAGCAACGGCGTGAATTCGCCAGGACCGTCGAAGTAGCCCACGCTCGAAAGAAAATACCAGTTGGAAGCCAGACCAAGAGAAGCCAGCAGGCTCTCGGTCATGTCAACGAACTGCTTACTGCCAAGGAGGATAAAGCCCGCCGTAGTGCTCAGCAGCAATACGGGCACCAGGGGCGGCAACAAGCGTCAAACCCTGCGTTCATAGAACGCCTTGAACGAGAACGCACCCGACCGGGCCTCCTCCGAGAGGATGGACGTTATCAGATAGCCAGACAATACGAAAAATATGTCGACACCGACAAAACCGCCCGGAAAAGCATGAAACCCCGCGTGAAACAGCAGCACGGCAAGTACCGCAATGGCGCGTATGCCATCAAGTTCACGTCTATAGCTAAACATCATCACCGCACGGTTGTCTTCTCAGGGCAGCGATTCTACATTGTGTCGTCAAGTAACGACACTCCCTTGCCGCAACCGTGTCTTGCAACGAATCGCTGATTCGTAGACTGGTGGCGAATGGTGTGCCAGATTCCAGCGTGTCACACATTGCGCGTGACACAAAGCAAAAAGCCGCGAAAGTCATAGACTGTCGCGGCTTTTCAGGTGATGCTTGATTAGCTCGATCAAGCACTCACTTTGCAGGAATTTGGTAGGCGGTATTGGAATCGAACCAACGACCTCCACGATGTCAACGTGGCGCTCTAACCAGCTGAGCTAACCGCCTGCAAAGAAGAAGAATTATATAGTGCTTTTTTAAACTCTGCAAATCGTCTTTTCAGATTTTTTGCTGTTTTTGTTGCGTTCCAGAATTTTGCGAACTTTTATTCACATTATTCTTTTGCCGCAACGACCGGGGCTGAAAACGCATTCCCCACACCGGCCAAGCACCACAAACTTCCCTATCTCTTCGCGTCTGCGGCTTGCACCGCAGCAACGAAGAACGAGATTCTATCAGAACTTTTTATTCCTTGCTCGACCTCGACGCCGCTGCTCACATCGACCGCCCACGGACGCACGGATTGCACCGCGCTGGCAACATTGTCCGGGGTCAGGCCGCCCGACAGGATGAGCGGGCGCGACACGGAATCGGCCTTCACGTCGGCGAGCAGGCTGTAGTCAAAGCCATGACCGCTGCCGCCGTAGCCCGCGCTGTAGCTGTCGAACAGCCAGCCGGCCGCCTCGCCATAGGCGCGGCAATACGAGGCCAGTTCTTCGGCCGTCGCCAGGCCCGGCGCACCCGCGCGGAATGCGCGCAGGTAGCGATGGCCATAGCGGGCGCAGGCCTGCGGCGTCTCATCGCCGTGGAACTGCAGCAACTCGGGACCAACCTCGTCCAGCACGGCCTGCACCTCCGCCGGCTCGGGGTTCACGAACAACGCCACCACGTCGACGAATGCCGGCACCGCGCGGCGCAATTGGGCGGCGCGGGTCGGCGTGACGTAGCGCTTGCTCTTGGGGTAGAAGACGAAGCCGATCGCATCGACGCCGGCCGAGACGGCGGCGTCGATGTCTTCTTCGCGGGTCAGGCCGCAGATCTTGATGCGTGTGCGCATGGAATTCATCGCTTGCGTCGCCCAGCGCGACGGATGCAATCAGTATAAGGCGAGCCCGCCCCGCGCTTGCGCCCCCCGGCGCGCGGCCGGCGAGGGCGACGCGCCAGGCTTCACGCCTGCGGCTGCCCCAGGTTGGCCATGAGCGAATCGAATCCGCCCTCGGCCACGCGGAACCAGGGGATTTCCTTGTCGCGAAAGGCGGTCATGCTCTCGTACAGCTTCTTGAACATGGGGTCTTTCGCGCTCAGTTCCTGGTAGAGCTTGAGCGCGGCCTCGTGCGCGGCCTGCAGCATCGGCCGGGGAAAGGCCTTGAGCTGCGCGCCGCGCTGCACCAGCCGGCGCAGCGCGTCGGGGTTGCCGGCGTCGTACTTGGCGATCATGTTGGCGGTGGCCATGCGCGCGGCCAGCCCGAGCGCCGCCTGGTAGGGCTTGGGCAACTCGTCGTGCGCGGCCTGGTTCACATAGAGCGACAGCTGCAGCGTGCCCGCCCACCAGCCGGGAAAGTAGTAGTTGCGCGCGACCTTGTAGAGCGCCAGGCTCTCATCGTCATGCGGCCCAATCCAGGCCACCGCGTCGACGCCGCCCTGCTCCAGCGCCGCGTAGGTATCGGCGATAGGCAGATCGACGGGCTCGGCGCCCATGCGGGCCAGCACCTGGCGGGCGAAGCCGCCGGCCTTGATCTTCAGGCCACGCAGGTCGTCCAGCGTCTTGACCTCGCCCCGGAACCAGCCGCCCATCTGCGCGCCCGTGAAGCCGCAGGGAAAGTTCAGGATGCCGTATTTGTCGAACAGCACGCGCGTCAGCGCCAGCCCTTCGCCCTGCAGCATCCAGGCATTCATCTGCCGGGTGTTCAGGCCGAACGGCACGCCGGCATCGAAGCACAGCGCGGGATCGGTATCGAAATAGCGCGTCGATGCGGTGTGGCCGCAATCGACGATGCGTTGCTGGACCGCGTCCAGCACCTGGCCGGCATCGACCAGGTCGCCGGCCGAGAAGATCTCGATGCGGAACTTGCCGTCGGTGACGTCGCTGACGTAGCGCGCCACGTCCTCGGCGCCGGCGAACAGGGTCGGCGATTCGTTCGGAAAACTGGAGGCCAGCCGCCATGAGACGGCCGGCGCTTCCTGCGCGTAGACCGGCGCGGCGATCGCGGCGCCGCTCGCGGCCCCCAGGGCGGTTCGTTTCAAAAACGCACGGCGTTGCATGAGACAGGCCTCCAGTGGGCGCCGGCAAGCGTCCGGCTAGGACGGGCTGCCCGGCGCTTGGGTGAAGGGCGCCAGCAGCACGGCCCCGCCATCCAATTCGTCCAGGCCGAATTCGTCCGGATAGTCGATGGCCGACAGATACAGGCCATCGGGAGAAAACGTGGGCGCGCCGCGTCGGCGGTCGCGCCATGACAACAACTGCGCCATCCAGTCCACCGACTCGCGGCCCTGCCCGATCTGCAGCAGCGCCCCCATGATGTTGCGCACCATGTGATGCAGGAACGCGTTGGCGCGCAGCGTGAACACCAGGAACGGGCCGCGCTCTTCGATATCGAGCCGGTGCATGACACGCACCGGATGCTTGGCCTGGCACTGCGAGGAACGGAAACTGGAGAAATCGTGCTCGCCCAGCAGCGCGCCCGCGGCCGCGCGCATCGCCTCGACATCCAGCGGGTGATGGCACCAACCGGCGCGGCCGGCCCACAGCGCGGGTCGCACGCGCCCGCGCCACAGCAGATAGACGTAGGTGCGGGCTCGTGCGGAGAAACGGGCGTGAAAATCGTCCGACACCGCCTTGGCCCATTGTACGGAAATGGTCGGCGGCAGGAACGCGTTGACGCCACGCACCCACGATTCCATGCGGCGTTCGAGGGGCGTGTCCAGATGAATCACCTGCATCGCGCCATGCACGCCGGTATCGGTGCGGCCGGCGCAGATGGTGGGTACCGCCTCCGCGACCCCGCAAAACTGCGCCAGCGCGGCTTCCAGCGTGTCCTGCACCGTCTGCCGGTGCGGCTGGGTCTGCCAACCCTGCCAGGCGGAGCCGTCATAGGCCAGCCCCAATGCAACTCTAGACATCGCTCAAACCCGAGGACCGCCGACCGGGCGCGGTTCGTCCGTGGGCGGTTCATCCAGGTCGAGGCTGATGGAATCGAGCTTGCGATTCAGCGCCGCCGTGTCCAGCGCCGGCTCGTTGTAGGCATAGGTTTCCTCATCGTCGTCGCCGCGCCGCGCGCCCGCGCGCCGCAGCACCCAGGCGATGGCGAAGGCGATCAGCGCCAGGACGGCGGTGACGATGACGAGTAGATTGTCGGCCAGCCAGGCCGGCATGGAAGAAGTCAAATCCTTATCCTTGGTGTTGCTCGCCGCCGCATCCGCGGCGGCCTTGTCTTGTTGCGTGGCGGCCGTCGAGGCGCCGGCGGCGCCGTTGGCACCCGGAGCGCCCGAGGCGCCGGGCATGCCCGCCGCTCCCGGGGCGCCTGCCGCACCCGTGGCACCGGTTGCGCCCGTGGCCCCTGTGGTTCCCGTGGCGCCAGTTGCCCCGGCGGCGCCGGTCGCACCCGCTGCACCCGTAACGCCCGCAGCGCCTGTTGCGCCTGTTGCGCCTGTTGCGCCTGCCGCACCCGAGGCACCTGCTACCCCGCTTGCGCCTGCCGCGCCCGAAGCACCTGCTGCCCCGCCTGCGCCTGCCGCGCCCGGGACGCCTGCCGCACCGCTTGCACCTGCTGCCCCCGGCGCACCGGCGGTACCCGTCGCGCCCGGCGTGCCGGTCGCGCCCGCAGCACCCGCTGCGCCTGTTGCACCCGGCGAACCCGCAGCGCCAGCCGCTCCGGCGCCACCCGCGGCCCCGGAAGCGCCGGTCGCCCCGGCGGCGCCCGATGCACCCGCAGCGCCAGAGGCCCCAGCTGCACCGGCGCCCGACCCGGACGCGCCCTGCCCGCCCACGGCCTTGTTCAATTCATCGACGTTGCTCTGCAACTGGTTCACGCGCCCTTCGGCATCCGCCATGGCGCGCTCGTTGGAGGTGCGTTGATCCGCCTGCGCGTCGGCCCGCGCCGCCGCGCCATCCTGGGCCTGGCCCGAGGACAGGCGCACCCGGTCCTGCGGCTGCGAGGCGCTGGCCACGCCGGCGTCGCCGGGCTTGGTCACCGTGCCGGACGCCGCGTCCTGACCCTTGACCACCGACGGATTGGCGCCGGCCGCCGCGCCGATGCGCGCGCGGTAGCGGGCAAACGCCTCGGCATGTTCGTTGAAGATGCGGCGCGCCTCGGCCGGATCCACCGCGCGGACCGTGGCCGCATCGGGAATCACCAGCTTCTGCCCGGAGCGCACCAGATTCATGTTGTTCTGGATGAAGGCCTCGGGGTTGGCGCGCCACAGCGCCACCAGCATCTGGTAGATCGAGGCGTTCGGCACGGCATTGCGCTGGGCGATGGCGAACAGCGTGTCGCCCGACTTGACGTTGACCGACCCGGCGACGCCTGCCGCGCGGCCGGGCGTGCCCACCGCGGCCGGCGTGACGTCGGCGCCCGCGCCGCGCAGCGGCACCAGGATGCTGACCTGCACCTGGCGCTGGCCCGAACTGGAACTGATATCGAGCAGCAAATCGACCGCGCCGCTGACCGGCGCCTGCGTCGACCGCACCCGCAGGTTCTTGCGGGTCGGATCCATGCCGTCCTCGACCCGCACCACCAGGCTGGCCAGCGGCGCCGGCGGTTTCAAGCCGGCGCGCTGCCAGGCGGCCTCGTCGGCCACCGACACGCGCAGCGACGACACTTCGTCGGGCGTGAGTTCCTGCAGCCCGACCAACGCCTGCAACGGCGTGCCCGGCGCCGACACCACGCGCGAATGCCCCACCCGCATCGCCAACGCCGGACTGCAAGCGCCCGCGCCGATCGCCAGCGCGATCGCCCATTGGAGGGCCTTCAAACGGCGGGCATGCTTCACTTGGCGCGAACGCTGGGTCATAAGCTGGAATTCCGTTCTTATCGTCGATTTTCGGGCGGGGGCCTGTTCGTGGCGATCGCGTGAGAACAAGCCTCAATTCACCGGAAAAGTGTAATGGATCGAGCGCGTTTCACAAACCTGAAAGGCGCATCGGCGTTGGCTGGCGGGCACATTGACGCCCAGTCCGACACGCTGCAAACGACAAAGGCACCCGCGGGTGCCTTTGTCGAACCTGCCTTCGCGACCGGGCGGCCTGCGCCGCCCGCCGGGCCTCAGGCTTCGGCCAGCGCGATGCGCAGCATGCGGCGCAGCGGCTCGGCGGCGCCCCACAGCAGTTGGTCACCGACGGTGAAGGCGCTGAGGTATTGCGGACCCATCGACATCTTGCGCAGGCGGCCCACCGGAATGTCCAGCGTGCCCGTGACCGCGACCGGGGTCAGTTCACGGATGGTCTCTTCCTTGGTGTTGGGGATCACCTTGGCCCATTGCGTGCCCTGCGCGATCAGCGCTTCGATCTCGTCCAGCGGCAGGTCGCGCTTGAGCTTGATGGTCAGCGCCTGGCTGTGGCAGCGCATCGCGCCGATACGCACGCACAGGCCGTCGATCGGGGTGGCGGCGGTGCCGAAGGCGGCGCCACGGCCGAGGATCTTGTTGGTCTCGACCTCGCCCTTCCACTCTTCCTTGGACATGCCGTTGCCCAGGTCCTTGTCGATCCAGGGGATCAGGCTGCCGCCCAGCGGCACGCCGAAGTGCTCGTGGGGCAGCGCCGCGTCCTTCTGCTTGGCCAGGATGCCGCGGTCGATTTCCAGGATGGCCGAGGCCGGATCGTCCAGCAGCGGCTTGACGGCGTGGTTCAGCTCGCCGAACTGGGTCAGCAGTTCGCGCATGTGCTGCGCGCCGCCGCCGGAAGCGGCCTGGTAGGTCATGGTGGTCATCCACTCGACCAGGTCGTTGTTGAACAGGCCGGCCAGGCCCATCAGCATGCAGCTGACCGTGCAATTGCCGCCGATGAAGTTGCGCACGCCGCGCTTGAGCGCCGCGTCGATCACGGGACGGTTGACCGGGTCCAGCACGATGATGGCGTCATCGGCCATGCGCAGCGTGCTGGCGACGTCGATCCAGATGCCGTTCCAGCCCGCGCCGCGCAGCTTCGGGTAGACCTCGGAGGTGTAGTCGCCCCCTTGCGCCGTCACGATGATCGGCAGTTTTTTCAGAGCGTCAATGTTGTAGGCGTCTTGCAGCGGGCCCGCGCCAGTCGCCCAAGTGGGGGCGGCGCCGCCAGCGTTGCTGGTGGAGAAAAACACCGGTTCGATCAGTGCGAAGTCGTTCTCGTCGCGCATGCGTTGCATGAGCACCGAGCCGACCATACCGCGCCAGCCGACAAGGCCTACTGCTTGATTCATTTCAATCGCTCTTTAAAGGTGGGGACAAGGTGTGGTGAAAAAACGTGCAAGAACCCAACAATTTATCAGAATGCACGCATAGATGTTGCGGCGCACCTTGAAAAAACGGGGCCACAATCAAAGCCGCCCCGCTTTCGCGGCGCCGCGGCAACATCGGCATGAAAAAGGGCCGCCCTGCGGGCGCCCCCCTGGAATCGGGACCGCGCCGCAAGGGCGCGTCCCTTGCAGGCATCAGGCCAGGGCTTTGAGGACGGCGTCGCCCATGCCCGAAGTGCTGACCTTGGTGGTGCCGGGTTCGAAGATGTCGGCGGTGCGCAGGCCATCGGCCAGCACGCGGCGCACGGCGGCTTCGATGCGGTCGGCCTGCGGCGCCAAATTCAGCGAGTAGCGCAGCAGCATGGCGGCCGACAGGATGGTCGCCAGCGGATTGGCGATGCCCTGGCCGGCGATGTCGGGAGCCGAACCGTGGCTGGGCTCGTACAGGCCCTGGCCGCCGGCGTTCAGCGAGGCCGACGGCAGCATGCCGATGGAACCCGTCAGCATGGCGGCTTCGTCCGACAGGATGTCGCCGAACAGGTTGCCGGTGACGATCACGTCGAACTGGCGCGGGTTGCGCACCAGCTGCATGGCGGCGTTGTCGACGTACATGTGCGACAGCTCGACGTCCGGGTACTCGCGCGCCACTTCGATGACGATGTCGCGCCAGAACTGCGAGGTCTCGAGCACGTTGGCCTTGTCGACGCTGCACAGCTTCTTGTTGCGCTTCTTGGCGGATTCGAAGCCGATGCGGGCGATGCGGCGCACTTCCGATTCGGCATAGCGCATCGTGTCGTAGCCTTCGCGTTCGCCGCTGAAGGCGCCGTCCGGCGACGAGCGCACGCCGCGCGGCGTGCCGAAATAGATGTCGCCGGTCAGTTCGCGGATGATCAGGATGTCCAGGCCGGACACGATCTCGGGCTTGAGCGACGAGGCGCTGGCCAGCTCGGGATAGAGAATCGCCGGACGCAGGTTGGCGAACAGGCCGAGCGCCTTGCGCAGGCCCAGGATGGCCTGCTCGGGGCGGAATTCGCGCGGCAGGCTGTCGTACTTCCAGTCGCCGACGGCGCCGAACAGCACGGCGTGCGATTCCTTGGCCAGCTTCAGCGTGGCCGGCGGCAGCGGATGCTCGAACGCGTCGAACGCGGCGCCGCCGACGGCGGCCTGCTTGATGTCGAACGGCACGTCCAGCGCCTTCAGGACGCGCACGGCCTGTTCGATGATTTCGGGGCCGATGCCGTCACCCGGCAAGACTGCGATGTTGTGAGTCATGGAAAAAACGGTCCTGTGGTCGATAGGAAAGGTCGGGTCAGGCGATCGGCCGGCTTTCCAGCCAGGGATGGCGGGCCAGGCGCTCGGCTTCAAAGGCGCGGATCTTGTCGGCGTGGCGCAGCGTCAGGCCGATGTCGTCGAAGCCGTTGAGCAGGCAGTACTTGCGGAACGGCTCGATGTCGAACTTCATGGCGCGGCCGTCGGCCGCCACCACCACCTGGCGGTCCAGGTCGATGTTGAGCTTGTAGGCCGGGAAGGCCTTCACTTCGTCGAACAGGCGCGCCACTTCGAGCTCGGACAGCACGATCGGCAGCAGACCGTTCTTGAAGCTGTTGTTGAAGAAGATGTCGGCGTAGGACGGCGCGATGATGGCGCGAAAGCCGAACTGCGTCAGCGCCCAGGGCGCGTGCTCGCGGCTCGAACCGCAGCCGAAGTTCTTGCGCGCCAGCAGCACCGAGGCGCCCTGGTAACGCGGCTGGTTCAGCACGAAATCGGGGTTGAGCGGACGCTTGCTGTTGTCCATGCCCGGTTCGCCGTGATCCAGGTAGCGCAGCTCGTCGAACAGGTTCGGGCCGAAGCCGGTGCGCTTGATGGACTTGAGGAACTGCTTGGGGATGATGAGGTCCGTGTCGACGTTTTCGCGGTCGAGCGGAGCCACCAGGCCTTCGTGAGTGGTGAATGCTTGCATGATGTCGGTACTCGATGGGCGCTTAACGGAACGTGCGGACGTCGACGAAATGGCCGGCCACGGCGGCGGCGGCGGCCATCGCCGGGCTCACCAGGTGGGTGCGGCCACCCTGGCCCTGGCGGCCTTCGAAGTTGCGGTTCGAGGTCGAGGCGCAACGCTCGCCCGGCTCGAGCCGGTCGGCGTTCATGGCCAGGCACATCGAGCAGCCCGGCTCGCGCCATTCGAAACCGGCCTCGATGAAGATCTTGTCCAGGCCTTCGCGCTCGGCCTGCTGCTTGACCAGGCCGGAGCCCGGCACCACCATGGCCTGGCGCACGTTGGAGGCCACGTGCTTGCCGCGCGCCACGACGGCGGCGGCGCGCAGGTCCTCGATGCGCGAGTTGGTGCAGGAGCCGATGAAGACGCGGTCCACGCGGATGTCGGTCAGCGGGGTGTTGGGCTTGAGGCCCATGTATTCCAGCGCGCGTTCCATGCCGCTGCGGCGCACGTCGTCTTTTTCGCGGTCGGGGTCCGGCACGCGCGAGTCGACCGGCAGCACCATTTCGGGCGAGGTGCCCCAGGTGACCTGCGGCTTGATATCGCGGGCATTGACTTCGACCACGGTGTCGAACTTGGCGCCTTCGTCGGTGCGCAGCGTGCGCCAGTAGGCCACGGCGTGGCCCCACAGCACGCCGGACGGCGCGAACGGACGGCCGCGGAAGTATTCGATGGTCTTGTCGTCAACCGCGACCATGCCGGAGCGGGCGCCGGCTTCGATGGCCATGTTGCAGACCGTCATGCGGCCTTCCACGGACAGCGCGCGGATGGTGCTGCCGGCGAATTCGATGGCGTGGCCGGTGCCGCCGGCGGTGCCGATGATGCCGATGATGTGCAGGACGACGTCCTTGGCCGTACAGCCGAACGGCAGTTCGCCTTCGACCTTGATCAGCATGCTCTTGGCTTTCTTCATGAGCAGCGTCTGCGTGGCCAGCACGTGTTCGACTTCCGAGGTGCCGATGCCGAATGCCAGCGCGCCCAGCGCGCCGTGCGTGCTGGTGTGCGAGTCGCCACAGACCACGGTCATGCCCGGCAGGGTCGCGCCCTGTTCCGGTCCGATCACGTGGACGATGCCCTGGCGCAGGTCGTTCATGCGGAATTCGGTGATGCCGTACTTGTCGCAGTTGGCGTCGAGCGTGTCGACCTGCAGGCGCGAGATCGGATCATCGATGCCCTGGGCGCGATTCATCGTCGGCACGTTGTGGTCGGCAACCGCCAGGTTGGCGCCGTTGCGCCACGGCTTGCGCTGGGCGATGGCCAGGCCTTCGAACGCCTGCGGGCTGGTCACTTCGTGCAGCAGGTGGCGGTCGATATAGAGCAGACAGGTGCCGTCTGATTCCTGGTGGACGATGTGGGCGTCCCAGAGTTTGTCGTAAAGGGTTTGGGCCATGGATGCGCTCTGCAAATAGACAATCCGGCTCGTGCCTCGCGTGGGGCGAATCCATCGCTTCCACGCCGGCCGCTGCGGCATGTGAAGGATTATGCCCAGCCTCTGAACCTAGTACAACTACACCCAATATACTAGTACTACCACTACCATGGTGAACGGCTGGAATGGCCGCAAGCGGCCGCGGCATCGAGGCAGGAAGACGGTCTCAAAAAGGGAGCTGCGCCACGGACGGCGTGCGGCTGGACCCGGGGCGGCCCCGCCTAGCGCGCCGCGCGGCCCTTGGATTGCTCGTACAGCGGCAGCACCTGTTGCGCCGCCGCCTGCAGGTCGGTGATGCGCGAGGCGGCCGACGGGTGGGTCGACAGGATCTCGGGCGGCGCGTTGCCGTTGTCGGCGGCCCCCATCTTCTGCCACAGCGTGACCGCGGCGCGCGGATCGAAGCCGGCGCGCGCGGCCAGTTCCACGCCCATGCGGTCGGCCTCGGTTTCGTGGGTGCGGCTGTTGGGCAGCGTGAACATCACGTCGCTGAGCTTGCCGCCCAGGTCCGACGCGGCGCTCGAACCGGTCGCGATCGACAGCACCTGCAGCCCCAGATTGGTGGCCATCTGCTGCGATACGCGTTCACGCGCGTGCTCGCGCAGCGCGTGGGAGATCTCGTGGCCCAGCACCGCCGCCAGCTCGTCATCCGTCGGCTTGATCTTGTTGACCAGGCCGGTGTAGACGGCGATCTTGCCGCCCGGCATGCACCAGGCGTTGACCTCGTCGCTGGTCAGGACGTGCACTTCCCACTTCCAGTTGGACGCGTCGGGGCGGAACACGCCGGTCTGCGCGATCAGGCGCTGCGAGATCGCGCGCACCCGCGACACGAGCTGGGCGTCGCGGTCCAGCAGGTTCTTGGCCTGCGCCTGCTTGAGGATGTCGGCGTACTGCTGGTTCGCTTCCTGCTCCAGCGCCTGCGACGGCACCATGCTGGACATGTACTGCGTCCGGTTGACGCCGATGGCGCCCGACTGGGTGGTGTTCATCCCGGTGCAGCCCGCCAGGGCGGCCAGGGACAGGACGGCCACAACGCGGCGCAAGGGATAGCGATTACGGCTCATGCCAGCCTCCAACAGTCAGGAACAACGGGACGTGCGCGGGTCTCAGGCCGGATCGCCGCACTGGCCGCGGTGGCGCAGGGCATGGTCGATCAGCACCAGGGCCAGCATGGCTTCGGCGATCGGCGTGGCGCGGATGCCGACGCAGGGATCGTGGCGGCCCAACGTCTGCACCATCACCGGCTCGTTGGCGCGGTTCACGGAACGGCGCTCGACCCGGATGCTGGAGGTCGGCTTGATGGCCAGCGACACCGTCACCGGCTGGCCGGTCGAAATGCCGCCCAGCACGCCGCCGGCGTGATTGGTGAGGAAGCCGTCGGGGGTGAGTTCATCGCCATGTTCGGAGCCGCGCTGCGCGATGCAGTCGAAACCGGCGCCGATGGAAACGCCCTTGACCGCGTTCAGGCCCATCATCACGTGCGCGATGTCGGCGTCCAGGCGGTCATAGATGGGCTCGCCCCAGCCGGCCGGCAGGTTCTCGGCCACCACCTCGATGCGCGCGCCGACCGAATCGCCATCGCGGCGCAACTGGTCCATGTAGGCTTCCAGTTCGGGCACGACGTCGGCATTCGGCGCGTAGAACGGGTTGTTCGGCACCTCGTCCCACGAGACGAAGGGAATCGGGATCGGGCCCAGCTGGCTCATGTAGCCGCGCACCTTCACGCCGTACTGCTCGGCCAGCCATTTCTTGGCCACGGCGCCCGCGGCCACCGTTGGCGCGGTCAGGCGCGCCGACGACCGGCCGCCGCCGCGCGGGTCGCGCAGGCCGAACTTGCGCCAGTAGGCGTAGTCGGCGTGGCCCGGCCGGAAGGTGTCGGCAATGTTGGAGTAGTCCTTGCTGCGCGCATCGGTGTTGCGGATCAGCAGCCCGATGGGGGTGCCCGTGGTCAGGCCCTCGTACACGCCGGACAGGATCTCGACCTGGTCGGCTTCCTGGCGCTGGGTGACGTGGCGCGAGGTGCCGGGACGGCGGCGGTCCAGCTCGTGCTGGATGTCGGCCGCTTCCAGCGGCAGCCCGGGCGGACAGCCATCGATGACGCAACCGATGGCCGGCCCGTGGGATTCGCCAAAATTCGTGACGGTGAACAGAGTACCAAGGGTATTGCCGGGCATAGGAAGTCAACAGGTGGGGGTTTGCGAGCAACCCCGATTATGACACCGCCGACGCCAAAGCCTGAATTTCCGCGGCGGGCGCGGGACGTCCCAGCAGGAAACCCTGCATCACGCGGCAGCCCAGCGACTTGAGGATCTCGCGCTGCCCTTCGGTCTCGACGCCTTCGGCCACCACCGGCAGGTGCATCGCCTGGCACAGCCCGAACAGCGCCGACACCACCTCGCGGCTGCCGGCGTCGGACTCGAGCGCGGAAATGAAGCTGCGGTCGATCTTGACCCAGTCGATGGGCAGGTGCCGCAGATGGTTCAGGCTGGAATAGCCGCAGCCGAAATCGTCCAGCGCCACGCCGATGCCCTTGGCCCGCAGGGTGTTCAGGATCTTCACGTGGCGCTCGTAGTGCAGGATGAAGATCGATTCGGTGATCTCCAGCACCAGCTTGCGCGGCGCCAGCTTGGTCGAGGCAAGCACGTCGGAGACCAGTTGCACCAGGCCGTCCTCGTTCATCTGCTTGACCGACAGGTTCACGTGCACGCGCCACGCCGCCGGCCACAAGGCCGCCTGCGAGCAGGCGCGCTCCAGGATCCAGGCGCCCAGCGGCACGATCAGGCCGCTGCGTTCGGCCAGCTCGATGGTCACGGCCGGCGACACGCTGCCCAGTTCGGGATGGTGCCAGCGCAACAGCGCCTCGCAGCCCTGCACCACGCCCGTGCCGCTGTCGCAGACCGGCTGGTAGTACAACTCGAACTGGTCCATCGACGCGGTCGTCAGGGCCAGCCGCAGGTCGTTTTCCAGGCCCTGCTGGTCGCGCTGGCGCGCCAGCATGCGGAAGTCGAACATGTTCCAGCCGGGGCCGCCGCGCTCCTTGAGCGGCACCATGGCCACCTGCACGCAACGCTGCAGTTCCTCGACGCTGCGACCGTGGTCCGGATACAACGCCGCGCCCACGCGGAACACCGCGATCAGGGGCCGGCCGCCCAGTTCGTAGGGCACGGACAGGTCTTCGAGCAGCTTGGCCGAGACCTGGGCGGCGCCCTCCTCGTCCACGTCCGGAATGCACACGGTGAAGGTGTCGGTGCCGGTGCGGGCGACCATGCCGCCCAGCGCGCGGGTCAGCAGGCTGAGGCGGTCGGCCACCATCACCAGCAAGGTCTGGTCTTCGCCGGCCCGCAGCATCGCGCTGATCTCGGCGTACTGGTCAAAACTGACCAGGAAAAACGCGCCAATGCCGCGCGTGCCCGAGCGGGCGCGCGCAATGCCCAGGGATTCCTGGTTATCCTGCACCGGTCCGCCAGGACCGAACGCGCCCCTGCCGGACTGTCGTTCAGCCTGGTTCAACCACGCGCGCGCGCGGCGATGCAGCTCCCGCTGGCTCAGGACGCCGGTCAATTCATCACGCGTCAATCGCCCGCGCAGGACGCGTTCCCGGCGGACGAAAAACAAACTTATCGCTGCAAGTGCGCCCACGAGCGTCAGGCACAGTGCGAGCAGGTAACTCTCACGCACGGAGCCCCCTATCTAGAAACCCTTGGCGTTGTGGTCCGGAAAGAAACCCAAGGGCTGTAACATTTTTTAAATTATGCATTATTTTCGCAAAAAAACGCCACACTTCAGGAGCAACGCGCTCCCTTTCCTTCGATTCCTGCCCTGATCTGGTTGCTCGTTGGGGGTCATGACGGTCCTTGGATAGCAGTCGCTGGCCGGTCCTTTGCGCCATGCCGTGCCCTTACTACGACAGCCGGAACCGGAAAATTAATACGGCCTGTCTCAATAGTTATCATCCGGGCAATTATCACGAACGAAATAATTGCACAGGTTGTCTGATATCGCAGGTGATTTCGTAATATTCTGTATGTTCTGTGACATGCGGAATTACAGCGTACGCGGCGACACTGAGGTATTAGTAACGTGTGTCACGTTTCTTATCCAGCATTTTTCCCGTCAGGGCACTTGCGCTGCCCGACGTCTCCCCTTTCACTGGCAGGCCGGCATTGCACGGCACCGGCAACGGTGCAGGCCACGAAGGGAACCTCTAATCCATGTCCACATTACGCCGGCTGATCCTCTGTACCGCTCTCCTGATTGCCTTCATCTTGCTTGGCGCACAGGCCTTGGGGATGCTGGCCGCCCACCGTTATCTGAACACCCAGCTGGCCCAGCAGGGCCAGGCTGGCGCCAGCGCGCTGGCCTGGGTCCTGTCGCACGACCCGGGCGGCGTGCAGGACAAGCGGCAGTTGGCCGACGATCTGTTCGGGGCCGGCATGTATGCGTTGGTGCGCATCGCCGGTGAAAACGGGGACACGCAGGCCGAACGCCGCGAGCCCGCCCAAAACGGGCAGGCGGGCGCGCCGCGCGACTGGCGTGACGCCTGGCTCTCCATGGACGCGCCGGCCGCCACCCGCCCCTATCTGGGGCCGGATGGGCGGCGGCTGGGCACGGTCACCGTGCAGGCCGACGCCCGGCTGGCGCGCGACACCCTGTGGCAAGGCGGCGTCCGCGTCATCGGCCTGACCCTGGCCGCCGGCGTGTTCTGGACACTGTTCGCCGCCAACCTGATGCGCTGGCTGGAGGCGCGAACCAGCCGCGACGGCCTGGGCCGCGACCGCGCGCGGGCAGAGGACGGCGCGAACGCCCGGCGCGCGCGTGAACCGGACGGCGTCGACGCGGCGCTGGCCGACGCCCAGCGCCAGGCCGCCGCCACGGTACAGCAGCAGAACGCGCGCATCGAGTCGCTCGAAAGCGAAATCCAGCGCGACGCCGTCACCCGGCTGCCCAACCGCAAGTATTTCATCGACCATTTCCGCCAGGCGCTGACCGGCCGGGTGGCCGACACCGGCGGCCACATCCTGATGTTCCGGCAACGCGACCTGGCCCAGATCAACCGGCACCTGTCGCGCGCCTTCACCGACCAGTGGCTGCGCTCGTCCGCCGACCGGCTGCGCAAACTGGTGGACGCCAACGGCGGCGCCGACATGACGCTGGCGCGCATCGGCGGTTCCGACTTTGCCCTGCTGATGCCGCGCACCTCCGCCCCCCAGGCGGGCTTGCTGGCCGAGCGGATCCGGCATGAACTGCGCTCGCTGCGCGTGCCGATGGACAAGCACGGCTGGTGCCGCTGGGCGCTGGCGATGGCGGCCTTCACGCCGGGCGACAACGTCAGCGACACGCTGGCGCGGCTCGACCACGCCCTGATGTGCGCCGAAAGCGCCGACGACGACCAGATCGCGCCGGCCAGCCAGGCGCCCGACAGCACCCGCATCGGCGAATACAGCTGGCACGACGCGCTGTCCACGGCGCTGGAACAACACCGGTTCTCGCTGACGGTGCAGGCGCTGGCGGACGTGCGCGGGGCATTGCTGCATTACGAAGCCAGCCTGACGCTGCACGACAGCCGCGGCGCCGATCCGGTGCCGGCCGCGATCTTCATGCCGCCCGCGGTGCGCCTGGGCCTGTCCGCCGAATGCGACATCCAGGCCATCCGCTTGGGGCTGGACTGGCTGTACACCCACGACGCCGGGCTGACGGTCCACGTGTCGCGCGCTTCCCTGGCGCAGGGCGCGTTCCTGTCGCGGCTGGAACGCATGCTGGCCGACCGGCCGGCCCTGTCCCCGCGCCTGATCGTCGAGATGGACGCGGCCGCGCTGGTCGAGCTTGGCGACGAGATGCGCCAGTTGTGCCGCATCGTCACCGCCGCCGGCGGCCGTGTCGGCCTGTCGCGCCTGTCGCGGCAATTCGGCGCGATGGAACACCTGCACGAATATCCCCTGTCATACGTCAAGCTGTGTGGCGGTTTCATTACCGGCATCCTGCACAGCCCGGGCAGCCAGCACCTGGCCGCGACCGTCGTGGCGACCGCCGCCTCGCTCGGCATGTCGGTGTACGCTGAAGACGTCCCCGACGACGCCACCCGCGCCACCCTGGAGAAGATCGGGGTCCACGCGATTCGCGGCGCTGTCGTAAACTTCGCCCGCGCGCACGACCACGCGCCTGACCAACAATGGGTTCCTAGTTGACGGAAGGATTGTTTCTTCGCACCCTTTGGCGCTCGCGCCAACGCCGCGCCGACCGCGCGGCCGCCCCGCGCGCGGCGCGCCGCGCATGGCCCGGATCGCTGGCAGGCCTGCTGGCGTGGCCCGGCGCCGCACTGGCCGACGCGCCCGGTCACGCATCCGCCGATCTGCTGATCGGCCTCACGGCCGGCATCGCGCTGGCCTGCGCCGTGGCCTGCCTCATCGCCTGGTTCTACACCCGCGCCGCGATCTACGGCGCCGGCCTGGCCTTCGCGCTGGTCGAGGGCATCCTGCGCACCCAACCCACGCTGTTCCCCGCGGGCGCGCTGCAGGCGGGCTCGTACGCGGCGCTGCTGGCCCTTTCCGTGCCCCTCATCACGGCCGGCCAACCGGCCGCGGCGCGGCTGGCCACCGCCTGCCGCTGGGCCTGCATCGGGCTGACCGGCCTGGCCGCGCTGGCGCTGATCTTCGTCTATGACACCGATGGCGGCCTGATGCCCACGCTGATCGCCGGCGCCGGCGCGACCGCCAGCGCGGTGCTGGCGGCCTGGTTCCTGGCCGCCGCCGCCCGCCCCTCCCCGCGCCGCGCCGCGACGCTGGCGCTGGGCGCGGTGCATCTGTCATCGGTCTGGATCCTGGCTCACGACGCCTGGTCGGCCCCCGCCGAGGGCGGTCCGCTGGTGCCGCTGGCGCGGCTGCTGCTGGCGCTGGCCACCCTGCTGCTGGCGGGACTGGAACGGCGGGTTCAGACGGAGCCCGCGCGCCAGGAAGCGGATGACGCCCAGCAACTGGTCCAGGGCGAATTGCGGCTGGTGGAAATGACCGGCGCGCTGGACGCGCAACGCCAGATGAACGCGCTGATCTCACACGAACTGCGCGCCCCGCTCGCCACCATCAGCGCCGCGGCGCAATCGCTCGACATGATCCTGTCCGGCAGCGGCGAGGCCGTCGACAACCGGCTGGCGCGGATCCACCGGTCGGTGACCCGCATGACGGAACTGATGGAACAATTGCTCAACCAGGACCGGCTCGGCGAGCAGGCCTGGACCCCGCGCGGCGAACAGACCGACATGTCCGAGCTGGCCAGCGACGTCGTCGCGGCCATGCAACCCGATACCGCCCACGCGTTGCGGCTGCAGACCAGCGGCGCGGCGCTGCCGGTCTATTGCGACCGCGCGCTGACCAGCGTGGTGGTGCGCAACCTGATCCACAACGCCGTCAAATACTCGCCCGCCAGCGAGCCGATCCGGATCGAAACCGGCCAGGCCGAGGAGCAGGGTGTGCCGATGGCGTGGGTGGCCGTGACCGATCGCGGCCCCGGCATTGGCGTGGAGGAACAGGCGCGCATCTTCGAGCCGCGCTTTCGCCGCGCGGCCCATCGTGAAACCCAGGGCATGGGCATCGGCCTGTATCTGGCGCGGCGCATCTGCCAGAGCCAGGGCGGCTCGCTGGCGATGCACAGCGAAGTGGGCGTGGGGACGCGTTTCGTCATCACCCTGCCCGCCCGGCCTCCCGGGCCGGACACGCAGGCTCAGGCCGCGAACACGTAACCCTGGCCGCGCACTGACAGCACCGGCAGTTTCAGGCCCGCGCTCTGCGCCTTGGCGCGCAGCCGGCTGACCAGCACGTCGATCCGGCGCAATTCGAACCCGCCCGGACTATCCGGCAGGAACAGCTCGGCCAGGGCCTGGCGGCTGACCGCCGAACCGGCCGCGTCCATCAACGCCATGAGGAAGGTCCGTTCCTGGGCGCTCAGGTGCAGCGACGCGCCATCCGGCGCCACCAGGATCCAGCCGCCATCCTGCAACGACCAGGAGGTGTCGGCCGCCGCCGCGCGGGTCTCGGCATCGGCCGGACGCGGCGACTTGGCCAGGCGCATGCGGCGCGCCAGGCTGCGGATGACGGAACTGAGTTCCAGCAGGTCGACGGGCTTGGTCATGTAGACATCGGCGCCGCCTTCCAGGCCGCGCACCCGGTCCTCGAGCGCGCTGCGGCCCGTCAGCATGACGATCCCCACCGGGCTCAGCGCGCGCAGGCGCGTCGCCACGGAAAAACCGTCCTCTCCAGGAAGATGGGCGTCGAGTATGACGATATCGCAGGGTTGTTCCTGCAAGCGGCGGTAGAACGCCGCGGCATTGTCACAGGCGAACGCCACACGGAAACCGTACCCGCCCAGGCCCAACGCCAACTCCTCCCGGAAGTCCGCATCATCCTCAAGCAGGCCGATACACAGCAAACCATCTGCGCCAGGCATATTCAGAGTGCTTTTATATTGAAAATTGTCGACAAATGCCCCAGTGACAGGCATGCCATCCTGAGTGTCCCGCAGGCGACAATCTTACGACTTTTACAATGGAAACGAATGATTGCAGAGAAAAAAACCGCGATTTTTCGTCTCAATGCGCCAATTTTCCGTATTTTCCGCACTCAAAATGCCGCTTTGCCATCAATACGCGCGCACAACGAACATCAGGACGAACAACTGACCTCGATGCCATTGGCCCAGTCCGGCGGCAGGCTGGCGTACTTTTCGTAGCCAGTCCGGGCCGTGAACGGCGCGCGCAGCAACGTCATCAGCGTCTCGATTTCGCTGGCGTCGCCGGCCTTGGCGGCGCGGATCGCCTCCTCGGCCAGGTGGTTGCGCAATACATATAGGGGATTGACCCGGTTCATGGCCTCGGCCACCTCGGCCGCCGGACGTCCGCCCTGCCCCTGGCGCGCCAGCAGGCGGTCGAGCCAGGCCGCGGCGGCCTCGCGGTCGATGAACAGGTCCTGGAACGGCGCGCGGTTGCCCGACACCGCGTCCGCCAGCCGCCGCCAGGTCAGGGTGAAATCGGCCTGATTGGCGTCCATCAGCTTGAGCAGGTCATCCAGCAGCGGTTCATCCGCCGGGAGCCAGGCCGCCAGGCCCATCTTGGCGCCCATGCGGTCATGGAAGGCGCGCGTGAACACACCCTCGAATTCGTCCAGCACCGCGCGCAGGGCATCGACATCCTGCACCAGCGTATGCAGGCTGCCGCCCAGGCGGTAGAGGTTCCACAGCGCCACGGAAGGCTGGCGGTTCCAGGAATAGCGGCCTTCGGAATCGGAATGGTTGCAGACATGGCCGAGCCGGAAACCGTCCATGAAACCATAGGGGCCGTAATCCAGGGTCAGACCCAGGATCGACATGTTGTCGGTGTTCATGACGCCATGGCAGAACCCCACCGCCTGCCAGTCCGCCATCAGCAATGCGGTGCGGCGGGTGACCTCGCGCAGCAGGCGCACGTAGGGCGCGGTGTCGCTCGGCGCTTCGCCGGCGGGCACGGCCCGGCATTCTGGGTAATAGCGGTCGATCACGTAGTCGGCCAGCGTCTTGAGCAGGTCCGGCTGGCGGCGCGAAGACCAGTGTTCGAACGAACCGAAGCGCACGAAGCTGGGCGACATGCGCGTCACGATGGCGGCCGTTTCCACGGTTTCGCGCCACACCGGATCGTCCGAGGCCACCAGCGCGAGCGCGCGGGTCGTCGGGATGCCCAGGCCGTGCATCGCTTCGCTGGCCAGGTATTCGCGCACCGACGAGCGCAGCACCGCGCGGCCGTCTCCCATGCGCGAATACGGCGTCTTGCCGGCGCCCTTGAGCTGCAATTCCCAGGCGCCCGCCGGCCCCTGGATTTCGCCCAGCAGATGGGCGCGGCCATCGCCCAGTTGTCCGGCCCACACGCCGAACTGGTGGCCGCTGTAGACCGCGGCCAGCGTATCGCCGCCGGGCAGCGGCTGCGCGCCGGAAAATACCCGCAGGAATTCCGGCGTCCGCAGCACGGCCGGGTCCAGCCCGATCAAGGCGGCGGCCTCGGCGTTGGCGTGCAACAGCCGCGGCTGGTTCAACGGTTGCGGCTCGAGCCGCGTGTAGAACGCGGCCGGCAGCGCCGCGAACGAATTGACGGCTTGCAGTTCGGACAGGGAATGAGCGCTCATGCGCGTTGGCTCCTGGCGGCCCGCTTGGCCGGCCGCACGTAGAAAATGGCGCTGACGAAGAACACCGTCGACAGCAGGATCTCGCCCCACGCCATCAGCACCGACAGCGGCGCCGGATCCGACATGGCGCGCACCACGCCCTCCATCAGGTAGAGCAGCGACAGCATCGAGGCCCACTGATACGTATAGAGGTTGCCGCGCACGATGCCGCGCAGCGGCAGCGCCAGCGGCAGCGCCTTGAGCAGCATCCAGGAGCCGCCCGGGCGCAGCGGCGCCACCAGCGTTTCCCAGGTGACGCACAGCACGATCAGGGCGAACAGCGACAGCGAGGCCGCCAGGCGCAAGCGGGGGTTGAGTTCAGGGTTCATGCTGCTATTATCGCCTGATGAACCGCCCCGCCGAGCCCGCCGCCGCCGCGACGGCGGCCCCCGAGCCCCCGCCCCCGCGCGCATCGTGGGCGGTGCGGGTCGGGCGTGCCTTTGTCTTCACCGCGCAGCGCGCCGACGAAGAAAAGCTGCTGCAGGTCGCCTCCAGCCTCACCTTCACCACGGTGCTGGCGATCGTGCCGATGCTGGCCGTGGTGCTGTCGCTGTTCACCGCGTTTCCCGTGTTCCAGGAATTCCGGGTCGCGCTCGAGGACTTCCTCGCCAACAGCCTGATGCCACCGTCCGTCTCGGACAACATCATGGAATACCTGAACCAGTTCGCCCGCCAGGCCTCGCGCCTGACCGCGATCGGCGGCGCGTTCCTGCTGGTGACCTCGCTGCTGCTGATCATGACGATCGACACGGCCTTCAATGACATCTGGCATGTCACGCGGCAGCGGCCGCTGCCGCAGCGGGCGCTGGTCTACTGGGCCGTCATCACGCTGGGGCCGGTGGTGGCGGGCGCCAGCCTCTGGGCCACCTCGTTCGTGGCGCGCGAATCGCTGGGACTGGTGCGCGACGTGCCCGAGATCGTCAGTGTCGCCATTTCGTTCATTCCGCTGGTGCTGACCGCCCTGGGCTTCGCCGCCCTGTTCGTGGTGGTCCCGAACCGCCAGGTGCTGTGGCGCGATGCCCTCATCGGCGGCTGCGTGACGGCGCTCGCGCTGGAGGTCATGAAGTCCGCCTTCGCCTACTACCTGACGCGGTTCCCCACCTATACCGTCATCTACGGCGCGTTCGCCACGCTGCCGATCTTCCTCTTGTGGATCTACCTGTCCTGGCTGGCGGTGCTGCTGGGCGCCACCCTGGCCGCCAGCGCCCCGCTGATCCGCCTGGGACGCTGGGAATTCAACCGCTACGCGGGCGCCCCCTTCGTCGACGCGGTGGAGGTCCTGCGCACGTTGCGCCGCGCCCAGTCCCGCACGCCCCCCGGCCTGCCGGCCAGCCAATTGGCCTCGAAGCTGAAACTGCACCAGGATGAATTGAACGACGTCCTGGAAACCCTGTGTGACATGAACCTCGTCACACGCACCCCGGACGACCTCTGGGTCCTGACCTGCGACGCCCGCGAGACCTCGCTGGAGCCGGTGGTCGACCGTTTCCTGCTGGATCGCGGCCAGCCGCGAGTGCGCGACGACGGCGAAATCCTGCGGGTCGCGGCGGCCGTGATTTCCCGGGAAAATACGCCCGTGCTGGAAGAACTCTGCGGAGAAGCGCAAAATACCGGAAATGGCGTCGCCCCGGTATTGCAGCTGGAAGCGAACAAGAAATAGCAATCAGGGCACCACCGCCCAGGAGAAACCGATGTTGAAGGTCAGCGAGATTCTGCGCGTCAAGGGAGACACGCTTTACACGGCATCGCCGGACATGCCCGTGTCCCAGGCCGTGCAAACCATGAGCGAGCAGGATATCGGCTCGCTCGTCATCATGGAATTCGGCACGCTGGTCGGCATGCTGACGTTCCGCGAGATCATCCGCCACATGCACGCGCATGGCGGCGCGGGCGAAACCACCATCCGTTCCATCATGGACGACGCGCCGGTCAGCGTGTCGCCCAACACCAGCGCCGACGAAGTGCAGCGCCTGATGCTCGAAAAGCACGCGCGCTACATCCCCGTCATGGACGGTCCGACGCTGATGGGCGTGATTTCGTTCTACGACATGGCCCAGGCCATCGTGGCGGCACAGCAGTTCGAAAACAACATGCTCAAGGCCTACATCCGCGACTGGCCCGCCGAAAGCGCGGAATCGACCCAGTCCTGAGCCACCGGCGGTTGCCGGGCGGCGGCGTCATCGCCGGGGCCCGGCGGTCGACCAATGGACAACGCCCAGGCGGCCTCGCGGCCGTCTGGGCGTTGTTGCATTCAGGGACGATGCGCGTTCAGGCGCCCGCCGGCGCCGCCGCCAGCGCGGCGCCGCGCTCCGGCGGCGCATGCCGCTGGCTGCGCCAGGCGTCATAGATCAGGGCAGGATCGTTCGCGGCCAGCAGCGCCGGATCCGACAACATGCGGCGCCAGCGCCGCGCGCCCGATTGGCCATTCACCAGGCCCAGCATCGGCCGCGTCATGACCCGCAGCGGCACGCCCTGCGCCACCTGGCGCGCGGCGTATTCCATCATCGCGTCGACCACCTGGGCATCGCTGGGCAGGCGCACCGACGGCCACAGCTGCAGCGACACTTCGGACAGCACCCGGGGCGTATGCCAGGCCGCGCGGCCCAGCATCACGCCGTCGAAATCGGCGGCCGCGCGCACCGACTGCCCGGCATCGGCCAGCCCGCCGTTCAACACGAAGACGCAGTCCGGGAAATCCTGTTTGAGCTGGCGCACCACGTCGTAGCGCAGCGGCGGAATCTCGCGGTTGTCCTTGGGCGACAGGCCCTTGAGCACGGCATTGCGCGCATGGGCGATGAAAACCCGGCAGCCGGTGTCGTAGATCTTGCCGACGAAATCGCGCACGAAGGCGTAGGACTCGTCATAGTCCAGCCCCAGGCGGTGCTTGACCGTCACCGGGATGTCGACCGCGTCCTGCATCGCCTTGATGCAGTCGGCGACCAGGTCGGGCTCGGCCATCAGGCAGGCGCCGAACGCGCCCTTCTGCACCCGTTCCGACGGACAACCGCAGTTCAGGTTGATTTCGTCATAGCCCCACTGCCGCCCCAGCCTGGCCGACTGCGCCAGCGCATCCGGCTCGCTGCCGCCCAGCTGCAACGCGACCGGATGCTCGGCCTCGTCGAAGTCCAGGTGGCGCGCGACGTTGCCGTACAGCAAGGCGCCGGTGGTGATCATTTCGGTATACAGACGCGCGCGCGGCGCCAGCAGCCGGTGGAAATAGCGGCAATGCCGGTCGGTCACATCGATCATCGGGGCGACGCACAGCCGCCAGTCGGGGGAGTCCAAGAATCACTCGTCAAAACAAGGGGATGCGGTATTTTACGGTGCTTGGCGGGATTCTGCCCGGCAAGCTGGCCAACGACGGCGCCACCGCCCCAGGCCATGTGGTCTAAAATTGCGCCGCCGCCGCGCGCAAGCACGCGCCCGCGTCCGTGGCACACGTCCGTCAACTCCCCTCTTCTCGTAGATCAATGGCCGTATTCACCCCCGTATCCGATGACGACGCACGCGCCCTGCTGGCGCATTTCGACCTGGGCGAGTTCGTCTCGCTGCGCGGGATTACGGCCGGTATCGAGAACACCAACTACTTCCTGTACACCAGCCGCGGCGAGTACGTGCTGACGCTGTTCGAAGTGCTGACGCACGCCCAGCTGCCGTTCTACATCGAACTGATGTACCACCTGGCCAGCCGCGGCATCCCCGTGCCGCAACCGCAAACGCTGCGCGACGGCACCCGCCTGACCACGCTGCACGGCAAGCCCTGCGCCATCGTCTCGCGCCTGCCCGGCGGCTACGAACCCGCCCCGGGGGCCGCCCATTGCGCGCTGGCCGGCGCCACCCTGGCCCGCGCCCACCTGGCGGCGCGGGACTTCCCGATCCAGCAGCCCAACCTGCGCGGCCTGTCCTGGTGGACCGAGACCGCGCCCAAGGTCCTGCCCTTCCTCGAAGCCGGCCAGGCGCAGTTGCTGCAATCCGAACTGGCCGCCCAGCAGGCCGCGGCCGCCAGCCCCGCCTGGCAAACGCTGCCCGCCGGTCCGGCCCACTGCGACCTGTTCCGCGACAACGTGCTGTTCGCCGGCACCTTCGAGGATCCGCTCATGGGCGGCATCATCGACTTCTACTTCGCCGGCTGCGACACCTGGCTGTTCGACGTCGCGGTCAGCGTCAACGACTGGTGCATCGAACGCGACACCGGTGAATTCGTCCCCGAACTGGTCGACTCCTGGCTCGACGCCTATGCCCGCGTGCGCCCGTTCACCGACGCCGAGCGCCAGGCCTGGCCGCTGATGCTGCGCGCGGCCGCCCTGCGCTTCTGGCTGTCGCGCCTGTACGACTTTTTCCTGCCGCGCCCGGCCCAGACGCTCAAGCCGCACGACCCCCGCCATTTCGAAAGAGTGTTGCAAGCGCGCCACCGCCCGGGCCTGCCGGTATTGCCGTAATCGTTACGCCCCCCATAATTGGGGGTAGCACGTCCCTTATTGAGAGATCACTCCCCAAGAGAGCCATGCAAGCAGCATTCCTACCCGCGTCTTCCGGCTGGCAATGGGTCCGAGACGGCTTCCGTCTGTTCCGCAAGCAACCCCTGGCCATGTACACCTGGGCGCTGGTCAACAGTCTCCTGGTCATTTTCGCCTTCGCCGCACAGATCGTCGGCCCGATCCTGTTCATCGCGCTGATGCCGTCGATCACGTTGATGAGCCTGGCGGCCTGCAAGCATGTCGAGGCGGACCGGGTCATGCTGCCCTCCATGTGGGCCAAGCCACTCAAGCAGCCTGGGGTGTTCCGCAAACTGTTCCTGATGGGCCTGTTGTACGCGGCCGTCAGCCTGGCGGCCGGGCTCGCCACCTTCCTGCCGTTCTCGGCCGCGTTCACCGAAGGCATGCGCATCGCGTCCATCGAGAACAGCATGGAACCCATCCTGATGGCCTTGCGCGCGCCGCTCATCATTTTCACGATTCTCTATATCGTGATCGCGGCGCTGTTCTGGTATGCGCCGGTGCTGGTCGCCTGGCATGGCTTGCGGCTGACGCAGGCGCTGTTCTTTTCCGGCATCGCCTGCTGGCGCAACAAGTGGGCGTTCCTGGTCTACGCCGCCACCTGGGTCCTGATCGCCCTGTTCCTGGACCTGTGCTCCGGGCTGCTGGTCGCTCTCGGCCTGTCGCCGCAATTGGCCAGCACGCTGCAGATCCCGTTCACGATCGCCGCGGCAGGCGTGTTCTATTGCAGCTTCTATCCGTCGTATACCTCCGTGTTCGGCATCAACAGCCCCAGCCCGAACCTCGACAACGGCCACGGCGCCCAGGCATAACGCCACCCGGCAGGGCGCCAGCGCCCTGCACACCTTCACCACCCGCCGGTCGCGCGCCACGAACACCACGTCGATGGCATGGCGCATGCCAAAGGTATGCACCGCCCGGCAAGGCGCCAGCAACAGGCCCGAACGCGGTCCCGGCGGCCGGCGTCCCAGCAATCCGCGCATCCGGCCCGGCCAGCTCCGGACCCGCAGCAGCCGCAGTCGCGCCCGCGGCAAAGGCAGGCGGGCGCTCACCAGCCCCCCCTGCAGCAATCGCACGGCAATCGGAAACGCCAGCACGATGAAAGTGCATGGGAAGATGCAGCCGATCAACGGCAACAGCATCTTCACCGGCGCCTGCAACGCCAGCCGTTCGGCGCGCCACGCGCGTTCGCTGCGGCATAGCCTGCCCTGCTCCCGCAATACCGGCCCCAGGCTGATACCCAGGGCGTCCGCCTGGGCCAGGGCCGCGGTCCACTGACGCACCAGAGGACTGCCGCAACGATCCGCCAGGGCCTGCAGGGCGGCGGCCCTGGACAGGCCGGCCCGCATGTCCGCCAGCGCCTCGCCCAGAACGTCGCGCAACGGTCCGGGAGGGCCATTCGTGGCGGCCATTCGCAGGGCGCCATGCGTGCTCAGGCCAGCCTCGACGCACAAGGTCATCAGATCGAGGACGAACGGCAAGCCCTGTTCGATCCGCCGCCGACGTTTCCGTATCCGGCCTCGCAGCCATATTCCCGGCAAAGCGCCCGCCATCAGCGCGCCGACGACGCCCCACGCGACGTAGCCAGCGGCCCCTGAATCCGTCGGCGATGGCCCGGTCAACATGCCGCTGCCTCGCAACAACGACACGGCCAGGCCCGCGAGTGCGGTGCCCGCCATCGCGGCCAACAGACTCAGTATCACGATGCCCTCGCCGAGCATGGTCGCGGGCAACCCCGCCCTGGCGGCCGTCGCCGCAAGACGCATGCGCCAGGCTTGCGGATACAGCCCCATCGCCGTCCTCCCTCAGAAATCGATCCGGACGATGCGCCGGATCAGCAGGATGCCGGCGATTTCCAGCGTTGCCAGCAACGCCAGCACCATCCAGCCTTGCCTCGTATGCCACAGCAACGCCATGCCGTCCGGCTCCAGGCGGCTCAGCACCGCCAGCAGCAACACCGGCAGCCCGCCAACGATCCAGGCCTGCATGCGGCCCTGCGAGGTCAGGGCCTGCACCTTCGCCTGCCACTGCAGCCGCGCCCGCACCGCCCGCGCGATGCCGTCGAGCGCCTCGGCCAGACCGCCGCCCGATTGCGCGGCGACACGCATCGCCACCACCACGAGCGTGGTCGAGTCGGCCGCCATCCGCGTGTTCAGATGCTCCAGCGCCTCGTCCCAGGGCACCCCCAGCCGCTGCTCGCGCAGCACCAGTTCAAATTCCTGCGCCAGCGGCGAATCGCCCTGCGCCACCACCTGCCGCAGCGCGGGCATCAGGGCGATGCCCGCGCGCAGGGCTGACGCCAGCATCAGCAAAGCCATCGGCAGCTGGCGCTCGAAGCGCCGGATGCGCCGTCGCCGCCAGGCGTTCATCAGCACGCGTGGCGTCCGCAGAGCCAAGGCGACCGCCAGTACCGCGCCAGCGGCGCTGGATGTGGCGATAAAGGCCAACGCCGCCGCGAGGACCGACAGCGCCATCGGCCCCGCCCACAGCCATGCCGGATCGACAAACAGGAACAACTCTCCGAGGCGCCCCTCCGCCTCGTGCGTGTAATGCTCGCGGTAGCGCCGCAGCGCGGGCGCGAGCCAGCTTTGCGCGCCCCAGGCCAATGCCGTGACGCACACCGTGGCGGCAAGCGCGGCGAGCCAGATCACGCCGGCCTCGCCGCACAACCGGCGCCCGCGGCCACGTGATCAACGGCGAACCAGGACACATCCAGGCCCTGGCCCGCCTCCTGCCATGCCTGCGCGAAGCTGGGCACGACGCCGCACCCGGCGAATCCGCCATGGCGCTCATGCCGGAACAGCTCCTGCAGCTGGATGCGCCCGCTCTCCATGCCGGTGACTTCCGCGACGGACACCACCACGCGCCGCCCGTCGGACAATCGCGCCTGCTGCACGATGATGTCGATACTGGCCGCGATGTGCTCGCGCACGACGGCCAGCGGCAGGTCCAGCCCCGCCATCAGCACCATCGACTCCAGGCGCGCCAGCGCATCCCTGGCGGAGTTGGCATGCAACGTGGTCAATGAACCTTCGTGCCCGGTATTCATGGCCGTCAACATGTCGAAGGCCTCGGCGCCGCGGCATTCCCCCACCACGATCCGGTCCGGCCGCATGCGCAGCGCATTGCGCACCAATTCGCGGATATCGATCCGCCCGCGCCCCTCCTGGTTGGACGGCCTGGCCTCGAGCGACACCAGATGCTCGTGGCTCAACCGTAGTTCCGCCGCATCCTCGATGGTGACGATGCGCTCGCCTTCCGGGATTTCGTTGGACAGGACGTTCAGCAACGTGGTCTTGCCCGTCCCCGTGCCGCCCGAGATCACCAGGTTCTTGCGCAGGCGCACGCATCGGGTCAGGAACCGCGCCATGGCATCGCTGAGCACGCCCGTCGCCAATAGATCCGGCATCCCGGGCCGGCGCGTCGGAAATTTGCGGATGGTCAGGCTCGCGCCTTTCAACGCGATCGGGGGAATGATGGCGTGCACCCGGGAACCGTCGGGCAGCCGCGCGTCCACCATGGGCGAGCTTTCATCGATGCGGCGTCCCAGCGGGGTGACGATGCGCTCGATGACCCGGCGCACCGACTGTTCACCGGTGAAGGCGCCGGCATGGCGCCACAGCCGGCCGTCGCGCTCGACGTAGATTTCGTCATGCCGGTTGACCATGATCTCGCTGACGTCCGCCGCCGCCAGCAACGGTTCCAACGGCCCCAGCCCGACCGCTTCGTCCAGCACCTCGCGGCACAGGGCCTCCCGGTCGACGGCCAGCGGTAAGCCAGCATCGTCGGCCACGATCAGCGACAACAGGCGCGCGGCCTCGGCGCGCAGCATCGCGTCGCTCATGCCCGCCACGTCGCGCCGGCGCAGGTCCAGCGCGCCCAGCAGCGCGGCATGCAGCCGGCGACGCCATTGCAGGGAGGGCAACGACGAGACAGGCTGCGAGGTCGCCGCCACCTCCTGCACGGGAAACGACGGTGGCGCGGCCGGCAGCGCCGCGTTGCTCCCGCCGTCCCGCCGCGCGGGCGCCACCTTCAGGCGGCAGGGACCGATCAGGATCTCGTCATCCGGCCCCACCGGCACATGGCGCGCCACCCGCAAGCCGTTGACAAAGGTGCCGCCAAGCGCGCCGAGGTCCTCGAGCACGATCGCCGACGCCTCGCGCCGCAGCCGCGCATGCTGGCGGCCCACGCGCCAATTGGCGATACGCAGGTCGCAATGGACGCCGCGGCCGATCAACACCGGCATCGCAGCCACAATGGTCCGCACGGCGGCATCTTCAAGGGTCATCTGGATTTCAAGCATGGCGCTACTCCTGGGTGGCCGGCGCGGACGCCGGCCTGTCGTTGTCCCATTGCGAACCCGCCCCGGCGCGGGAGCTCCAACCCGCGTCCATGAGTGGCGAGGTTCCCAACCGGGACGGTTGCGGAAATGCGGCGTCGACCACGGCGCGCGCGCGCCGCACCCGATCCGCCATCGCGGACTCGTTACGCGACACGATCCGCGGGGTCACGAAGATGGCCAGCTCGGTCTCACGCAGCTGGTAGCGCCGCGACGAGAACAGCGCGCCGAGAATGGGGATGTCTTTCAAGCCGGGAATGCCGCTGGCATCGTCGGCGCGCTCACGCGACAGGAAGCCGCCGATGACCAGCGTGTCACCGGAGCGCACGTTGAATTCGGTGGATGCCCGGCGCGTGCGCAGCGCCGGCCCGCCGGCCGCGGTCAGCGCCATGTCGACGGAACTGGCCTCGACCTCGATCAGCGAGCGGATGACGCCGTTGCGATCGATGCGCGGCGTGATCCGCAGCGATACGCCGTAGGGCTTGAACAGCGTCGTGGGATTGCCGCGCGAATCGGTCGAGACATAGGGCACTTCTCCGCCAGCCAGGAACGTCGCGCTGGCGCCGCTGCGGGCCAGCAGTTGCGGCTGCGCCAGCATGACGGCCTCGCCGCTCTGGGCCAGCGCGGCAATGCGGGCGGACAACAGGGCATTGACGCCGAAATAGCCGGCGGCGGACGACAGCGCCCCCCGGCGCATCGACCACCTGTTCACCCGGCCGCGCGATGCGGCCAAGCGACCCGGCATCCCATGCCAGCGCCGCATTGAGGCCGCCCTGCGTCATGCCATCCCACCGCACCCCGATCTCGCGCAACCTCGACGAGGGGATTTCCACCACCTGCACATCCAGCAGCACCATGCTGTCCCAGCCCACCTGGCCCGTGAAATCGACGACCTCGGGATAACGTTGCGCCAGCGCGGCGATCCGGTCGCGGTCGTCATCGGACAGGTCATCGCCCTCGATCACGATGCGTCCGCCCACCGCCGAACTGCGCGCCCCGGGAATGCGCGCCAGCAAGGATTCGATTTCCGCCCGCAACCGCGGGGCGCCCGCCGGCGCCACTTCGACCGAGTAGGTCCTGACGCCGCCGTCGGCCCACACCTGCACCGACGACATGCCTTCGGCGCGCGCGAAGACCACGACCTCGCGGCCCTCGGCGGCGACGGCGCTGAGCACCTCGCCGTTGCCGATGGCCACCTGCGTCACGCCCGGCGCCGCCAACACGCGGCTCTCTCCGACCTGCATGTCGAGCGTCTGCCCCGCGGACCATGCGGGTAACGCGGCTGCCCCCAGGCACATTGCGGACCACGCCGCGATCATTCCGATGTTCATGGAAACTCCGATTCAGGATCCGTCGGGGGCAGGCTCGATGCCTGCGCCTGATCACCCAGCCGGTCGCCGTACAGGATGACCACCCGTGGCGCGGGCCGGGACTGGCGATCGCCATTCAGCAACGACATCAATTCAGCGGGCGCCAGGGCAGCGCTATCCGAGACGTCTGCAGCATCACGCAACACGGCGGTCAACGCGCCTGCCCGCCTGGCCATGAGATAGCTGGTGATCTGATCCACCGATGCCGCCAATGTGATCGGAAGGAGCCCATCGGCCGCGGTCAACACCCGCACGCCTCGCAACACGGGCACAACAGCTTCCTGGCCATGACGCGGCAGCGTCAGATAGACATCAATGACATCTCCCACCCGCAACGCCGCGGCCAGGCTCCCAAGGTCGGCGGCCGGCACCACGAAGGCGCGCTGTCCCGCCTCGAGCCGCGACGCCAACGACGGCTTGGCCATGGGATCAGGGGCCGCGAGGCAGGCATTGAGCACCAGTTCGCCGCCAGGCAGCGCCGCCGCCAGTCGCATGCCCAACACACTGTCGACGGCCCCCGGCTCGAGACTGCTCGCCGGCGCCCATTGCGCGGGCATGTCGCGCACCGCCAAATGCCGGTCTTCCAGCACCGTACCGGCCGCCAGGTCGTGAGCGGCGACCAGACGGCTGACCAGCGGCACACGCCCCTCGGCTTCCAGGGTCTCGACACGCTGCCGCACATGCTCACGCACCGCCCATGCGGACAACAGGCCGGCCGCCAGAGCCAGCAGGAAGACGGCAATCTGCCGTGGGCCGGGGACGAGCCTGCGCGTCATGGCGTCCACCGCCGGATCCACAGGCCACTGCCGGCATCGAGCGGCGTCAACATCCATTGCAGGCGCTCGTCGCGCCGCCGCCATGATTGCCAGGCCACGGCCCGATCACTGCCGAGATCCCGCCAACCCGCGCGCAGCAATCCTTGCCGCAACAACGGCGCCAACCGCGACGGCGCAAGAAGATGCCACCAGATCGACTCGGCCACGGTCCCGCTTGCCTGCTCGACCGCGAAGTCCAGCATCAGCCGCGCATCGGCCGGCAACCAGGCGGACATGTCAGTAACAGCTTTGGCCGCTGGCGTGATCGACGACACGCTGCCGACGCTACGACCGCCCCCGGGGCTGGCCATGCGCGCCACCCACAAGGCATCGCCAACCCAACCGGACAGGATCGCCTGCCCCGGCAATATCAGGAGATCGCTGAACGCGGACTGCTGGCGCGACAGAACCCGGATCAGTTCCGGCACATCGACGGGCGCATCGAACATCAATGCCTGCATCGCGGCGCCATTCAGCCACATGCGATCCGCCAAGGGTTCGACCCGAGAGCCGGGAGGAAACCGCAAACCGGCCGGAGATACCGGGCTCGACGATGCGCGGGAGGCCTGCGTGGCGGCTCCAGCCAAGGCCGCCGGCCAGGCCAGCGCCACCCACACGGTCAATGCCGAAGCGGCCAGCACGCGCGATGCAGAGCCCCGCTGCGCCGCGCGCGGCTGTCCGTGGACTGAGGGGCTCTGCCGCAGCCCGCCGAAGAATGACCGCGCATTCATCGCGTCGCCCTCCCGTTTCGCGCCAATCCTTGCTCTGGCGCCACGTCGGCCCATGAAGACAACCAGTCCTGAGAAAGCGCCGGCCGACTCCAGGGTCTATCCGCAACCATCACCTGACCACTGATCTCGCGCGCCAGCGACAAGGAACGTTGCGCCGTTTGCGCCCAGGAAATCGCCGCCGCCCCGATACGGCGGCTCACATCCTCATCGCCATCCGCGTTACCGGCGCCGGCCGCGACGCGGGTGCGCCGCTCGATACGCAATGCCCCCCAAGGTCCGGCGCCCGCCACCTCGGCATGCGCCGTGACCGACACCAGACGGACATCGGCGCCCAGCCACTCCGCCAGCCGGGGCGCCAGGCGAGAGTCCTCCGCATCGACGGACGACCGAGCCAACACCAGCGCGCCAGATCGTGCGGGGATGCCCCCACCCGCAGCAGCGACCATCGCGGCCGAGCGGCTGGCCACGCCGGCCGCCTGCGCGATGAACAGCAACTGGCCCAGCCACGCCACAGCCATGCAGGACAAGATCAACAAGGGCAATAGCACCAACGCCTCGACCAGCGCCTGGCCGCGTTGCCATGCACGGAGGATGCTCATGGCGCCTCCCAGGCCCGCAGGGCTTCCTCTGGCCTTACCGCGGCCAGCCGGGCCTGCCAGTACGGACGAAACAACGTCGGCAGTTCCTCGCGACCGTCGGCACGCGGCTCGGGCCGCGCGTAGTAGGTCTCGGCAGCACTGGTGACCACCAACGGCCCGCCCAGACCCGCTTCCCCGCCGCGAGGCCCGCGTACAGACGCGGCAGCGCCCGCAGCCACCGTATCGCCAAGCCCATCGTGCGCCACGCTGACCGCCAAGGCGAATCGCAGCGGATCGGCGCCATGCACGCTCGCCACGTCGTAGTAGCCGGGCAAGCCCAAGCCGGGCCAAGGCTGCACCTGCGCCATGGCGTAGGAATTGGCCAGAGGATTGCCCGTGCCGTCACGGACATCCCAGGCGGTGGACCGCCGCACCCACTGCCAGAAGTCCTGGGAAGTGAAATCACCAGGGGGATTCTCGACATATTCCAGGCCATCCGGGCCTGCGGATCCCGGCCCCGACACCACGCCCCAACCCATCGCATATTCCCGGTAGTAGCATCCCGCCCAACGGTTGAAGCGCTGGGAATGGAACGACTGCGTATCCAGCGCCCCCCCAACGCCCGTCCGCGCCGAGCCAGGTCGCGCCACGGCGACGCAGTCGATGCCGCGCGAGCGGACACTGCGCATTGACGGTCGTGGGATTGGCGCGCGTCCCATCACGGTTGCCGAGAAAGCCGTAGCGCCCGGCGGCCCGCTCGACGGCCAGGCGCAGGGCGCTACCGGGCAACGCCGCACGGTGCAGGAGGAATTCCGGCCAGCCATCGCTCAGCAGACGGATCGTCGGCGCGTTGGCCGCCGCGGCCGCTGAATCTGTCCGCCTCGACGCGCCGGTGGCCGGATAGTTTGCCCGCAACACTGCCCGCATGAGACGCTCCCGCGCGGCCGGCAACCCCGCCACCGCGGAATCCGCACCCGCCTCGAGCACCTCATGCACGACACGATCATGTTCCGCGTAGGCGCGCATCAACTCGACCTGCGCTCCGGGCTCGGTGCGCGCCGCGCCATAGGCCAGCGCGACGTCACGGCCAAACAGCGAGGACAGCAAGCGCGCGGGCGGATTGCTGCGTCGGCGCTGGCCGGCGAGTGTGCGCTCGAACGACAACGACGCCCCCAGCGTGACCAGATGCGCCATCGCGATCTGATGGGCGATCTGCGTGCGATTCGCATAAGCCAGGAAATTCAACTGACGGGCCTGCTCCAGCGCACCGCTGTGGGCCGCGGCATCCGCCGCGTGGATCAGCCGCGCCCGCGCTTCGACCGTGCGCCCCAGCGCGTACAGCATGGCCAGCGCCGCCGAGACCGTGGCCGCCAGCATCATGCCCAGCACCAGCGCCCGGCCGCGTTGGGTGATGCGCGGCCGGGCGCGCGTTACCGGGCCCGTCATTGATCGGCCGCCGCGTTGCCGGTAAAGGACTTGAGCGAACGCGCCTTGGTCTGGCCCGCTGCCTTCTGCACCGCCAGTCTCGCGGCGTTCGACTGGGCGCTGCCATCCTCGCCCGCCAGCTCGCGCGCCATGGCCGCCGTCTGCGACCGCACCACCTGGCCAAGGGCCTGGTAGACGGCGATCGCCGCAACCGCCACCAGCGCCACGACCACGATGTATTCCGTCATGCCTTGTCCGGCTTGACGCTTCAGGTATCCCAACACTGCCGATCTCCGCTCGCGATGAAATGAGGGATCCAGTGTCAGCGCACGGGAAAAACGCCACAATTCGCAGATGCCGAGCTGGATGAATTCATCCCAAGGCCTTGACGATGCGCCTGGCAGCGGTCATCGCCGCGCCGCCCCCAGCGGGAGCGGCACGCTGGAAAATGTTGTAACCCCCTAATTTCTATCGGGTTTTCCCTATTGCCGACCCTCTGGGGCGGCAGTAGATTGGACTTGCCGGGCTGTCTGACACCCATCGCGTGCGAAGCCGGGCAGGAGCGCCCCAGACTCATCTCGAGCTGGGGCGCTCTTCCATTTGCGGGCCGCGGCGGGCCGGATGGATTTCGCCCCTGGCATTACAAAATCTATACACAGTCGCCCAATCCCCTAACAGGGCGCTGGCTAGCATGGCGTCTTTCCATACCCGGACTGACCGATGCCTGCTTTCGCCCCACCACCCAGGGCCGCGCGCCCCGTGCAGGGCGCCCACCGCAACCCCGCCATCGATGCCCTGCGCGGCATCTCGATCCTGTGTGTCGTGCTGCTGCACGTGCAGATCCACATTCCGCAGGAGCAAAGCCTGCTGGGCAAGGTGCTGCCCGCCGCCCTCTTCAATATCGTCTATCGCAGCGGCTACTACGGCGTCATCATCTTCTTCGTGATCTCGGGCTTTCTCATCACCCGCGCGGCCATCGAGCGCTGGGGCAGCCTAGAGGCCGTGCCCTGGGGCCAGTTCCTGCGCCGCCGTTTCGCCCGCATCTATCCCTGCCTGCTGTTGCTGCTGGCGATCCTGGCCACGCTGCACGCGATCGAGATGCCCGGCTTCGTCCTCGAGAACACCAGCCTGGCGCACGCCACCATCAGCGCGCTGACGCTGCATCTGAACTGGCTGGAAGCCCAGGTCGGTTATCTGCCGGCGGCCTGGAACGTGCTGTGGTCGCTGTCCATCGAGGAAGCCTTCTACCTGGCATTCCCCCTGATCTGCCTGTTGTCGCTGGCAGCCGGCCAGCGCGCGCTGCTCCTGGCCCTGCTGCTGTTCGTCGCGCTCGGGCCGTTCGCCCGCGTCGCTTTCACCCGCAACGAGATCTGGGCCGACCACGCCTACCTGGCCGGCATGGACGGCATCGCCATCGGTTGTCTGGCCGCGCTGTATGCCGCGCTGTATGCCGCGCGGCCCGCCTGCGGCCAGGCAGGCCGCAAGCTGCTGCTGGTCGGCGCCGCGCTGTTCGTGCTGGTGTTCTTCCTGCGCAAGGCCACCAGCATGCTGGGGCTGACCGCGCTGGGACTGAACGTGACGGTGCTGGAAATCGGCGTGGCCTGCCTGCTGATCGGCTGGAGCCGCCACCCTCGCCCGGCCCGCCCCAACCCGCTGCTCGCCGCGTTGCGATGGGCCGGCCACAACAGCTACGAGATCTACCTGACGCACATGTTCCCGGTCCTGCTGCTGGCCGCCGCGTCCTGCCGCAATTCCGGCGGCGTCGTCTCGACCTGGTGGCGCGCCGGCGCGCTGACCGCCGCCAGCGTGCTGGCGATCCTGCTGTCGGCCATGCTGGGCGGACTGGTGGCGCGTTATTACTCGACGCCCCTGCGCCGTTGGCTGATAGGAGCCGGGGCGCGATGAACGGCCTGGCCGCGCTAGCCAACCGCGCGCCGGCCGGCGCCGTTCAAGCTCTCGGCGTCCAGGCGCCGGAACACCAGCGCCGACAGCAGTGTGATGGCGCCCACGCACAGGAACGTCAGCATGAACGCGCGCCCCAGCATGGCATTGTCCGCGCCCGAGAACACGCCGACCAGCCCGCCGCCGATGGTCACCCCCAACCCGATGGCCAGCATCTGCACCATCGAGAACAAGCTATTGCCGCTGCCCGCATCGCGCGTGCTCAGGCCTTTGAGGGTGACGCTGTTCATGGCCGCGAACTGCATGGAATTGGCCGCGCCGAACAGCGCCAGCTGCGCGATCTGCAGCGGCAATGGCCAATCATGCGAGATCGCGGCGAATGACATGATGGCGGCGCCCACCAGCACGGTGTTGGCCAGCAGGAAGGTGTCGTAGCCGAAGCGCCGCACCAGCGGCGCGATCCAGGGTTTCGAGATGGTGCCCGCGATGGCGGCCGGCAGCATCATCAGGCCGGACTGCAACGGCGTATAGCCCAGCTGCAACTGCAACAGCAGCGGCAGCAGGAAAGGCACCGCGCTGCTGCCGACCCGGCACACCAGGTTGCCGACCAGCCCGACGCTGAAATTGGGCTCGCGGAACAGGCGCAGCTGAAACAGCGGGTTGTCGCGCCGCCGGGCATGCGCCACATACAGCAGCACGGTCAGCGCGCTCAACGCGAACAGCGCCGACGACCAGGCCATGCGGCCCTCGCCGGCGGGCAGGTCCAGCGCCAGGGAAAAGGACACCATGCACAACGACAGCAGCCCGCAACCGAGCACGTCGAACGGCGCCACATCGGCCAGCGCATCCTCGGGCAGGTAGCGGCGCACCGCAATCAATCCCAACAGGCCGATCGGCACGTTGATCATGAAGATCCAGTGCCAACTGGCCACCTGCACCAACAGTCCGCCCAGCGTCGGCCCGAAGATCGGCCCGACCTGCCCCGCGATCGAGACGAACGCCAGGGCCGAGATGTACTGGTCGCCCGGCACCCGCCGCAGCACCGCCAGGCGTCCGATCGGCAGCAGCATCGAGCCGCCCACGCCCTGCACCACGCGCGCGATCGTCAATTGCGTCAGGGTCTGCGCCAGCCCGCAGAACACGGAGCCGACCGCGAACACCAGGATCGCGGCCAGGTAGACGCGGCGCGTGCCATACCGGTCCGCCAGCCAGCCCGACGCGGGCGTCAGCATCGCCATCGTCAACGTATAGGCCACCACCACGGGCTTGAGGGCCAGCACGTCTTCGCCCAGGCTGCGCGCCATCGCGGGCAAGGCGGTATTGACGATGGTGGTGTCCAGCGTCTGCATGAAGAAACAGGCGGCGACGACCCAGAGCAGGGCTCGCTGAGAAGGTGGCGTAGGCATGCCGAAATCGTACTCCCGGCCAGCCCACGCGCCGCTGACAGGCCTGCCAGCAGGCGGCCTCCGAAAACCGGAGAAACAATCGGTTATTCTCCGCTGCAAAAGCTACGAGGATGAATCGAACGTGAGCACCGCTCATTCCTTCCAGACCGGCAAAGTGGCGCTGGTCCTCTCCAACCGTCTTGGCGACTCGCTGTACCAGATGACGCTCGCCAACAATCTGCGCAAGGCCGGCCGCGACATCACCGTGTACGGCGTGCATGGCTACGCCCTGCGCGAATGGTTTCCCGATTTCGACATCCAGCCCCTGCCGGCGGACACGGCCAGCCTGGCGGGATACGACACCATCGTGCAGATGGATCCGGACAGCCCCTTCGACGGCCTCACCCGCGTCTGCCCACGTTTCCTGAGCACCAAGGAGTGGGGCCAGATCCACGCGGCGCCACGCAGGCACGCTTCGCCCAACGGCATCCTGGACGAATTCCGCCGTTTCTCGGTCGACGCCTTCGGCCTGACCGAATGGAGCAACGACAACGGCCTGCGGGCCCCTGCCCGCTTCAAAGCCCGCCGCCATGACAAGCGCGTGATCCTGCATCCGACCTCGAGCGAAGCCGAGCGCTGCTGGACGCCCGGCAAATACGTGATCGTCGCCCGCCGCCTGCGCGCCATGGGCTACGAGCCGGTCTTCGTGCTGGCGCCCGCTGAACGCGCCCACTGGCTGCCGCTGCTGGAACAGGCCCATGTCGGCCTGGTCGAGGCGCCATCCATCGATGGCGTCGCCGCCGAGGTCTACGAGTCCGGCTGGTTCATCGGCACCGACTCCGGCATCGGCCACCTGGCCTCCTGCTGCGGCCTGTCGACGGTCACCATCGTCGACCGCCCCCGCAACATGCCCCGCTGGCGCCCGGCCTGGGCCGACAACGTGGTGGTCCAGCCCTGGTGGCTGCCGCTGCGCTCGCTGCGCCGCAAATACTGGCGCGAAGCCACCACGGTCGCGGCGGTCATGCGCTGCTTCAGCCGCATGGTGCGGCGACGCGATCGCTGACCGGAATATCCCCGGACTGGAAACGACGCGGGCCGGCTACCGACCTATCGGCAACCGGCCCGTCCACAGGAAACGGCGGTGGCGGCCGGGGCCGCCCTCCCGACGCGCGTGATCGCGCGCAATATCAGGCCATCGCTTCCACGTTCCCGGCCGAGCGCGCATCCTCCATCGCTGCCTGGTACGCGCTGAGCGTCTCCGCCATTTTCTGGGACAGCATCAAGTGCCGGTCGGCGAACATGCGAGCCCGCTCGGCGATCCTGGCAGCCTGCTCGGGATGCGACCAGATCCAGGCCAGGTGATCGGCGAAACTCGCGACATCCTGCGCCGGCGCCAGCCAGCCGGTGTTGCCCGGCTGCACGATCTCGGGCAGCCCGCCGACCGCGCTGGCCACCACCGGGCAACGCGACGCGTAGGCTTCCGGCACAACGCGCGACCAAGCCTCGTTGATCGACGGCACCAGCACCGCATCGGCGGCGTGGATGATGTTCGAGATATCTTCCCGGTGCCCGGCAAAGGTCACGTAGTCGCCAATCCCCAGTTCCGCGACCAGGTCATGCAGCTTCTGGCCATAGGCGGCCGTCGCGCGCGTTGGCATGCCGACCACCAGCGCGTGCGCGGGCACGCCACGCTGGCGCAGCACCTGCACCACGCGCAACAGATCCTCCTGCCGCTTGTCGGGCCGCAGCATACCGATGGTGGCCACCACGAACGCGGCCGGATCCAGCCTCAGCTCCTGCCGCATGGCATGGCGTATCGCCTGCTTGTCCACGTCGGCGAAGAATCCGTGGTCGGCCCACTCGCCCACCACGCTGATACGCTTCTGCCCGGCAAAACCCGCCGTGACGATATCCTGGGCGCCGCCCTGGCTGGTGGTGATGACGCGATGGCAACCCAGGCGCCACTCCAGCCGCCGCCGCCACGACGTGCGCAGGGGCCTGGAGAAGTGCCAGGTCCGCACCAGCGAACACAGATCGCGGCAAAGCGCGCTGGCTTTCGCGTCAGGCGTGCCGTGCGCGTCAATGACCTGGATGCGCAGATCCTTCACGAGTTGCCGCAGCGTGAGCACGCCCGACCACGAGTAGGGGGAACTGAAATCCATGCCGATCGTGGCCAACCCCCAACTACGCGCCAGCTTCAGGGTGTCGCTCCCGGGCGGTGCGGCAATTGCCACGGAATGGCCTTGTTTCTGGAGCCATCGCGACTGATCCAGGACGCGAAACTCCAATCCGCCCAGATTGAGGCCAGAAAGCGTGTGCAGAATTTGCATGGGAATCAGGTACTGAGAAGCACAAACCGGCCCGCCAGGCAGGCGACAACGGCATGCATGGGAAGCCGGATCCGAGTCATATCGGGAGCGGCGCGCAGCGGCAGGAGCGGCGAGGAAACAAAAATGGGCAGCATCGCAGGGGCGGCGGCTTAATAGATGGGTTCTAATTGTTTGCCGGACGAGGCTGTTGCATCGTCGAAACCGACTGAAACGCCATTTTTGTGAATTTTAGCTACGAGTCAGAAATATAGGCGTGCGGTACGACCAGAGTTGGAGAAATCTTTTAACCATTGTTAATTTCTTTACTATTTATGTAACTAAATAAGTCAAGCCAATGACGCCAGCCCACCCCCCATCGAAACGGCACTCGCGCCAGCGCCTCGAAGGCGCTTCAGAAGCCGCTTTCATGTCACGGACAAACAACGGGCGCGCCGACGCCTGACCGACCGACAGGACGCCGACGCGCGCGAACGACCGCCCACCGTCGGATGGTGCGAAATGAAGAAAGGGAAATGGGCGGCTCGGATGCGCGCGCCGGAAGCGCCGGATCAGATCATCCGGCGGAACAGCAAACCTGGCTCAGAAAATGCAGGCCTTGCGCGAACACTCGATCAAGAAGTATCCCACCATGACCGCCGGATAGAGCACGACCAGCGCGGTCACCAGCACCCACCAGCGTCGCTGCCGCCGGATGACGAGCACGACGCAGACGAGCCAGACCAGCACGGCGGTCCAATACGCCGGGAAATACGGTCCCAGCCCCACCGTCAGCCAGTCAACCCGCATCAGCAACAGCACAACTGCCGCGAGAATCACGAAGATGAGGATCGTCAGGCGATTGCCGGGCTTGATGGAGGGGGAGCCGGTCATGGATGTCGTTTTCCGGGAAACAGGGATCCGCAGTAAGGGAGATGGCCTCCCCAGCCCCGATCGCGATCGGCGCTTGAGGAGCGCATTCTGCATCATTGCCGATGGAAGCAGAATGAACGACGCCCGCCACGCAAACGACACGCAAAACAAAGCGGGCCTCGGATTGCTCCGAGACCCGCGAGAG
>NZ_CYTY01000007.1:0-34263 GCF_001298995.1 Achromobacter sp. 2789STDY5608615
CACCGGGCAAGCCTTCGATCCCGGGAGGTTGAACCTGAAAGCAGCTTGATCCGGACCATAGAATCTCGTCCTCGCCTTCGGCGACTCCTTCGGATTCCCTCGGGCGCATCAAGGTTGCCCGCCCCCCGCTTCGCCTGCCCGAGGGGCTACGTGCGTCTTGGCTCGTTGCGCTGCTAGACCTGTGTTCAGGGAATGGAACTTCTGGGACGCCAATTGTGGCCGCGCGGGCGGCCGCAATTGGCGTTTGTGCATTTGCGTTTGATGCGGGTGCGCTGCGCGCGGGTGACGAGCGGTTTTCTAATGGTGCCGCACGTCGTGGGGGAGGGGCGGTGGTGGTCGGCGCGGCGGAAAGCGCGTTGCGCGTGACGAACCTCTCGCGCCGACCACAAACAGTCGTGGGGCCGACACGCTTTCAATCGCAAGCGGTTCCGCTGTTGCCACACGCGAGAGCGCCATCGCCCAGACGCAAGACACCGCGTAAGTCCTAAAAGGCCGCTCGCGCGGCCTTTTAGGACGGGCCCCGTAACTCTCTCCCCCCGCTCTGACGTTGCATCAACACGCCAAGCACACAGCTCGCCCCAGAGCCCGTCAGTAAGTCTCATCGTGAGCGCGTGGCGGGGTCGGCGGGGGATGGCGGGGCGTGTAGATGCGCCCGAGGGAAACCGTAGGGAGCCGAAGGCGGACGAGGTTGACAACGGGGAAGTCCGGAGCGAACGCTCCGGACCGCAATCGTAGCCCCGCCATCCCCCGCCGACCCCGCCACGCGCCCCTCAAGAACTCAAACCCACCGCAACAACAACAACAACAACAACAACAACAACAACAACAACAACAACAACAACCTACAATCCCCAAATGCCCCCCACCCGCCTCTTCTACGCCCTCTGGCCCGCGCCTGCCCTGGCCGACACCCTGGCCACCTGGGCCACCCAGGCCCGACCACACAGCCAAGGCCGCCCCATGCGCACCGAAACCCTGCACATGACGCTCGCCTTCCTGGGATCCGTAGAAAAGGAAATCGCCGACGAGCTCATCGACGCCACGCCCTACCATCGCCTGCAGCCCGGCACCGTCACCCTCGACCGCTACGGCGTCTTCACCCGCCCCGGCATCCTGTGGGCCGGCCCCGAACGCACCCCGGATTCGCTGCAGGCCAGCCATGACGGCCTGTGGCTGTGGCTGTCCGCCTTCGGCTTCGTCCCGCCGGCCCAGCCGTTCCGCCCCCACGTCACGCTGCTGCGCAACATCGAGCGCAACGACCCGCCCGCCGACGCCCCGCCGCCGCTGACCTGGCACTACGACCGCATGGTGCTTGTGGCATCCGAATCCACCGACGGCGGCAGCCGCTACCGCGTCGTCGCCCGCTCGAAACCGCAACCGGGCTGAGGCCACTCGCCGGCGCTCTGGCACAATCGAGCGCGTCGCAACGACTTAGGATCGCCATGATCATCCTGCTCGACCAAGACGGCGTGCTGGCCGATTTCGAACATGCCTTCATCGACGCCTGGCGCGCGCGCCACCCCGACATCGCGCCGGTGGCGTTCGACGATCGAAAATCCTTCTACATCCGCGAAGACTACGCGCCCGAGCTGCGCGGCATGGCCGAGGCCATCTACACCGCGCCCGGCTTCATCCGCGACCTGCCGCCGGTGCCGGGGGCGCTGGACGCCGTGAAGGAACTGCTGGCGCTGGGCATGGACGTGCGCATCTGCACCTCGCCGCTGTCCCAGTTCGAGAACTGCGTCGCCGAGAAATACCTGTGGGTCGAAAAGCACCTGGGCCGCGACGCCACCAACCGGCTGATCCTGACCAAGGACAAGACCCTGGTGCACGGCGACCTGCTGATCGACGACAAGCCGCTCATCCAGGGCGCGGTCAAGCCGCGCTGGAAGCACATCCTGTTCGACGCGCCCTACAACCGCCAGGTCACCGACCGCCCCCCCCGCATCAGCTCCTGGGCCGACTGGCGCAACGTCCTGGCGGGCGAGCTGTATACGGCGGACGAATGACGGCCGGATGACACCCTGACGGGGGATACCCGGCCCTGTTCAGCGGCCGGGGTTGGGACTATCCTGTGGTGCTGTATCCCCACATCCTGGAGGAGCCCGCACCATGAATCTGCACCGTCTGCTCAAGCAGCGAGAAGCCGACCACAAGCCCTTGCGCGTAGCGCTGCTGGGCGCCGGAAAGTTCGGCGCGATGTTCATGAGCCAGGCTCCCCGCACGCCCGGCATGCGGCTGGTGGCGGTGGCCGACCTGACGCCCGACCGGGCCCGCGCCGCGCTCACCCGGGTCGGCTGGCCCGCCACCGCGCTCAACGCCGCCAGCCCCGGCGACGCCTTGAAGAACGGCAAGGTCTACTTCACCGACGATCCGCACGCCGTCATCGCCAGCCCCGAGGTCGACATCGTCATCGACGCCACCGGCCAGGCGGCCGCGGGCATCGGCCACGTGCTGACCTGCTGCGAATACGGCAAGCACATCATCATGGTCAACGTCGAGGCCGACGCGCTGGCCGGGCCGCTGCTGGCGCGGCGGGCCAGGGAAGCCGGCATCGTCTATTCGCTGGCCTATGGCGACCAGCCGGCGCTGATCTGCGAAATGGTGGACTGGGCGCGCGCGGCGGGCTTCGAGGTGATGGCGGCCGGCAAGGGCACCAAGTACCTGCCCGAGTTCCACACCTCCACGCCCGACACGGTCTGGCCGTACTACGGCTTCACCGCCGAGATGGTGGCCGCCGGCGACTTCAACGCGCAGATGTTCAACAGCTTCCTGGACGGCACCAAGAGCGCCATCGAGATGGCCGCGGTGTCCAACGCCACCGGCCTGCTGCCCTCGCCGTCCGGCCTGCATTTCCCGCCCTGCGGCGTGGACGACCTGGCCCGCGTGCTGCGCCCGCGCGAGGACGGCGGCATCCTGCATCATCGGGGCCAGGTGGAAGTGATTTCCTCGCTCGAACGCGATGGCCGGCCGGTGTTCCGCGACCTGCGCTGGGGCGTGTACGTGACGCTCGCGGCCGACAGCGATTACGTGCGACGCTGCTTCAAGGAATACGGCCTGGTCACCGACCCCAGCGGCAACTACACCGCCATGTACAAGCCGTATCACCTGATCGGCCTGGAACTGGGCATCAGCGTGGCCAGCGTCGGGCTGCGGCGCGAGCCGACCGGCGCGCCCGCTGGCTGGCACGGCGACGTGGTGGCGACCGCCAAGCGCGACCTGCAGGCCGGGCAGTTGCTGGACGGCGAAGGCGGCTACACGGTGTACGGCCGGCTGATGCCGGCGCGCGACTCGGTCGACGAAGGCTACCTGCCGCTGGGCCTGTCGCACCAGGTCAAGCTCAAGCACCCGGTGCGGCAATCGCAGGCGATCCGCTGGCGCGACGTGGAGTACGACGAATCTTCCGCCGCCGTGCAGTTCCGGCGCGAAATGGAGCAGACCTTCGCCTGAGCCCGCGCGGCTTCACCGCGAACCCGCCCACGCACGGGTAACGGCGCGCGGCGCGGGCTGGCCGCGAGGGCAGCCGCGCCGATCCTTGTCCGCCGCGCTCAGACCGGCGGCGAACGCTCCGCCTGGAACAGACGCAGGCGGTCGGCGGCGTTGCGCAGGTGCTGCTCGGCGGCGCGGCCCGCGGCATCGGAATCGCCGCTTTCGATGGCCGCGAAGATCGCCTGGTGCTCGCTCTGCACCGCCGCCATGCGCTCGGCGTACATGCGCGCCGTGTTGTTGCGGGCGCTGCGGATGACGCGCCGCACATTCGCCTCCAGGTAATCGTTCAGCGCCACCAGGTGCGGGTTGTGCGTGGCCTGCACGATGGCCTGGTGGAACTGGTAGTCCTCTTCGTCGCCCAGCTTGTCGTTGATGAGCGCGTACTCCATGCCGACCAGCGCCTGGCGCATCTTCTTCAGGTCGGGGTCGGTGCGGCGCTGCGCCGCATAGCGCGCGGCGGTGACCTCGATCGACAGCATCAATTCCAGGATGTGTTCCAGGTCCTGGCTGTCGCCCGGCGAGGGCGCGGCGATGCGGAAGGCGTTGCGCTGGAAGTTCGGGTCGACGAAGACCCCGCTGCCCTGCTGCGAGGTGATCAGGCCCTCGGATTTCAGGCGGGCCAGCGCCTCGCGCACCACGGCGCGGCTGACCGAATAGATCTCGGTCAGCTGTTTTTCGGTGGGCAGGCGGTCGCCGGGCGCCAGGGTGCCCTGGCGGATCTGCTCGGCCAGCGCGTCGGCCACGCCCGCCGAGAGCGAGTGTTTGGGCGCGGCGCGTTGCGGGTCGGAGTCCCGCCTGTCCTGTGCTTGATTAGGCTGCATGTGGAATCGTTAAAACGAGGCGGCGGCTCGCGGGGCGGCTGCCTTGGTTATAGGAATTTTCGACGTTTCACTACGGCTGCGCCCTTGAAAATTATAGGATTTTGCCGGAATCGAGGGCGCGGCCGTTTCAGACTTTACGCGATATAGATGCCGCCGTTCACCTGCATCACCTCGCCCGTCACGAAACCGGCCAGCGGCGAGCACAGGAAGGCGATCGCGCCGGCGATTTCCTCGGCGGTGCCGAAGCGCCGCAACGGCGTGCTTTCCAGCAACTGCGCGCCCTTCTGGCCGATCAGGTCGTGCGTCATGGAGGTCGCGATGATGCCCGGCGCCACCGCGTTCACGCGGATCTGCGGCGCCAGTTCCAGCGCCAGGCTGCGGGTGAAGCTCTGCACCGCGCCCTTGGACGCCGAATAGGCCGCGTGCGCGTAGCTGCCGCGCTGCGCCGCCAGGGAGGTCAGCAGCACGATCGAGCCGTTCTGGCGCAGGTGGCGTTGTGCGGCGCGGCAGACATAGAAGGTGCCGTCCAGGTTGACGCCCATGAGCTTCTTCCAGGCCTCGTCGCTGGTGTCCTTGACCAGTTGCTCGGGGTAGATGCCGGCGCAATGCACCAGATGATCGATGCCGCCGAAATGCTGCGCGGCGCGTTCCAGCACCCGGTCGCAATCGTGCGAGGCGGCCACGTCCAGCGCGTGCACGAACACCCGCTGGCCGCTGGCGTCCAGCTCGGCGGCCACCTCGTCCAGGCGCGCCTTGTCGATGTCGGTCAACACCAGCCGGGCGCCGTGGGCGGCCATCAGCCGCGCGGTCGCCAGACCGATGCCATTGCCCGCGCCGGTGATGGCGACTACCTGTCCTTCGAACGAAATCATGCTGTCTCCAAAACGCTTTTTCGACGGCCCGCGCCCCATCGCCCAGCGCCGCCGGCGATTCGATTGAACCGCCAAATGCATCGCTTGACACGGGAAAAACGCTTGCCCTATGATTTATCGGACAACTTAATAAAGTTGCCTGACAACTTGTGTTGAAAGCGTAAAGCAACTGGCGATTTCAAGCAAGGGCGTCAAGAAAACACGGCCAACGGCCGCATGACAGGCAGGGGACAACCAGGTGGACATCACCGGCAGCACAACCGTATTCGCGATCGCGGCCGACCCGATCGCGCACGTCAAGACGCCCCAGCGGCTCAACGCCCTGCTGCGCGAGCGCGGCATCGACGCCGTCATGGTGCCGTTCCACGTGGCCGCCGCCGGCCTGCCCGGCCTGTTCGCGGGCCTGCGCGGCCTGGCCAACCTGGGCGGCCTGGTGGTCACCGTGCCCCACAAGGAAAGCGCCGCCGCGCTGTGCGACGCGCTGACGCCCACCGCCGAACTGATCGGCGCCGTCAACGCCGTGCGGGTGCGCGACGGCCACCTCACCGGCGGCAACTTCGACGGCCTGGGCTTCGTCGCCGGCCTGCGCAGCCAGGGGCACGACCCCGCCGGCCGCCACGTCTACCTGGCGGGCCTGGGCGGCGCCGGCAAGGCCATCGCCTGCGCCATCGCCGAGGCCGGCCCGGCCAGCCTGCGCCTGTACAACCGTTCGTCCGACAAGGCCGAGGCGTTCGCCGAGCGCCTGGCGCGCCACCATCCCGGCCTGGCCATCCACGTGGCCGGCACCCGTCCCGAGTCCTGTGACATCGCCATCAACGCGACCACCCTGGGCCTGGACGACAACGATCCCCTGCCCTTCCAGCTGGATGCCCTGGCGCCCGCCGCCGTGGTGGCCGACGCCGTCATGAGCCGCGTCGACACGCCGTTGCTGCGCGCCGCCGCCGCGCGCGGCTGCCGCACCCATCCCGGCCTCTACATGCTGGAAGGACAACTCACCGAAATTGCCCGCTTCCTGGGCATAGAAGAGCCGCAATCCTGAGCGCGCTTGCTTGATTCACGGACCTACCACTCCCGTTCCCACGGAGGAGACACGCATGAAATTGGCTTTCACCACCGGCCTGTTGTGCCTGGCCGGCATTGCCGCATCGGCCCAGGCCGCGCCCGTCAAGATCGGCCTGATCGAGACGCTGTCCGGCCCGCAGGCCTCGACCGGCCTGATGTTCCGCGCCGCGGTCAAGTACGAACTGGACCGCATCAACGCCGCCGGCGGCTGGAACGGCCAGCCACTGGAACTGGTCGAGTTCGACAACCAGGGCGGCCCCGTGGGCGCCTCCGACCGTTTCCGCGCCGCGGCCGCCGAAGGCGTGCAGATCCTGGTGCAGGGCTCGTCGTCGGCCATCTCCGGCCAGCTCACCGAGGACGTGCGCAAGCACAACCTGCGCAACCCGGGCAAGGAAGTCGTGTTCCTGAACGTGGGCGGCGAGGCCCTGGAACTGACCGGCCAGAAGTGCCACTTCTACCACTTCCGCTTCACCACCAACGCCGACCTGCGCGTCAAGGCGCTGGCCTCGGTCATGTCGGCCGACGGCACGCTGGGCAAGCGCGTCTACGCCATCAACCAGAACTACTCCTGGGGCCAGGACATGGAAGGCGCCACCGAGCGCTTCGCCAAGCAGTACGGCTATGAAGTGGTCGGCAAGACGCTGCACGAAGTCAACAAGATCCAGGACTTCGCGCCCTACGTGGCCCGCATCCGCTCGGCCAATCCCGACACCGTCATCACCGGCAACTGGTCCAACGACCTGCTGTTGCTGATGAAGGCGACGCAGTCGGCCGGCCTGAAGGTGCGCTTTGCCACCGTGTTCCTGGACCAGGTCGGCAACCTCGCCAACGCCGGCGACGTGGCGCTGGGCCATTACATCGCCCACCCCTACAACATCGAGGCCGCGGGCGAGGAAGGCGCCAGGTTCGCCGAGGACTACAAGGCCAAGACCGGCCACTACCCCAGCTACACCGAGCCGCAGACCGTGATCGGCATCACCTTCCTGGGCGAGGCGCTCAAGCAGGTCAAGCCCAAGGACGGCAAGCTGTCGGTGCCGGACCTGGCGCGGGCGCTGGAGAAGGTCACCTACACCTCGCCGCTGGGCACCTACACCATGCGCGCCGAAGACCACCAGGTGCAGCTGCCGATGGTGGTGTCCAAGGTCGGCAAGAACGCCAAGTACAAGGCCGACGGCACCGACATGGGCTTCGAGCCGGTCAAGGTGCTGTCCGCCGCGGACGTGTCCGCGCCGGTGCAGGCCACCTGCAAGATGGTTCGCCCGGACTGATGACGCGATGGCCGCGGACGGCATGCCGTCCGCGGCCACTCGCCAATAAAACGCTCACCGGCGCGGGGCCGGAAAAAACAGGGCGTGATCGATCGCCAGGCGCCCGGCGCCTGCGCGCAAGGATTTTGGAGCGGACATGGAATACTTTACCGTCTCGCTGTTGAACGGCGTGATTTACGGCCTGCTGCTATTCATGGTGTCGGCAGGCCTGACACTGATCTTCGGAATGATGGGCGTGCTCAACTTCGCGCACGCCTCGTTCTACATGATAGGCGCGTACGCCGCCTATACCCTGACGCCCGTCACCGGGTTCTGGACCGCGCTGGTGCTGGCCACCGTCATCGCCGGCGTGCTCGGCATGGGCGTGGAGCGCTTCTTCCTGCGCCGCGTGCACAAGTTCGGCCACGCGCAGGAATTGCTGGTGACCTTCGGCCTGGCGTTCATCGTCGCCGAGCTCATCAAGCTGTTCTACGGCGACTTCCCGGTCGACTACCGCGTGCCGCAGTTCCTGAACTTCGCGGCCTTCCGCGTGTTCGACGCCGACTATCCCTTCTACCGCCTGCTGATGGGCGGCGTGTCTCTGGCGATGTTCGCGGTGATCTACCTGCTGCTGTCGCGCACCCGCGTCGGCATCGTGGTGCGTTCTGCCATCTACCGCCCGCGCATGGCCGAGGCCCTCGGCCACAACGTGCCGCTGGTGTTCATGAGCGTGTTCGGCGTGGGCGCGGCGATGGCCGGCCTGGCCGGCGCGGTCGCCGGCGCGTTCTACACCACCAACCCGAACATGGCGCTGGAACTGGGCGTGCTGGTGTTCGTGGTGGTCGTGGTGGGCGGCCTGGGTTCGCTCGAAGGCGCCATGATCGCCTCGCTGCTGATCGGCCTGATCAGCTCGTTCTCGGTCGGCATCGACGCCAGCCTGGCGACGCTGTTCGGCCTGTTCGGCGCCGGCGAGTGGGCCGAGAGCGTGGGCGGCCTGATGACGGTGAAGATCTCCAGCCTGGCCGCGACCCTGCCCTTCCTGCTGATGCTGGTGGTGCTGCTGGTCAAGCCCTCGGGCCTGAAGGGAGAACAGGCATGAGCCAGGCTCCCGTTTCCTCGCGCCGCGCGCCGGCCGCCCTGTTGCTGCTGGCCTGCGTGGCCGCGCTGTGCGCGCTGCCCTGGCTGCTGCCGCCGGGCCAGTTGGTCGCGGCGGTGCAGATGCTGATCGCGGCGCTGTTCGCCTGCGCCTTCAACCTGCTGGCCGGCCAGGGCGGCATGCTGTCCTTCGGCCACGCCGCCTACTTCGGCGTCGGCACCTTCGCCACCATCCACGCCATGAACGCGCTGGGCGGCGCGGGCCTCCTGCCGACGCCGCTAATGCCGCTGGCCGGCGGCGTGGCCGGCCTGCTGTTCGGGCTGGTCGCGGGCTGGTTCGCCACCATGCGCGCCGGCGTATACTTCTCGATGATCACGCTGGCGCTGGCCGAACTGCTGCACGCGCTGGCGCCGCACCTGAAGGGCGTGTTCGGCGGCGAAGCCGGACTGTCCGCCATGCGCATGCCGGCCTGGGGCTTCACCTTCGGCTCGGACATCGAGGTGTACTTCCTGGTGCTAGCCTGGGTGCTGGTGTCACTGGCCGCGCTGTATGGCCTGACCCGCACGCCGCTGGGCCGGCTGACGCTGGGCCTGCGCGAAAATGCCAACCGCCTGCGCTACCTGGGCTACCGGCCGCACACGCTCAAGACCATGGTGTTCGCGCTGTCGGCCATGTTCGCCGGCATCGCCGGCGGCCTGCAGGCATTGAACATCGAAGCCGGCAACTACGTGCTGTTCGAGGTCAAGCTGTCGACCGACGCGGTGCTGTTCGCCTACATCGGCGGCGTCAACGCCTTCCTCGGCCCGGTGCTGGGCGCCTCGATCCTGACCTTCCTGTCGCAGACGCTGGCCGACATCACCCGTTCCTGGCTGCTGTATCAGGGCATCCTGTTCGTGCTGGTGATGCTGTTCGTGCCGGACGGCCTGGTCGGCCTGGTGCAGCGCGCCGCCAAGTCGCTGCGCCAGCGCGGCCTGGCCGACTGGCTGCCGCGCGCCGCGGTGTCCGTCGCCGGCGGCCTGCTGCTGACCGGCGCCACGGTGTTCTCGGTGGAACTGCTGCAACGCATGTTCGCGCGCGACTACCGCTCGCTGCTGGCGATGAACCCCGATGCCGGCTGGCCCGCCATTTCCCTGTTCGGCCACGACTGGGCGCCGCTGGCGCTGTCGACCTGGCTGCTGCCGCTGGCGCTGTTCGCGGGCGGCCTCCTGGCCTGCCGCTGGGCGCTGGTCCTGTGGCGCGGCGAGGTCGAAGCCGCGCCCGTGCTGGAGACCGCAAAATGAGCCACGAGATCCTGACCCTGACCGACGTGCGCAAGTCCTTCGGCGACGCGCAGATCATCCGCGGCGTCAACCTGAAGGTCGAGGCCGGCGAACGCCACGCCGTCATCGGCCCCAACGGCGCCGGCAAGTCCACGCTGTTCCACCTGATGTCGGGCTCGTTCGCGCCGACCTCGGGCGACATCAGCCTGCGCTCGCGCCCGATCGGCGGCCTGCCGCCCGAGCGCATCAACCGCCTCGGCCTGGCGCGTTCGTTCCAGATCACCAACGTGTTCCCGCGCCTGTCGGTGCGCGAGAACCTGCGGCTGGCGGTGCTGCGCATGCACGGCCTGGTCTACAACTTCTGGCGCCCCATCGCGCGCCACCGCGCCGTCAACGAGAACGTCGACCAGTTGCTGGAGAAAGTGCGCCTGGCCGCCAAGCAGCACACCGCCGCGGGCGACCTGAACTACTCCGAGCAGCGCTCGCTGGAAATCGGCATGACGCTGGCCTCGCGGCCCAAGGTGATCCTGCTGGACGAGCCGATGGCCGGCATGTCGCAGCACGAGGTCGACTACACCGTCGAACTCATCAAGGACGTGACGCGCGACTGCACCCTGCTGATCGTCGAGCACGACATGCAGGTGGTGTTCTCGCTGGCCGACCGCATCAGCGTGCTGGTGTACGGCGAGATCCTGGCCACCGGCACGCCCGCCGACATCCGCGGCGACGCCCGCGTGCGCGAAGCCTATCTGGGAGAGGAAACGGTATGAGCATGCAATCCCCCCTGCTGGCCCTGCAAGGCGTGCACGCGCACTACGGCAAGAGCCACATCCTGCACGGCATCGACCTGACGGTGGGCCGCGGCGAGGTGGTCAGCCTGCTGGGCCGCAACGGCGCCGGCCGCTCCACCACCATGAAGAGCATCATGGGGCTGGTGGACGTGACGGGCGGCCGCATCGCCATCGAAGGCCGCGACATCACCAACAAGCGGCCTTTCGAGATCGCCCGCGCCGGACTGGGTTTCGTGCCGGAAGAGCGCGAGGTGTTCGCCAACCTGACGGTGGACGAGAACCTGCGCATGGGCGAACAGCCCGCCCGGCCCGACGCCCCGGCCTGGACCATCGAACAGATGTTCGGCTATTTCCCGCGCCTGAAGGAACGCCGCAATACCCGCGCCGGCAACCTGTCCGGCGGCGAACAGCAGATGCTGACCATGTGCCGTTCGCTCCTGGGCAACCCCAAGGTCATGCTGATCGACGAGCCCACCGAAGGCCTGGCGCCCAAGATCGTCGAAGTGATCGCCGACGTGATCCGCGACATCCACCAGCGCGGCGTGTCGGTGGTGCTGGTCGAGCAGAAGCTGACCATCGCATTGAAAGTGTCCACGCGCGTCAGCGTGATGGGCCATGGCCGCATCGTTTTCGAAGGACCGCCCGCGCAACTGCATGAGCGCCAGGACGTGGTCCAGGAATGGCTGGCGGTCTGACCGCGGCCCTATCTGTAGAGGCAAGCACTTGGACAATACCCCTGAAGTACGCCACGCCGATCTGCGCGGCAAGAACGTGGTGATCACCGGCGGCGCCAAAGGCATCGGCTACGCCACGGCCGAGGCGTTCGTGCGCCAGGGCGCGCGGGTGGCGCTGCTGGACATGGATCCGGTAGCGCTGGACGCGGCCGTGGCCGGGCTGCGCGCGGCCGGCGGCGAGGCCCTGGCCGCGCAGGCCTCGGTCACCGACGCCGACGCCGTCGAACGCGCCTTCGCCCAGGTCGAGCAGGCCTGGGGCGGCATCGATGTGCTGGTCAACAACGCCGGCATCTCGGCCAACAAGCCGTCGCTGGACGTCACGCCCGAGGAATGGCGCCGCGCCGTCGACATCAACCTGACTGGCGTGTTCCTGTGCGCCCAGGCCGCCGGCCGCCGCATGGTGCCCAAGGGCGAGGGCTGCATCATCAACCTGGCCTCGATGTACGGCGTGGTGGCCGCGCCCGACCGCGCCGCCTATTGCGCCACCAAGGGCGCGGTGGTGCTGCTGACCGAGACCCTGGCGGTGGAATGGGGCCCGGCGGGCGTGCGCGTGAACGCGCTGGCGCCCGGCTACGTCGAGACCGACCTGGTGCGCGACCTGGCCGCGCGCGGCCGCCTCGACCCCGAACGCCTCAAGCAGCGCACGCCGCTGCGGCGCCTGGCGCAGCCGGCCGAAATGGCCGACCTGGCGGTGTTCCTGGCGCCCAGCCAGGCCGCCTACATCACCGGACACACCCTGGTGGCCGATGGCGGCTGGAGCCGCTACAGCTACCTCTGACGCATCGACGCTTACCTACATTCTGGAGATTCACTCATGGCCACCTACCAACCGCTTGGTTCCCAGGCGCCCTGGCGGCAACTCACGGTCGAGGCCTCGGACTGGCAGCAGGCCGACCCGGCGCTGCTGGCCACCATGCTGACGCAGCTGCACTGGATCCGCGCTTTCGAGGAAGCGGTGCTGGACCTGGCCGCCGAAGGCCTGGTGCACGGCCCGGCCCACTCGTCGGTGGGCCAGGAAGGCGGCGCCGTCGGCTCGGTGCTGGCGCTGGGCGCCGGCGACCAGATCAACGGCTCTCACCGCGGCCACCACCAGTTCCTGGCCAAGGCCCTGCAACACGTGGCGCCGCTGGGCCTGGACCCGCGCAACCCGCTCACGCCCGCTATCGATGAAGTGCTGCACAAGACGCTGGCCGAGATCATGGGCCTGGCGCAAGGCTACTGCCGCGGCCGTGGCGGCAGCATGCACCTGCGCTGGCTGGAAGCGGGCGCGCTCGGCACCAACGCCATCGTCGGCGGCGGCGTGCCGCTGGCGGCCGGCGCGGCCTGGGCCCACCACCACGCCGGCACCGACCGCGTGGCGGTGACGTACTTCGGCGACGGCGCCGTCAACATCGGCTCGGTGCTCGAGACGATGAACCTGACCGCCGCGTGGAAGACGCCGTTGTGCTTCTTCATCGAGAACAACCGCTACGCCGTGTCCACCACGGTCGAGGAATCGACCGCCGAGCCGCGCCTGTCGGCCCGTGGCCAGGCCTTCAACATCCCGGCCTGGCAGGTCGACGGCATGGATCCGCTGGCCGTGCACCTGGCCATGTCGGAAGCCGTGGCGCACATGCGCGCCGGCAACGGCCCCACCATCATCGAGGTGGACGTCTACCGCTTCTTCCACCAGAACGGCCCCTTCCCCGGCAGCGCCTTCGGCTACCGCAGCAAGGAAGAGGAGGCGCAATGGCGCCGCCGCGATCCGCTCGACAAGATCGCCGCCGAGATGATCGGCCGCCAGCTGATCACCCAGGCCGAGGTCGACGCTCTGCGCCAGCGCTGCAAGAACGTGATGAAGGACGTGTCGGGCCGCCTGACCGAGGCCGCCGACGGCGGCAAGCGCCGCGTGCGCGCCGACCTGTGGCCGCGCCCCGACTTCCGCGACGTGGGCCTGCGCAGCGACGGCTCGGAACTGGCCGGCCTGCGCTACCAGGATGCCGCCGACTACGCCGGCGCCCGCGCCGAGCGCAAGTTCGTGGACGCGGTGGCCGATGTGCTCGACCGCCGCATGGAGACCGACCCGGGCGTGGTGGTGCTGGGCGAGGACGTGCACCGCCTGAAGGGCGGCACCAACGGCGCCACGCGCGGCCTGAAGGACAAGTACCCCGATCGCGTGCTGGGCACGCCGATCTCCGAGAACGCCTTCGCCGGCCTGGGCGGCGGCCTGGCCATGGACGGCCGCTACAAGCCGGTGGTGGAATTCATGTACCCCGACTTCATGTGGGTCGCGGCCGACCAGATCTTCAACCAGATCGGCAAGGCCCGCCACATGTTCGGCGGCGACATCGACGTGCCGTTCGTGCTGCGCACCAAGGTCGCGATGGGCACGGGCTACGGCTCGCAGCACTCGATGGACCCGGCCGGCGTCTTCGCCACGGCCCCGGGCTGGCGCATCGTCGCGCCGTCCACGCCGTACGAGTACATCGGCCTGATGAACACCGCGCTGGCTTCCAAGGACCCGGTGCTGGTGATCGAGCACGTGGATCTCTACGCCTCGTCGGGCGAGGTCCCCGAGGGCGACCTGGACTACGCCATTCCGTTCGGCAAGGCGCGCGTGCGCCGCGGCGGTTCCAAGGTCACGGTGCTGACCTACCTGTCGATGGTCAGCCGCGCGCTCAAGGCCGCCGAAGAGACCGGCGTCGACGCGGAAGTGATCGACCTGCGCACGCTGGACCGCGCCAGCCTGGACTGGGACACCATCGGCGCCAGCATCCAGAAGACCAACAACGTGCTGATCGTCGAACAGGGCGCGCGCGGCACCTCGTACGGCGCCATGCTGGCCGACGAGATCCAGCGCCGCTACTTCGACTGGCTCGACCAGCCGGTCAAGCGCGTCACCGGCGGCGAGGCCTCGCCCAGCATCTCCAAGGTGCTGGAACGCGCGGCTTTCGCCGACACGGAAGAAGTCATCGCCGGCCTGAACGACGTGCTGGCCGACCTGGGAGAACGCGCATGAGCGCTGCCCTGCGCATGAGCGTGCCGATGGAAGTCGGCATTTGCTGCGCCGACCTGGACGCGCAGTTGGCGTTCTACACCGAGGTGGTCGGCCTGGCCCTGGTGAACCGCGTCAGCGTGCCGGCCGACAAGGCCCGCGCCACCGGCCTGACGCAGCATGGCTACGACGTGGCGCGCCTGCAGACCTCGTACGGCGAGCGCATCAAGCTGCTGCAACCGGCCGTGGCGCCGGAGCCGGCGGTGCGCGGCGCCGCCATCCTGGACCGCCAGGGCAACGCCTACCTGACCTTCATCGTGCAGGACCTGGCCGGCACCGTCGAGCGCCTGCGGGCGCGCGGCGCGGCCTTCGACAGCGACCCGGCTCCGATGGAAGTGCGGCCCGGCACCTGGCTGGCCTTCTTCCGCGACCCCGAAGGCAATGTGCTGGAACTGGTCGAATACGACGACCCGGCGGCCTACCGGCCCGACCTGGCCGTGCGCGCAGAATAGGACGAACTACACGTGGCACACCTTATCAAGCTCCCCTCCGTCGCGGCCGATGCCGACGTCGGCACGCTGCACCAATGGCTCAAGCAGGAAGGCGACACGGTCGCCGTGGGCGAGGCGCTGGCGGAAATCGAAACCGAGAAAGCGATCGTCGAGATCAACGCCGAACAGGCGGGCGTGCTCAGCCGCATCGTGGTGCAGGCCGGCCCGGCATCGGTGCCGATCAACACCGTGATCGGCGTGCTGCTGGCGCCGGGCGAAGATGCCAGCGCGATCGAGAAGGCGCTGGCGGAACACGGCGCGGGCGCCGCAGCATCGGCCGCCGCAGCAACGGCTGCCGCAACATCGGCTGCCTCGGCAACGGCTCCCGCAAGCGCTCTCGCTCCGTCCGCGACGGCCGGCGCCGCCGCACCGGCCTCGCCCGACGCCGCCATCGCCCCCGGCACCCGCCGCTTCGCCAGCCCGCTGGCGCGCCGCCTGGCCGCGCAATGGCACGTCAACCTGCTCGAAGTGCAAGGCACCGGCCCGCGCGGCCGCATCGTGCGCCGCGACGTCGAAGCCGCGCGTGACCGCGCCCCCGTTGCCGCCGCGCCCCAGGCCAGCCGCGCCGCCGGCCGCCGCGTGCCGCATTCCGGCATGCGCCGCGCCATCGCCCGCCGCCTGACCGAAAGCAAGCAGCAGGTGCCGCACTTCTACCTGACGGTGGATTGCCGCATGGACGCCTTGCTGGCCCTGCGCGCGCAGGCCAACCAGGGCGGCGCGGTCAAGCTGTCGGTCAATGACTTCATCGTGCGCGCCGCCGCCCTGGCGCTGCGCGAGGTGCCCGAGGTCAACGCCAGCTGGCACGATGACGCCATCGAATTCCACGCCGGCGCCGACATCAGCGTCGCCGTGGCCACCGACGGCGGCCTGGTCACGCCCATCGTGCGCGACGCCGACGTCAAGCCGCTGTCCGCCATCGCCGGCGAGATCGTCGAGCTGGCCGGCCGCGCCAAGGTCAACCGCCTCAAGCCCGAGGAATTCACCGGCGGCTCGCTGACGGTCAGCAACCTCGGCATGTACGGCATCAAGCAGTTCGCCGCCATCATCAACCCGCCGCAGGCCGCGATCCTGGCGGTGGGCGCGGCCGAGCGCCGCCCGGTGGTGGACGACAACGGCGGCCTGCAGGCAGCCACCGTCATGACCGTGACGCTGTCGGCCGACCACCGCGTGGTGGACGGCGCCGTCGGCGCGCGCTGGCTGGCCGCGTTCCGCGCGCTGATCGAGAACCCCGTGCGCATCCTGCTGTGAGCCCCGCCATGACCAAGACTTCGTTTGACCTGGTGGTGGTGGGCGGCGGGCCCGGCGGCTATGTGGCCGCCATCCGCGCGGCCCAGCTGGGCCTGTCCACCGCGCTGGTGGAGCGCGCCGAACTGGGCGGCATCTGCCTGAACTGGGGCTGCATTCCGACCAAGGCGCTGCTGCACAGCGCCGCCGTGCTGCGCGCCTGCCGCGAAGCCGACCACTACGGCGTGACCGGCGCAGGCGCGGCGCAACCCGACCTGCCCGCGATGGTGGCGCGCTCGCGCAAGGTCGCCGGCCGCCTGGGCCAGGGCGTGGCGCACCTGATGAAAAAGAACGGTGTCACGGTGTTCGCCGCCAGCGCCAGGCTGGCCGGCGGCGGCCGCGTCGCGCTCGACAACGGAGCCACGCTGTCGGCCCGCCATATCATCCTGGCCACCGGCGCGCGCGCCCGCGAGCTGCCGGCGCTGCCGGTGGGCGAACGCATCTGGGCCTACCGCCAGGCGCTGACGCCGCCGGCGCTGCCCAAGTCGCTGCTGGTGGTGGGCGCGGGCGCGATCGGCGCCGAGTTCGCCAGCTTCTACCGCGCGGTCGGGGCGGAGGTGACGCTGATCGACATGACCGCCGAGATCCTGCCGCAGGAAGACGCCGAGATCTCCGCGCTGGCGCGCAAGGCCTTCGAGAAGCAGGGCATCCGCGTGCTGACGCAGTGCGCGGTCAAGTCGTCCAGCCTGACGGCCACGGGTGTCAAGGCCGTGCTGGAGCAACAGGGCAAGCAGATCGAGCTGGAGGTCGAGCGCGTCATCGTGGCCGCCGGCATCGTCGGCAACGTCGAGGACCTGGGCCTGGAGCAGACCCGCGTGAAGGTGGAGAAGACCCACATCGTCACCGACGGCCTGTGCCGCACCGCCGAGCCGGGCGTCTACGCCATCGGCGACGTGGCCGGCGCGCCGTGGCTGGCGCACAAGGCCAGCCACGAGGCCGTGCTGTGCGTCGAAGCCATCGCCGGCCTGCCGGCGCATGCGCTCGACCCGCTGCGCATACCCGCCTGCACGTATTCGCACCCGCAGGTCGCCAGCATCGGCATGACCGAGGCCCGCGCGCGCGAACACGCCAAGGCGACGGGCGGCGAGATCCGCGTCGGCAAATTCACCTTCGCCGGCAACGGCAAGGCCATCGCCATGGGCGAGGACCAGGGGTTGGTGAAGACGGTGTTCGACGCCAGGACCGGCGAGCTGCTGGGCGCGCACATCATCCACCCCGAGGCGTCCGAGCTGATCGCCGGCTACGGCGTGGCGGCGGCGCTGGAAGCCACCGAGGAAGACCTGATGCACACCGTGTTCGCGCATCCGACGCTGTCGGAAACGCTGCACGAATCGGTGCTGGCGGCTTTCGGCCGGGCGCTGCACGGCTAAGGCACGTAGCAGCGCGCAGGGGCCTGGCGCGGACCGTCATCGGTCGCGCCAGGCCCCTGCCCTCACAACCGGCTGGCGAAGAAATCCAGGAAGCAGGCGATGCGCCGCGACAGCTGCGTGTTGCGGTAGTACACCGCGTGCATCGGCTGCAGGTAGTCGGTGTGCAGGTCTTCCATGATGCGCACCAGGCGCCCTTCGATCAGATCGTCGCGCGACACGAAATCCGACAGGCAGGCGATGCCCACGCCGCGCAGCGCCAGGTGGCGCTGCGTCTCGCCGCTGGAGGTGGCCAGCGTGGGCGTGGCCAGATAGGTCGAGCCGCCCGCGTGGCGCAGCGGCCAGACGTTCAGGCTTTCGGGTTGGGTGAAACCCAGCAGTTCGTGCCGGGCAAGGTCCTCGACCGTGCGCGGCACCCCGCGCCGCGCCAGGTACTCCGGGCTGGCCATCAGCCAGCGCGGACGCGGACGCATCGGCCGCGCGTGCAGCGTGGAATCGTTCAGCGGCCCCATGCGCAGGGCCACGTCGGTGCGATGCTCGATCAGGTCGACGATGCGGTCGTTGCTGGTCAGCTCCAGCGAGATCGCCGGATACTCGCGACGGAAGTCGGCCACGTGCGGCACCACGCAATGCAGCATCACCGGCACCGAGGCGTCGACGCGCAGGCGGCCGGCCGGCTGCTGGTTGACGATGCGCATGCACTCCTCGGCCTCTTCCAGCGACTGCACGATCTGGCGCGCCTTCTGCAGGAAGTGCGCGCCCTCGGCGGTCAGCTCCATGCGCCGCGTGGTGCGGGTCAGCAGCGTCACGCCCAGGTCTTCCTCCAGGCGCGACAGGCCGCGGCTGACGCCGGAGGCCGTCTGGCCCAGCATTTCGGCGGCCGCGCTCATCGAACCGGCGTCGACCACGCCCAGGAACAGCCGCAGGGCCTCTGAATTGAGCGCCATTTTTGACTCCGGATCACAAGTATCCGGATTTTATCGCGCGCCGCCGCCGCAATTGCGCGGTGCCCTGGCCGACGGCGGGGTTATCCGGCAGCGCGGACGCAAAAGAAAAGCGGCGCACGCGGCGCCGCTTTTTTCACTGCATCGACCCGCGGCCGATCAACGCTTCTGCTTGAGCTGCGACAGGTCGCGCACCGCGCCGCGGTCGGCCGAGGTGGCCAGCGCCGCGTAGGCCTGCAGGGCCTGCGACACCACGCGCTCACGGCCCACCGGCAGCCAGCCACCATCCTCGCGCGCGTTCATCGCGGCGCGGCGGCGGGTCAGTTCCTCGTCGGACACCGCCAGGTGCATCTTGCGGTTGGGGATGTCGATCTCGATGGTGTCGCCCTCTTGCACCAGGCCGATGGTGCCGCCCTCGGCCGCTTCGGGCGAGGCGTGGCCGATCACCAGACCCGACGAGCCGCCCGAGAAGCGGCCATCGGTGAACAGCGCGCAGGTCTTGCCCAGGCCCTTGGACTTCAGGTAGGACGTGGGATACAGCATTTCCTGCATGCCGGGGCCGCCCTTGGGACCTTCGTAGCGGATCACCACCACGTCGCCCGCCACGACCTTGTCGCCCAGGATGCCTTCGACGGCGTCGTCCTGGCTTTCGAACACGCGCGCGCGGCCGGTGAAGACCCACTGCGATTCATCCACGCCCGCGGTCTTGACGATGCAGCCCTTCTCGGCCAGGTTGCCGTACAGCACGGCCAGGCCGCCGTCCTTGGAGTAGGCGTTTTCCTTGCTGCGGATGCAGCCGGTCTGGCGGTCGGTGTCCAGCGTCAGGAAGGTGGCGTCCTGGCTGAAGGCCACGGTGGTGGGGATGCCGCCGGGCGCCGCGCGGTAGAACTTCTGCGCCGCTTCGCCGGCGCCGCCGGCCACGTCCCATTGCGCAATGGCGTTGCCCAGCGTGCCGCTGTGCACGTTGCCGCAGGACAGGTCGAGCAGGTCGGCGCGCGCCAGTTCGCCCAGGATGCCGAGGATGCCGCCGGCGCGGTGCACGTCTTCGATGTGGTACTTGTCGGTGGCGGGCGCGGCCTTGCACAGGCACGGCACCTTGCGCGAGATGCGGTCGATGTCGGCCATGGTGAAGTCGACGCCGGCTTCCTGCGCCGCGGCCAGCAGGTGCAGCACGGTGTTGGTCGAGCCGCCCATGGCCACGTCCAGCGCCATGGCGTTCTGGAACGCGCTCTTGGTGGCGATGCTGCGCGGCAGGACCGATTCGTCTTCCTCGACGTAGTAGCGGCGGCACAGGTCCACCACCAGGCGGCCGGCCTGCTCGAACAGGCCCTTGCGCCAGGCGTGCGTGGCGACGATGGTGCCGTTGCCCGGCAGCGCCAGGCCGATGGCCTCGGTCAGGCAGTTCATCGAGTTGGCGGTGAACATGCCGGAACAGGAGCCGCAGGTCGGACACGCGCTGCGTTCGACTTCGGCCACTTCGGCGTCCGACACTTTCGGGTCGGCGGCCTTGATCATGGCGTCGATCAGGTCGATCTTGGCGATCACCTTGCCGTCGGTCGGCGACTTGACCTTGCCGGCTTCCATCGGGCCGCCGGACACGAACACCACGGGAATGTTCAGGCGCATCGCGGCCATCAGCATCCCCGGGGTGATCTTGTCACAGTTCGAGATGCAGACCATGGCGTCGGCGCAGTGCGCGTTGACCATGTATTCGACCGAGTCGGCGATCAGTTCGCGCGACGGCAGCGAATACAGCATGCCGCCGTGGCCCATGGCGATGCCGTCATCGACGGCGATCGTGTTGAATTCCTTGGCGACGCCGCCGGCGGCCTCGATCTCCTTGGCGACCAGCGCGCCCAGGTCGCGCAGGTGCACGTGGCCCGGCACGAACTGCGTGAACGAGTTGACCACCGCGATGATCGGCTTGCCGAAGTCTCCGTCCTTCATGCCGGTGGCGCGCCACAGGGCGCGGGCGCCGGCCATGTTGCGGCCGTGGGTCGAGGTGCGGGAACGGTAGTGCGGCATGATCTTGTCTCAGGCTATTAGCGTGGGCGGCAAAACGGTAAATAATACGCTGGTTCCGGCCGGCAGCGGCCGCAGGCCGCCCCGAGGCCGCGCCGTGGCCATCAGGCGGACGCCGCGCCGCGCGCCGCAAACGCGCTGGGCGGCTCGCCCAGCGCCTTGCGGAACATGGCCGCGAAGGCGCTGGGGCTCTCGTAGCCCAGATCCAGGGCAACATCCAGCACCCGCTCGCCGCGCGCCAGCCGCTCCATCGCCGCCAGCAGCCGCGCCTGCTGGCGCCAGCGGCCGAAGGTCATGCCGGTGTGCCGCAGGAACAGGCGATGCACCGTCTTGGGATCCACCCCCAATTCCCGCGCCCAGTCGGCCGCGCCCGCCTGGCGCTCGGGGTGACGCACGATGGCGCGGCAGATGCGCGCCAGGCGCGGCTCGGACGGCTGCGGCAGGTGCAGCGGCAGCACGGGCTCCTGTTTCAGTTCGTCCAGCAGCAGCATCATCAGGCGGCCGTCGCGGGTGCCCGGCTGCCAATCCAGCGGCACTTCGGCTGCCGCCACCATCAGCTCGCGCAAGAGCGGCGAGATCGACAGCACGCAGCATTCGGTGGGCAGGTGCGAGGCCGCGCCCGGCTCGACGAACACCGTGCGCATGCGCGGTTCGCCGCTCATGCGGATGGCGTGCGAGACCCAGGCCGGCACCCACACGCCGCGCGTGGGCGGCACCACCCAGATGCCCGCATCGGTATCGACCACCATCACGCCCGAGATCGCGTACAGCAGCTGCGAACGGCGGTGGCGATGGCGCCGCACGCGGTGCCCGTCCTCGTAATCCACCGCCAGCGCGGCCACCGGCCGCTGCGACGATTCGTACGGAAACAGGTCCAGGTCGGCGGGCTTGCGCGATCCGGAGGGGCGTGGCGGTGCTTTGGATTTGTCCATTTCTCGACGATTCATGCCCAACTGGCGGTAGACGGTCTTTTCCAGTGTACCTATCCTGCCCGCATTGCCGTTGATTTCCCTGCCGTCCGCGTTCCGATCATGCGTCTTCGTCCCCGCTCCCCCGCCACCCGCGCCGCCTTGCGCGGCCGGCGCGCGCGCCTGGCCGGGAAATCGGACGCCTTCGCACTTGCGCGCGCCGTCCCGCCGACGCTACGACTAGCGCGCGGTTGCCGGGCCTTGCGCCCCGTGGCCGCCCGGCAGCCCCGGGCCCTCTGACGGGTCCGTCCGCCACCTCCCTTGCCCGACCGCCGCCGCAGACCGGCGGCCCCAGACGCCGCGCGCCGCGCGGCCGGAGGTTTCCATGCTCGACCATCCCCAACACAAGTACCGCCCCGTCCAGCCCTTTGCCCGCGACTACGCCGAGCGCCAATGGCCGGCCCGCCGCCCGAGCGCGCCGCCCATCTGGATGAGCACCGATCTGCGCGACGGCAACCAGGCGCTGATCGACCCCATGGACGCGGCCCGCAAGCTGCGCTTTTTCGAACAGCTGGTGGCGGTGGGACTGAAGGAGATCGAAGTCGCGTTCCCGTCGGCTTCCGACACCGACTTCAATTTCGTGCGCAAGCTGATCGAGGAGAACCGCATTCCCGCCGACGTCACCATCGAGGTCCTGACCCAGTCGCGGCCCGACCTGATCGCGCGCACCTTCGAATCGCTGCGCGGCGCGCCGCGCGCCATCGTGCACCTGTACAACCCGATCGCGCCGCAATGGCGCCGCATCGTGTTCGGCATGAGCCGCGCCGAGATCAAGGAGATCGCGCTGGCCGGCACGCGCCAGATCCGCGCCCTGGCCGACGCGCATCCGGACACCGAATGGATCTACCAGTATTCGCCCGAGACCTTCAGCCTGGCCGAACTGGATTTCGCGCTGGAGGTCTGCGATGCGGTCAGCGCCATCTGGCGTCCGACGCCGGCGCGCAAGATGATCATCAACCTGCCGTCGACGGTGGAATGCACGACCGCCAACGTCTATGCCGACCAGATCGAATGGATGCATCGCCGCCTGGCGCGGCGCGACAGCATCGTGCTGAGCGTGCATCCGCACAACGACCGCGGCACCGCCGTGGCCTCGGCCGAACTGGCGCTGCTGGCCGGCGCCGACCGGGTCGAGGGCTGCCTGTTCGGCAATGGCGAACGCACCGGCAACGTCGACCTGGTGACGCTGGCGCTGAACCTGGATCGCCAGGGCATCGCCAGCGGCCTGGACTTCACCGGCATGGCCGCCGTGCGCGACTGCGTCGAGGCGTGCAACCAGCTGCCGGTGGACGTGTTCCACCCCTATGCGTTCATGCCCGCAGCGCCAGCAACGCTTCCTGCAGGTGCCGCAGTCCACGGCTGAGCGGCTTGTCCCGGCGCACCACGATGGCCAGGGTGCGCGCCAGGCGCGGCGCCAGCGAGCGCACGGCCAGGCTGTCGCGGTGGCCGGCGCCGCTCACCGCCAGCCTGGGCAGCACAGCGCAGGCCAGGCCGGCGGCCACGATTTCCTTCATGGCCTCGGTGCTGCCCAGTTCCATGACCGGCTTGGGCGCCATCCCGGCTTCCTCGAACCAGTCATCCACCAGCCGCCGGGTGCGCGCGCCCGGCTCGAACAGCACCAGCGGCAACGCCGCCAACGCCTGCGGCGTGACGGCATCCGGCATGGCGATGGGGCCGCGCGCCGGAAAGATGGCCACGAACTCGTCTTCCAGCACCGGGGTGACCTCGAACATGCGGCCCGGCGCCGGCAGCGTCACCAGGCCGATGTCCAGCGTGTTGTTCTCCAGCCCGCGCAGCATGTCGGCGGTATTGCCGGTGCTGGCCACCACGTCCAGCGCCGGAAAGCGCCGCCGCAGGCTCGCCAGCAGTGGCGGCAGCAGATAGGTGCAGGCGGTGGCGCCGGTGCCCAGCCGCACCCGCCCCGTCACCTGCGCGGCGTGCGCCGTCATGGCCTGCTCGGCCTGCGCCAGCGCCGTGTCGATCGCGCGGATGTGGGTCAGCAGTTCCAGCCCGGCGGCGGTCGGCCCCGCGCGCCGGCCAACCCGCTCGACCAGCTTCAGGCCGAAGCGGCGTTCGAGCTGGCGCACCTGCAGGCTGACGGCGGGCTGGGTGATGCCGCCCCGTTCGGCCGCGGCCGAGAAACTGCCCAGTTCGATCACCTGCGCGAAGGTGCGCAGGGCGTCCAGATTGAGTCCGCGCATGGGTCCATCCGGCGCCGTGCGGCCGCCGCCTTGGTCAAAGTTTTACTTATGAAAACGATAATAGACCAAAGCTTTATTTATGCATGGCCTTGCGCGACACTGGCGACTCGTTTTCGCGCCGCGCCGGCGCGCCTTTCTCCGCTTCCCCATGCCGCAACCTGCCGCCCCCCTCCTGATCCGCGATAGCGCGGATGCCGACCTGCCCGCCATCAAGGCCCTCTACGCGCACCACGTCCAGCACGGCACCGCGTCGTTCGAGCTGGAGCCGCCCTCCATCCAGGAGATGCGCCAGCGGCGCGCCGGCGTGCTGGAAAAGGACATGCCCTATCTGGTGGCGGAGATCGACGGCGAAGTGGTGGGCTATGCCTACGTCACGCCCTACCGCCCCCGCCCGGCCTATCGCCACACGGTCGAGGACTCGGTCTACGTCAAGGCGGGCCGCGCCGGCCAGGGCATCGGCGGCAAGCTGCTGGCCGCCCTGATCGAACGCTGCACCGCGGCCGGCTGGCGCCAGATGCTGGCGGTGGTCGGCGACAGCCGCAACGCCGCCTCGCTGGCGGTGCATGCGCGCCAGGGCTTTCACCCGGTGGGCACGCTGCGCTCTGTGGGCCACAAGCATGGGGAATGGCGCGACACCGTGCTGATGCAGCGCGCGCTGGGCGAGGGTGACGCCACGCCGCCGCAGCGCCCCTGATCGGCGCCTGAAGCGATCGGCATCCAAAGGCGCCGCGCGCCGATGGATGGTCTTCGTTGCGCTTCCTTTGCGTGGCTAGGGAGTGGAACGGTACGGCGCGCACGCAGCGATGGGTGTATCGGCCGGCCTGGCGACCGCCGGCGTGAGACGCTCGCGGCCCCGCGCCATGCCGGCGCGACGCCAGCGCTGCTCGGCCAGCGCGGCGGCCAGTTCATCGCCCGTGCCGGGTCGGAAGAACAGGAAGCCTTGCAGCAGATCACAACCGGCTTCGCGCGCAGCGCGGCAATGCGCCTCGGTCTCGATGCCCTCGGCCACGGTGGCGATATCCAGGTCCCGCGCCAACTGGCAAATCGAGGTCAATACCTTTTGCGCGTCCGCCTGCCGCGCGGCGCTCCAGATAATCGACTTGTCCAGCTTCAAGCCCGCCAACGGCAGCGCCGACAACCATTCGAGGTTGTTGTAGCCCTTGCCGAAATCGTCGAGCCAGACCTGGATGCCGCGGCTGGTGAATGCTTCCAGCATCGAGCGGATCTCGGCGGATCCCGCATGCAGCGCCGCCTCCTCCGTGAGCTCGATGCGGATATCGTCGGGCGCCAAGCCGCAGGCGGCGACATCGCGCAGGATCACGCCGACGACGTCGCGGCGGGCGAAGCTCTGCGGCGAGATGTTGATGTTCACCGCCAGCCCCTTCCCCGGCGCCTCCTGCCGCCAACGCGCCTGATCGTGGGCGATGGTGTGCAAGCCCCAACTGATCAGGGCCTGCCCGGCCTCGGGGGCGCCCGCTTCACGCAACAAGCCATCGATACCCATCGTCTCGCCGCCGGTCGCGCGCCATCGCAACAGGGCCTCCGCCCCGACGATCTCCAGATCCGTGGCGGTGACGATGGGTTGATAGTGGAACTGCAGGCGGTCGCCCTGGATGGCGGCCAGCAGCGGCGACACGGCGCCCTCTTTCCGGACCGCGGCAGGCTCGCTGCCATCCTGGGCCAAGGTGGCCGAAAACGAATAGCCCTTGCCGCGCAAGCTGCGGATCGGAATGGTCATGCCGGCGGCGACACCCTTGCGCTTGAGGCGGCTGATGACCAGGTCCAGCGCGCGCCCATTGCCGGGGATGTCCAGGCTGGCGGCGGCGAAATCCGCGCGGCGGATGATCCGCTCGGGGTGACCGTACATGCCCTTGAGCACCGCGCGTTCCATGGGCGTGAGGCTGACGCCCGGACCGGCGGGCGACACCAGCGTCCAATCGTTGTCGCACAGGCGCCAGCTTTGCTCGGCCACGACCGGCTCCGCCGCCACGTCCGGCCGGCGCGGCGCGGCGGGCTGGCACAGCGTCAACTTGCGCTGCGCCGACTGGATCGCCGCCGCCACCTCGCTGTAGCTGATGCGGGTGCCATAGCAACTGTCCGCGCCGGCCAGCAGAGCGTTGATACGCACCGCCGGGCTTTCGATATGGCGGATGGCGATGATGGTCGAATGCGAGAAACGCGCGCGCAATTGGCCGATCGTGATGTCCAGGTCCCGGGGCAGGCACAGGTGCACCTGGATTTCTCCCGCGTGACGCGCCGGCGCCGGCTCCTGGAGCGAGACGGGATTCAGGACGAAACCGATCTGCTCGAGCGAATCGGAGATGCCTTGCTTGGCGAATTCGTTATCGAAAATGAGGATAATGCGCGACCGATTCATGATGATTGAGCCCTGAGTAGAAACGCCTTTCCATCGAACGGTATTGAAATGTTTGTTTGCATCTCCATACCGGAACAGGGTCGCAAAAAATGGGCGCTCAATCCCTTGCCTGGCCGTGTAAAGTCGAAATTAAATGAAATCCATTCATATTTAAATGAATGGATTTCAATATATCGAAATAAAATTCACCGATCGGCGAAACGTGGCGACACGCGCACAGCTACTGTCAGCACGGGTTCTGACGCCATTGCGGCGTCAACTGGCCAGGCGCCGCGGCTGGCCGCCGGGCGCATCCTGGAGCAGGGGAGCGTGATGGCCACGTGGGCGGCGCACGGCTCGTTGAAAGAACGTTGCCATCGCGTGGCCGGCGGGCGGCTCACGCGCCGCGCTGCGCCGTCCACTTCTCCCAGCCGGCCCGGCGCAGCTTGCAGGCCGGGCATTCGCCGCAGCCGTAGCCCCAGCCGTGGCGCGCGCCGCGTTCGCCCAGGTAACAGGTGTGGCTTTCCTCGACGATGGTCTCGACCAGCGCGTCGCCGCCCAGTTGCTGGGCCAGCGCCCAGGTCTCGGACTTGTCGATCCACATCAGCGGCGTCTCGATGGTGACGCGGCTGCCCAGGCCCAGGCCCAGCGCCACCTGCTGCGCCTTGATGGTGTCGTCGCGGCAGTCGGGGTAGCCCGAGAAATCGGTTTCGCACATGCCGCCCACCAGCACGTCCAGCTGGCGCCGGTAGCCCAGCGCCGCCGCCAGCGTCAGGAACAGCAGGTTGCGGCCCGGAACGAAGGTGTTGGGCAGGCCGTTGGCCTGCATCTCGATGGCGCGGTCGCTGGTCATGGCGGTGTCGCCCACCTGGCCCAGCACCTTCAGGTCCAGCAGATGGTCTTCGCCCAGGCGCGGCGCCCACTGCGGGAAACGCGCGCGGATGTCGCGCAGCACGTTCAGGCGCGCATCCAGCTCGATGCGGTGGCGCTGACCATAGTCGAACGCCACGGTTTCCACATGGGCATAGCGGTCCAGCGCCCAGGCCAGGCAGGTGGTGGAATCCTGGCCGCCCGAAAACAGCACGAGCGCGCGACGTTGGTGATTCAGCATAAAAGGGGGTTTCTGCAAAGACTAAGGGATAGAGCCAGACTTTACCGCAGCCGGCCGGCTGCGCCGTAAGGAAGCCTGCGTAAAATCGGTGACGTTCTCGTTCACGGTTTACCAGCAGCGCGCATCACCCCACCCTCCCTTTCCCAGCAGCCCGACGGATCCCCCGCCCGATGAATGCCAGCCGCCCGCAGTCCGACTCCGCAGAACCCTTGCGTCACGATATCCGGCTGTTAGGCCGAATGCTGGGCGAAGTCATCGCCGAATGCGAAGGCAAACGCGTCTTCGACACCATCGAGACCCTGCGCCGCACCGCCGTCAAGTTCCGCCGCGAAGGCAACGCCGCCGACGGCAAGCTGCTGGAGCAGCGCGTCAAGCACCTGCAGGGCAGCGACCCCAACTCGGTGGCGCGCGCCTTCAGCTACTTCCTGCACCTGTCGAACATCGCCGAGGACCGCGACCAGAACCGCAGCCAGCGCGCCCGCGCCCTGGCCGGCGATGCGCCCGCGCGCGGCAGCCTGCGCGACGCGGTGCAGGCCCTGGGCCGCCATGGCGTGACGCCGGCGCGCATCCGCCGCCTGCTGGCCGACGCCTGCGTCATGCCGGTGCTGACCGCCCACCCCACCGAAGTGCAGCGCAAGAGCACGCTGGACGTGCATCGCGAGATCGCCGCCGCGCTGGCCCAGCGCGACCAGCCGCTGACGCCGGAGGAACTGACCGAACTCGATGCCGCGCTGCTCGGCCGCGTGGCCACGCTGTGGCAGACGCGCATGCTGCGCTACACCCGCCTGACGGTGGCCGACGAGATCGAGAACGCGCTGTCGTACTACCGCAGCACCTTCCTGCAGGTCATCCCGCGCGTCTACGGCGACCTGTCCAAGCTGCTCAATCGCGACGCCAAGCCCTTCGTTGCCCCACCCCCGCCGCTCGAGCCGTTCCTGCGCATGGGCAGCTGGATCGGCGGCGACCGCGACGGCAACCCGAACGTCGACGCCGGCACGCTGGAGCGCGCCCTGCTGCGCCAGGCCACCGTGCTGTTCGAGCACTACCTGCAGGAAGTGCATGCGCTCGGCGCCGAGCTGTCCATCACCACGCTGCTGATCGCGGTCGACCCGGCGCTGCTGGCGCTGGCCGAACACAGCGGCGACGACTCGCCGCATCGCAGCGACGAGCCCTACCGGCGCGCGCTGGTCGGCGTCTATGCGCGCCTGGCCGCCACCGCGCTGCGCCTGACCGGCCAGAACCTGGCCCGCCGCAGCACCGTCGCGGCCCAGCCCTACGACACGCCGCAGGAATTGTCGGCCGACCTGGCCGTCATCGCCGCGTCGCTGGCCGCGCACCATGGCGCGCCGATCGGCAAGCTGCGCCTGGCCGGCCTGCAGCAGGCGGTCGAAGTGTTCGGCTTTCACCTCGCCACGGTCGACCTGCGCCAGAGTTCCGACGTGCACGAGCGCGCGCTGGCCGAACTGTTCAGCCGCGCCGGCGCCACCCACGAGGGCCAGCCGCTGGACTACCTGGCGCTGGACGAGGACGCGCGCGTGGCCCTGTTGCGCGCCGAACTGGCGCAGGCGCGGCCGCTGGCCTCGCCCTGGATCGCCTACAGCGAGGACACCACGCGCGAACTGGCGGTGCTGCGCGCCGCCGCCGCCGGCCGCATGCGCTACGGCAAGCAGGCCGTGCGCCAGACCATCGTCTCGCACACCGAGACCCTAAGCGACCTGCTGGAAGTGATGGTGCTGCAGAAGGAAGCGGGCCTGATCGCGCCCGCCGGCCAGGAGATCGCGCCGGAAGACGGCCTGATGGTAGTGCCGCTGTTCGAGACCATCCCCGACCTGCAGCGCGGCGCCGACATCATGGCCGCCTGGCTCGATCTGCCCGAGATCCGCGAACGCGTGAAGCGGGCGCAGAACGGCGCCCAGGAAGTCATGCTGGGCTATTCCGACAGCAACAAGGATGGCGGCTTCCTGACCTCCAACTGGTCGCTCTACCAGGCCGAACGCGCGCTGGTCGACGTGTTCTCCAGCCGCCACGTGCGGCTGCGCCTGTTCCATGGCCGCGGCGGCTCGGTCGGCCGCGGCGGCGGTTCCAGCTTCGACGCCATCCTGGCGCAGCCGCCCGGCACCGTGGCCGGCCAGATCCGCCTGACCGAACAGGGCGAGGTCATCCAGAGCAAGTACAAGGATGCCGAGGTCGGCCGCTGGCACCTGGAGCTGCTGGTCGCCGCCACGCTCGAATCCAGCCTGGCGCCGCGCGCCGAGGCCACCAGCGCGGAAGACGCGCACATGGCGCATCATGGCCCGGCCATGTCGTTCATGTCCGAGACCGCGCAGCGCAGCTACCGCGGCCTGGTCTACGACACGCCGCGCTTCGCCGAATACTTCTTCGCCGCCACCCCGATCGCCGAGATCGCCGGCCTGAACATCGGCTCGCGCCCGGCCTCGCGCAAGAAGGGCCAGCGCATCGAAGACCTGCGCGCCATTCCGTGGGGCTTTTCCTGGGCCCAGTGCCGCCTGATGCTGACCGGCTGGTACGGCATGGGGTCGGCCATCGAGGCCTACCTGGAAGCCGGCGCGCCGGGGGCGCCGCGCTCGCGGCGCGGCCGCCTGGCCCAGCTGCGCGAGATGGCCCAGGACTGGCCGGCCTTCCGCACGCTGCTGTCCAACATGGAGATGGTGCTGGCCAAGTCCGACCTGGCCATCGCCGCGCGCTACGCGCAACTGGTGCCGCAACGCGCGCTGCGCGAGAAGATCTTCGGCATGATCAGCGCCGAGCATGGCCGCACCCTGGCCATGCTCAAGCTGCTGACGCGGCGCGAGCTGCTGGCCGACAACCCGTCGCTGCAGGCTTCGCTGCGCGAGCGCTTCGCCTACATCGACCCGCTCAACTACCTGCAGGTCGACCTGATCCGCCGCCACCGCGCGGCGCAAAAGTCGCCCGCCGCCGAGGCCGATGAACGCGTGCAACGCGCGATCCACCTGACCATCAACGGCATCGCCGCCGGGTTGCGCAATTCGGGTTGAGCACCGGCATTGCGGGGGCGCCGGCATGTGACATAAAATGAGTATTATTCTCATCCCATTGCGCCGGGCCCTCCGCATGCCTTTGCGCCGGAGGCCTTGCCATGCCCCCCCCCGAATCCGCCGTGCCGCGACAGGGCATCGAGAGCCTGTATGCCGAACACCACGGCTGGTTGCGCAGTTGGCTGCGCCGCCGCCTGGGCGACGCCTGGGACGCGGCGGACCTGGCGCACGACACCTACCTGCGCATCCTGCACACCGGCCGCCTGCCTGAACCGCACCAGTCGCGGCAGCACCTGGCGCAGATCGCCCGCTGCCTGGTCATCGACCTGCGCCGCCGCCGCCAGATCGAGGCCGCCTACCTGGAAACCATCGCCCACCTGCCGCGCCCCCAGGCGCCGTCCGAAGAGGCGCGCGCGCTGGTGATCGAGGCGCTGGTCGAGATCGACGCCATCCTCAACCAGCTGCCGGCCAAGGCGCGCGAAGCGCTGCTGCTGTGCAAGCTCGATGGCCTGCCCTACAGCGACATCGCCGCCCGGCTGGGCGTCTCGGTATCGTCGGTCAAGAAATACATCGCCGCCGCGCTGCTGGCCTGCTATCAGGCGCAACTGACGGCGGCCGGCGCATGACGGACGCCGCGCGCACCCAAGCCCCGCTGGACCCCGCCATCCTGCGGCAGGCGGCCGAATGGATCGCCCAGCTGTGGTCGGACGACGCCAGCGACCAGGACCGGGCCGACTGTGCCCGCTGGCGCGCCGGGCACCCCGACCACGAGCAGGCCTGGCAGCGCCTCACGGCGTTCGAGGACAAGCTGCTCAGCCTGCCGCGCGACGCCGCGCGCCATGCGCTGCGTCCACCCGCCCGCGGCGCCGGCCGCCGCCGCGCCCTGCGCGCGCTGGGCTTGGGCGCGATCCTGGCGGGCGCCGGCTATGCCGCGCGCGGCACCGAGACCTGGCAGCGCGCCACGGCCGACTACCGCAGCGCCACCGGCGAAATCCGCGACCTGACCTTGCCGGACGGCACGCGCGTCACGCTATCCACCGCCTCGGCCATCGACCTGCGTTTTTCCGACACCGAACGGGTGGTGGTGCTGCGGGCCGGCGAAATCCTGGTCGCCACCGCGCCCGACAGCGCCGCCGCGCCGCGCCCCTTCCTGGTCCGCACGCGCCATGGCACGGTGCGAGCGCTGGGCACGCGCTACAGCGTGCGCGACGATGACGACACCTCGCGCGTGGAGGTGCTCGAGGGCGCGGTCGAAATACGTCCCGCGGATGCGCCCGGCGCCGGAATCCGGCTCGACGCGGGCCAGGGCTCGCGCTTTACCCGCGACCGGGTCGACTCGCCCGTCACCGTCGCGCAGGATGCCGCCGCCTGGAGCCGCGGCGTGCTGGTGGCCGACGGCATGCGGCTGGACGACTTCGCCGCCGAACTGGCGCGCTACCGTTCCGGCATCGTGCGCTGCGACCCGGAGGTGGCCGGCCTGCGCGTCAGCGGCGTGTTCTCGCTGCGCGACACCGACAGGGCGCTGGACAACCTCACGCGCGGGCTGCCGGTGGCCGTGACCTATCGCACGCGCTACTGGGTCACGCTGCGGGCCGCCGACTGAAGCGCGGCGCCACCGTTACAACTTTTCCGCGCGGCCGATTGTCCCTCGCGCCTGCTCATCCGGGATACAGGGTGACTCCCTCCACCCTAGACCCGACCAGCAAGGCTCCAGTCATGTCCGTCCATCCGCCGTCGCGCGGCCGTCCTGCGGCCGCTCCCACCCTTCTCCCCGTCCAGCGCCGCCCCCTGTCGCGCCGCGCCGCCGCGATCCGGCTGGCGCTGCTGATGAGCGCCGGGCTGGCCGCCACGGGCAGCGCGCCGCCCGCGCAGGCCCAGAGCGCCGAGGCCCGCCGCGCCTACGCCATCGCCCCCGGCCCGCTCAGTCAGACCCTCAACGCCTACGCCAGCGCGGCGGGCGTCGAACTGACGATGAACGACAGCCTGCTGCAGGGCAAGCGCAGCGATGGCATCCACGGCAGCTACAGCGTGGGCGAGGGCTTCGCCGCGCTGCTGCGCGGCCACGGCCTGCAAGCGGCGCGCGAGCGCAACGGCAGCTACACGCTGCAGCCGGCCCCCGCCTCGTCGCCGGACGCCACCACGCTGGAGGCCGTGACCGTCACCGCCCGACCGGAAACCGCCACCGGCCCGCTGCATGGTTACGCCGCCCGCCTCAGCGCCACCGGCACCAAGACCGACACGCCCATCATCGAAACGCCGCAGTCGATCTCGGTGGTCGGCGCCGAGGAAATCGAAACGCTGAAGGCGCAGAACCTGCAGGACGCGCTGGGCTACGTGGCGGGCGTGAGCCGCTTCGAGGGCATCTCGCGGGTGCAGGACACGCTCTACATCCGCGGCTTCCAGGCGCAGGCAGGCACCGGCAGCCTGTATCGCGACGGCACCAAATACACCGTCAACGCCTTCAACGGCAAACAGGAAATCTACGGGCTGGAACGCATCGAAGTGCTCAAGGGCGCGTCCTCGGTGCTGTACGGCACGGCCGGGCCCGGCGGCATCATCAACATGGTCAGCAAGCGGCCCACGGCCACGCCGCAACACGAACTGAACGTCGAACTGGGCAGCTTCAACCGCAGGCAGATCTCCGGCGACTTCAGCGGCCCGCTGGACCAGGACGGCGTGTGGTCATACCGGCTGACGGCGCTGGGGCGCGACAGCGACACGTTCGTCGACTATGTGAAGGACGACCGCACCTTCATCGCCCCGGCGCTCAAATGGCAGCCGAGCGCGGCGACCTCGCTGACGCTGCTGGCCGACTACCAGAAGGACAGGACCAACTACGTCTACTGGTTGCCCGCGCAGGGCACCATCTTCCCGACCGTCCACGGCAAGATCCCGCGCAACCGCTTCACTGGCGAACCGGGCTACAGCAAGTTCGATTCGGAGCGTTACTCGATCGGCTATCTGTTCGAGCACGCCTTCAACGAGCGCGTCACGCTGCGCAACAGCCTGCGCTACTTCCACTCGAACAGCGAGTTCCCCCAGGTCTGGGTGTCGGGACTGGCGGCCGACCAGCGCACCTCGGCGTTTCGCGGCGGGACCCTGCGCTGGGAACGCTCCTCGTCGGTGGTGGCGGACACCTCACTGCAGTACCGCGGCACGCATGGCGGCATCGAGCACACGGTGCTGGCCGGATTCGACTACACCCGTCCCAAGAACCAGTCCGAGCGCTATGACCGCACGGCCAGCAATATCGATTACTACAACCCGGTCTATGGCGCGCCGCTGGGCCAGCCGACCCGGGACGAATGGTGGTCCTACAACGCCGACAGCACGCAATTGGGCCTCTACCTGCAGGATCAGATGAAGATCGCCGACAAGTGGGTCGTGCTGCTGGGCGGCCGCTACGACCACGTCCGCGACAACCAGAGCAACCTGTACACCGGCGAGACGTCCATCGACAACGAAAAGAGCAAGGCCTTCACCGGCCGCGCCGGCCTGGTCTATCTGGCCGACAACGGCCTGGCGCCCTATCTCAGCTTCAGCCAGTCGTTCGAACCCACGACCGGCAGCGACCGCCAGGGCGCGCGTTTCGAACCGACCACCGGCGACCAGTACGAGATCGGCCTGCGCTACCAGCCGCCGGGCTCGAACACCCTGATCTCGGCCGCCGTGTACCAGCTCACTCGGCAGAACGTCTCGGTCACGGACCCGGTCGATCCGGCCTACTCGGCCCAGATCGGCGAAGTGCGTTCGCGCGGCTTCGAACTGGAGGCGCGCACCCGCGTCGGCCGCAACGCCAACGTGATCGCCGCCTACGCCTATACCGACGCGCGCGCCACCAAGGCCAGCCCGTTGCAGCCGTCCCAGGCCGGCCTGCGATCGCCCGGCATTCCGTTCCACCAGTTGTCGCTCTGGGGCGACTACAACTTCGGCAGCTTCGGCATGCCGGGCCTGAAGATCGGCGCCGGCATGCGCTACCAGAGTTCCACCAAGCCCAACACCGGTGACTTCAGCGTGCCGTCGTTCACCCTGTTCGACGCCATGGCCAGCTACACGACCGGCCCCTGGAGCCTGGCGTTGAATGTCACCAACCTGTT
>NZ_CYTY01000007.1:34559-121757 GCF_001298995.1 Achromobacter sp. 2789STDY5608615
TTTCTGGCCCGCGCACAGGAAGACACCGACGGAAGAGACAGATCGCAGTTCCCTGGTTCCGCCTGTGCCGCCCGCCGCGCGCGCCCCGTAAGGCAAGCGAACCCTCATGGATACTCCCCTGCAGAATCTGGCCGTCATCGGCGCCGGCGCCATGGGCAGCGGCATCGCCGCGCTCTTCGCCTCGAAGGGATTGGACGTGGTCCTGGTCGATCCGATGGACGGCGCCCTGGATCGCGCCCGCGCCGTCATCGAACGCCAATTGAACGTCTACGCCCCCGGCCAGGTCGACGCCGTGATGCAACGCATCCGCATGGCGCCCGGCCTGGACGCGGCGGCGGCCTGTGACCTCGTCATCGAGGCGGTGCCCGAGAACCTGGAACTCAAGCGCGGCCTGTTCGCCCAGCTCGACGCGCTGTGCAAGCCCGAAGCGATCTTCGCCACCAACACCTCGGGCCTGTCGATCAACGCCATCGCCAGTGCTGTCGCGCGCCGCGACCGCTTCGTCGGCACGCACTTCTTCACCCCCGCCGACGTCATCCCGCTGGTCGAAGTGGTGCGCAACGACGCCACCTCGGAAGACACCGTGGCGCGCGTCATGGCGACGCTGCGCCTGGGCGGCAAGCGCCCGGTGCTGGTGCGCCAGGACATCCCCGGCTTCATCGCCAACCGCATCCAGCACGCCCTGGCGCGCGAGGCCATCTCGCTGCTGGAAAAGGGCGTGGCCAGCGCCGAAGACATCGACGAAGTGGTCAAGTGGAGCCTGGGCATCCGCCTGGCGCTGTCCGGTCCGCTGGAACAGCGCGACATGAACGGCATTGACGTCCACTACGCCATCGCCAGCTATCTCTACAAAGACCTGGAAAACCGCACCGAGCCGTCCGACCTGCTCAAGAGCAAGGTCGAGAACGGCCAGCTCGGCGCCAAGAGCGGCCAGGGGTTCTATACCTGGAGCCCCGAGCGCCGCGAACAGGTGCTGCGCGAGAAGAGCGCGGCGCTGGGCGAGCTGGCCGCGTGGCTCAACGCCAAGGCCGGCGATTCCTGACGCCGCCGCAACACCGAAACCTACACCATAAGGCGCGCGGCGATCCGTCCGACGCGCCAGCGGGCCACGAGCCCAACCACACAAAGAAACCGACCGTCCCATCCGCTCCGCGCCCTTATCCGGCGCACGGCGGCGCAAGACACAAGAGCAATACGCCTTACCGGAGTTCGTAGGAGGCACCATGAATAAATTGGCATCTTTTTTCACTGAGCTGATGCGCAAGTATCTGCCCGATCCCTTTGTCTTCGCGATCGCGCTGACCTTGCTCACCGTGCTGCTGGCCATGGGCATCGAAGGCCAGGGCATCGGCGACGTGACCCGCGCCTGGGGCAAGGGCTTCTGGAGCCTGCTGGCCTTCACCACCCAGATGGCCGTGATCCTGGCCATGGGCTACGTGCTGGCCACCGCGCCGCTGACCGACCGCCTGCTCAACCGCATCGTCAGCCACGTGCACAAGCCGCACACCGCCATCATCGTCGCCACGCTGGTCGGCGGCATCGGCAGCTACCTGAACTGGGGCTTCGGCCTGGTCATCGGCGGCATCGTCGCCAAGAAGCTGGCGCTCAAGGTCAAGGGCGTGCACTACCCGCTGATCATCGCCGCGGCCTACAGCGGCTTCACCATGTACGGCCTGGGCCTGTCGGCCAGCATCCCGGTGCTGGTGGCCACGCCTGGCCACCCCACCGCCAAGCAGATGGGCACCATTCCGCTGACGGAAACCATCTTCTCGGTGCCGATGCTGATCACCAGCCTGGTGATCATCGTGACGCTGCCGCTGCTGAACGCCTGGCTGCATCCGAAGAAAGGCGAAAAGATCGTCGAAGTGGACCCGGCCATCGACCGCGACACCACCGCCGCCGGCGCCGCCGAGGACCTGCTCGAAAAGGGCACGCTGGCCTCCAAGCTGAACAACAGCCGCCTGCTGAGCCTGCTGATCGGCGCGCTGGGCGTGGCCTACGTCGTCTTCCACTTCATGGACGGCGGCTCGCTCGACCTGAACCTGATCAACTTCATCATCCTGTTCCTGGGCATCATCCTGCTGGGCACGCCGGCCGCCTACGTGGCCAAGCTGACCGAAGGCATCAAGACGATCTCCGGGATCATCCTGCAATATCCGTTCTACGCCGGCATCATGGCCATCATGGCCGCCTCGGGCCTGGTGACCACCATCTCCAAGGTCTTCGTCGACGTCGCCACGCCGGCCACGCTGCCGTTCTGGGGCCTGATCAGCTCGTTCGTCATCAACTTCTTCGCGCCCTCGGCCGGCGGCCACTGGGTCATCCAGGGCCCGTTCATGATCGACGCCGCCCGCGAAATCGGCAGCGCGCTCAACCAGACCACCATGGCCGTGATGCTGGGCAACGCCTGGAACGATCTGGTGCAACCTTTCTGGATCCTGCCGGCGCTGGCGCTGTCCAAGCTCAAGCTGCGCGACGTGATGGGCTACACGGTCATCATGATGCTGTGGGTCGGCGTGATCCACATCACCGCCGTCCTGGCGTGGGGCTATCTGACGCATTAAGCCCCCCCGTACGCGCTTGCGCGCGCCCCCCAGGGGGCGACACCTGCAGACCGGCAGAGCCGGATCTGGCGGTGTCCTCGATGGGGAGGCAGATGGAATGTTGAGAGGCGGTGTTCTTGAGGACGTCGCGATTGAGAACTGAATTGGGAGCTGAGATGAGCAAACCTACCGCGTACCTGGTGACCGGCGGCAGCGCCGGGATCGGCGCCGCCATCATCCGCATGCTGCTGGATGCCGGGCACAAAGTCGTCAACATCGACTACCGCCTGCCCGAGCATCCGCCGGCGGGGCTGGTGTCGTACCAGGCCGACCTGACCGACGAGGCGCGCACCAAGGCAGTGGCCGCGGAAGTGACTGCGGCCTACGACATCGTCGGCCTGGTCAACAACGCCGGCGCCACGCGTCCCGGCACCGCCGACACGGCCACGCTGGCCGACCTGGACTACGTGGTCAACCTGCATCTGCGCACCGCGCTGATCCTGGTGCAGGCCGCGTTGCCGGCGATGCGCGCGGCCGGCTTCGGCCGCATCGTCAACATGTCGTCGCGCGCCGCGCTGGGCAAGCCGGACCGCGTGGTCTATTCGGCCACCAAGGCCGGCCTGGTCGGGCTGACGCGCACGCTGGCCATGGAACTGGGCGGCGACGGCATCACCGTCAACGCCATCGGCCCGGGCCCCATCGCCACCGACCTGTTCACCAAGAGCAATCCGGCCGGCGCGCCGCAGACCGAGCGCATCATCAACAGCATCGTGGTCAAGCGCCTGGGCACGCCCGAGGACGTGGCGCGCGCCGCCATGTTCTTCCTGTCGCCCGACAACGGCTTCGTCACCGGCCAGATGCTGTATGTGTGCGGCGGCACGACGCTGGGCGTCGCCCCGATCTGAGGCCCGCCGCGATGGCCGACCATTTTTCAGCCCACGCCCTTCGGCGCCGCCTAGCGGCGCAGCAGCGCGTGGTTGATCTGGTCGGCGGCGCGGCGCAGCGGCGGCAGGAAGGTCGCCAGCATCTCCTCGCGCGAGAAGCGGTTGGCATGGCCGCTGACGTTCATCGCGGCGATCACGCGGCCGCTGCGGTCGACGATCGGCACCGCCACGGACTGCAGGCCCGGCTCCAGTTCCTGCGCCACGCAGGCGTAGCCGTCGGCGCGCACGCCGGCCAGGATGGCCTTGAGCGCGCCGATGTCGGTCACGGTGTCCTTGGTGTAGGCCTGGATCTGGCTCATCGCCAGCACTCGGTCCAGTTCGGCCGCGGGCAGGCCCGCCAGCAGCACGCGGCCCATCGACGTCACCCAGGCCGGCAGGCGGCTGCCCACGGCCAGGTTGATGGTCATGACCTTGTGCGTCGACAGCCGCAGGATGTAGACGATGTCGGCGCCTTCCAGCACCGACACCGAGCACGACTCGCGCGTCAGCTCGGCCACTTCTTCCATGTAGGGCAGCGCCAGGTTCCACAGCGGCGTGCCCGACAGGTAGGCGTAGCCCAGTTCGAGGATGCGCGGGGTCAGCGCGAACTTGCGGTCCTCGACCGTGACGTAGCCCAGGTGCTCCAGCGTCAGCAGGATGCGGCGCGCGCCGGCGCGGGTCAGGCCGGTCACGGCCGCGACCTCGGACAGCGTCATCTGGGAACGATCCGGGCCGAACGCCCGGATCACGGACAGGCCGCGCGCAAAAGATTGAACGTAGCTGTCGCTGGGTTGCTGGGTTGCTTGCTCGGCCATCCGTCTACCGCGAGAAAAAACGTTGCCGCTGCCGGCAACCCTGAAACGGGGAGGATCGCACCGCGCCGGCTTGCCTTGACGGTCGACTATCCCCATGAAACGATGTTCTTCAGAAGAACGAAAGTTCTAATTAAGAACAAATTATGACACGCCACCTATGAGCGAACACCATGATTTCTAAGCTTGTTGCAAGCGCGGCGGCCGCCCTCGCCGACGTCCCGGACGGCGCCACCGTCATGATCGGCGGCTTCGGCACCGCCGGCCAGCCCATGGAACTGATCGACGCCCTGCTCGAGCAAGGCGCCAAGGATCTGGTCATCATCAACAACAACGCCGGCAACGGCACCACCGGCCTGGCCGCCCTGCTGGGCGCCAACCGCGTGCGCAAGATCATCTGCTCGTTCCCGCGCCAGGTGGACTCGCAGATCTTCGACGGCCTGTACCGCAGCGGCAAGATCGAGCTCGAACTGGTGCCCCAGGGCAACCTGGCCGAGCGCATCCGCGCCGCCGGCGCCGGCATCGGCGCGTTCTTCTCGCCCACCGGTTACGGCACCCCGCTGGCCGACGGCAAGGAAACCCGCGAGATCAACGGCCGCCAGTACGTGCTGGAATATCCGTTGCACGCCGACTACGCGCTCATCAAGGCCGAGCGCGGCGACCGCTGGGGCAACCTGGTGTACCGCAAGACCGCGCGCAACTTCGGCCCCATCATGGCCAGCGCCGCGCGCGTGGCCGTGGCGCAGGTGCGTGAAGTCGTCGAACTGGGCGCCCTCGATCCGGAAACCGTCGTCACCCCCGGCATCTTCGTGCAGCGCGTCGTGCAGATCGACGCCGCCCAGGCCGCCAAGGAGCAGCAATGAGCACCAAACTGACCCGCGACCAGATCGCCGCCCGCGTCGCCCAGGACATTCCTGAAGGCGCCTACGTCAACCTCGGCATCGGCCTGCCGACGCTGGTGGCCAACCACCTGCCGGCCGACCGCGAAGTCATCCTGCACACCGAGAACGGCATGCTGGGCATGGGCCCGGCGCCGGCCAAGGGCGAGGAAGACTACGACCTCATCAACGCCGGCAAGCAGCCCGTCACCGAACTGCCCGGCTGCTCGTTCTTCCATCACGCCGACTCGTTCGCGATGATGCGCGGCGGCCACCTGGACATCTGCGTGCTGGGCGCCTTCCAGGTGTCGCAGCACGGCGACTTGGCCAACTGGCACACCGGCGCGCCCGACGCCATCCCCGCCGTGGGCGGCGCGATGGACCTGGCCATCGGCGCCAAGGACGTCTTCGTCATGATGGAGCTGCAGACCCGTGAAGGCCAGAGCAAGCTGGTCGACGTCTGCACCTATCCGCTGACCGGCGTGCGCTGCGTGTCGCGCGTGTACACCGACGTGGCCGTGTTCGACATCCGCGCCGATGGCGTCACGGTGATCGACATGTTCGGCGAAACCACCGCCGACGAGCTGCTGCGCCTGACCGGCCTGCCGCTGAAGTTTTCCAACTGATCCTTCCCCCGCGCCCCGGCAACGCCGGGGCCGATTTCCTGGAGACACCCATCATGTTGTTCATGGTTCAAATGCAGGTCAATCTGCCCGTCGACATGCCGGCGGCCCAAGCCGACAAGCTCAAGGCCGACGAAAAGGCCCTGGCGCAGCAGCTGCAACGCGACGGCAAGTGGAAGAGCCTGTGGCGCGTCGTCGGCCGCTACGCCAACGTCAGCATCTTCGACGTGCAGGACAACGACGAGCTGCACACGCTGCTGTCGTCGCTGCCGCTGTTCCCCTACATGGACATCCAGGTGACGGCGCTGGCGCGCCATCCCTCGGCGATCTGAACGGAGCCGCCCATGCCCTACATCATCGAAACCTTCGACAAGCCCGACCACCAGGCCGTGCGCCAGCAGCATCGCGCCGCGCACCTGGAATACCTGGACGCCAACAAGCACCTGCTGCTGGCCTGCGGCGCCAAGCTGCAGGATGACGGCAAGGACCTGGGCGGCGGCCTGTACATCGTCGACCTGGACACGCGCGAGGCCGCGCAGCAGTTCATCGACGCCGATCCCTTCGCCCAGGCGCAGCTGTTCCAGCGCGTGACCATCACGCGCTGGCGCAAGGCCTACATCGACGGCACCTGCCACCTGTAATCGCCACGCGGCCGCCTCCGGGTGGCCGCGCTTTCATTCCCCGAGGATTTTCCGCATGTCTTACGCCGATCTCAGCCAGGCACGGCTGTTCTACGTCATCGATGGCCCCGCCGACGCGCCGGTGCTGGTGCTCTCCAATTCGCTGGGCACCAACGCCGACATGTGGGCGCGCCAGGTTCCCGCGCTGAGCAAGCACTTCCGCGTGCTGCGCTACGACACCCGCGGCCACGGCAAATCCTCGATCCCCGACGGCGAATACAGCTTCGCGCAGCTGGGCAACGACGTCGCCGAACTGCTGGCGCACCTGGGCATCGAACGCGCCCACTTCTGCGGCCTGTCGATGGGCGGCCCCACCGGCCTGTGGCTGGCGCTGAACCGGCCCGAGCTGATCGGCAAGCTGATCCTGTGCAACACCGCCGCGCGCATCGGCTCGGCCGAAGGCTGGAGCGCCCGCATCGCCGCCGTGGCCGAACAGACGCTGGAAAAGATGGCCCCGACCCTGGTCGAGCGCTGGCTCACCGACGGCTACCGCGCCGCCGAGCCGGGCCTGTCGCAGGTGCTGGTCGACATGCTGCGCCGCACCTCCGACGCCGGCTACTCGGGCAACTGCGCCGCGCTGCGCGACGCCGATTTCCGCGAACAGGTGTCGGCCATCAAGGCGCCGACGCTGGTCATCAGCAGCACCCACGACCTGGCCGCCACGCCCGCGCAGGGCCAGGAACTGGCCGGCGCCATCAACGGCGCGCGCTACCTCGAACTGAACACCTCCCACATCTCCAACTGGGAACAACCGGAAGCCTTCACCCGCGCGGTGGTCGACTTCCTCGCGGAGTAAGCCATGCAGCGCTGGACCCATCGGCCCGAAGGCTCCAACTGGGGCGACTTCGGACCCGACGACCAACTCGGCCGCCTCAATCTCATCACCGAAGAGCAGGTCCTGAAAGGCGCGCGTGAAATCCGCGCCGGCAAGACCTTCTGCCTGTCGCTGCCGCTGGACCTGCCCGGCGGCAACGTGCTCAACCCGCGGCGCCATCCGCCGCAGTTGAGCCCGACCCGGCTGGCCGACACGCCCTACCTGAACTTTCCGCTGCGCAACGTCAACCCGGACGCGGTCGACGTGCTGAGCGACGACCAGGTGCTGCTGTCGATGCAGTACTCGACGCAATGGGACGCGCTGGCGCACGTCGGCGCGCTGTTCGACGCCGACGGCGACGGCAAGCCCGAGCTGCGCTACTACAACGGCTACCAGGCCGGCGTCGACGTCATCGGCCCGGCCGACGGCGACCACACCGGCTGCGGCTGCAACAGCGGCGGCCCCTCGGCCGCGCTGAAGCTCGGCGTCGAGAACCTGGCGCAGAAAGGCATGCAGGGCCGCGGCGTGCTGCTGGACCTGGCGCGCCACTACGGCCCCGGCCGCACCCTGATCGGCCACGCCGAGATCCAGCATGTGCTGAAGACGGACGGCATCGAGATCGAGCCCGGCGACATGCTGGTGCTGCGCACCGGCTACGCCGAAGCCGTGGTCGCCATGGCCGGCAAGCCCGACGCCGAGGTGCTGCACACCTACGGCGCCGCGCTCGACGGCACCGACGCCGCGCTGCTGCAGTGGGTCACCGACAGCGGCATCGCCGCCATCTGCGCCGACAACTACGCCGTCGAAGCCTATCCCGCGCGCGAGAAGACCGGCCCGCGCGCCATGCTGCCGCTGCACCACCACTGCCTGTTCAAGCTGGGCCTGCCTCTGGCCGAGCTGTGGTACCTGAAGGACCTGGCCGAGTGGCTGCGGGCCAACGGCCGCCACCGCTTCATGCTGACGGCGCCGCCGCTGCGACTGCCGCACGCGATCGGTTCGCCGGTCACGCCGATCGCCACGGTGTAGGCGCGCCCCGCGGGGAACGCGCAGAAAAAAGCGCCGGTCCGTTCAACGGCCGGCGCTTTTCCATTGCGCGGATTCAACGCTGTGTTCAGCCCTTCAGGCAGGTGCTCATGAAGGTCTTGCGCTTGTCGCCGGTCAGCTTCTGCTCGCCGGCCTTGGCGTTGCAGTCCTTCATCTTCTGCTGCTGCGGCGTCAACTGCTTGGCGGGCGGCGGCGCCTCGCCCTTCAGGCAGGCGCTCATGTACGTCTTGCGATCATCGCCCTTCTTGCCCTCGGCCGACTTGTTGCAGTCGGCCATGCGCTGCTGCTGCGGGGTTGGCGTCTTGGCGGCAGGCGTGGCGGCGGGCGCGGGGGTCTTGGCGGGTGCGGGCGTGGCGGCGGGCGTCTGGGCGTAGACGGCGCCGAAGCAGCTGGCGGACAACACGATGGCCGAAGCCAATTGGCTAGTACGGGAAAGCATGAGTTCCTCCCTTGATCGCCCGTCGGCGCCAATCTGGCGCACGCCCGGGCCGCAAGATCCGCCGGCCAAGTTGCCGGCGTGGTCATCATCGGACAAAGCCGCACGCTTCGCAAGCGCCGAAAGGACAACAAATGCTAACGCCGCCGCGTTCATTCAGCTTATAGAAAGGTGCTCCGGCGGCCGCCATTTTTCCCGCGAAAACCGCACGCCGTCCCCCCGCGCCACCGCGCCTAAATCCCGCCTAAACCGCCTGAAACGCCCGCAAGTTGGAGACATTCCGATGCACTTGTGGCATCCGCAGAGGAATCTGCGGCTATCCCCTGCAACCTGTTACCCATTCATCCCTTTGGGCCGTTGTGCCCGGGTCGGGAAAGGTGTGAGATAGACGCATGCCCCCGACACGCGACGCCAGAGACCGCGGCGAAGGCAACCCGGTAGCCGGGCCCCACAGGAGACCGTCATGAAAACCGCCCTTGCCTTCCTCGCATTGCTGGCCGGCCTGACCGGTGGCGCGCAGGCGCAAAGCCTGTACGGCGTCACGCTGGGCAACATCCAGGCCATCCGCGACACCAACAAAAACGTCTCCACCATCACCGGTTCGCTCGCCAACCAGTCGGCGCGCGCCGTCAACTACGTCATGCTGACTTTCGTTCTCTACGACGACCAGGGCCGCGAGATCGGCCGCGTGCGCGACGACGACATCGGCCCGCTGGCGCCGGGCCAGATCAAGATGATCCGCGCCATCACGCCGCTGCAATTCGCCAAGGTCACCGCCCTGGACATACGCGCTCGGTAGGCGAAAAACCCTTATCTGGATAGGGTTTAGTCAAGCCGGCGTCAGCCCAATTGTGGGAAAATTCCACAGCCGACTCGACAAAAGGGGCTTCCACACGAAGCCCCTTGTTGCGTCTGCCGGCACGCCGGCATGCCCGGCCTCGTTACCAAGGAAGTGAATAGATCATGTTTCCCAAAAGACTCACCGAAGGCTATCAGTCCTTTCTCGCCGGCCGCTTCCACTCCGAACGCAGCCGCTACGAAAAACTGGCCGAAACTGGGCAAAGCCCGGAAATCCTGATCATCGGCTGCTGCGACTCGCGCGTCTCGCCCGAAGCCATCTTCGACGCCGGCCCCGGCGAGATGTTCGTGGTGCGCAACGTCGCCAACCTGGTCCCGCCCTGTGACCCCGACTCCGAATCCTCGTACCACGGCACCAGCGCCGCCATCGAATTCGCGGTCAACGGCCTGAACGTCAAGCACATCGTCGTCCTCGGCCACGCCTCCTGCGGCGGCATCCGCGCCTTCTTCGACGACGCCAAGCCCCTGACCAAGGGCGACTTCATCGGCAAGTGGATGTCCCAGATCGCGCCCGTCGCCGACGAACTCGGCTCCGGCGGCGACGACCGCGCCGCCAACCTCAAGCGCCTCGAACTCGCCGTCATCGGCCACAGCCTCAAGAACCTGATGACCTTCCCGTCCATCCGCCGCCGCGTCGAAAGCGGCGAACTGGAACTGCACGGCACCTACTTCGGCGTCGCCACCGGCGTCCTGTTCCTGCGCGACGCCGCCACCGGCGAATTCAGCCCCTGCCTGGAAACCGGCCTCCCCAGCTGATCGCTCCGCGAACGCGGCGGCCCCGCCGCCGCGTGCACTGCGCACCACATGATCGCCGTCGCAACCGTCATTGCCAACGCGACGTCGCCGCCAGCGCACCTCCACCACCAGCGCACAGCGTCTTCCCTCCGACGCCAGACACCCAAACGCCAAAGAAGGCCGCCCGCGCGGCCGCCTTTGGCGACCCCGCAAATCCCTCCCCCACCCCCGATTGATGGCAAAAACGCCAAGCAACCAGCCCGCCCCAACGACGGCCGTTAAGTCTCACCGCGAGCGGGTGACGGGGCCGGCGGGGGATGGCGGGGCGTGTAGATGCGCCCGAGGGAAACCGTAGGGAGCCGAAGGCGGACGAGGTTGACAACGGGGCAGTCCGGAGCGAACGCTCCGGACCGCAATCGTAGCCCCGCCATCCCCCGCCGGCCCCGTCACCCGCGCCTAAAGAACCCAACCGCCAACAATCCCCTCAAACCCGATAAGCCTGCGCCAACCTCTCATAATTATTCTTAAGAATGATCCCCGCATAATAGACATGCTCCCGCATCAGATCCTCAGCCCGCGCTCCATCCCGCGCAATAATGGCATTGACGATCCGATGATGATCATCATGCGACCGCAGAATGATCCCGTGGTCCTCCCACAGGATGATCCGATCCGACGCATACGGAATCGCCTGCGCCTGCGTCGCGAACCGCTTCACCCACGGATTGCCCGCCGCCTCCAGGATCCCGTTGTGCAAGGTAATGTTGACCTACTGATACGGCAGATGGTCCTCCGCCAGCAGCACGCCCTTGCCGAGAATGCGGTCGCCTTCGTCCAGGCAGTTCTTCAGCACCGCCACCGCGTCATTCGACAGGCCGCGCAGCGCCGCCTGCCGACAGGCCAGGCCCTCGAGGGCCGCGCGTACCTCGTAGGCCGCCACGATCTCGGCGATGTCATAGGCCCGCACCGTATAGCCGCGCTTGGGCAGGTGCTCCAGCAACCCCTCGTTGCCCAGCGTCGCCAGGGCCGCACGCACCGGCGTGCGCGACACCCCCAGCTTCTCGGCCAGCGGGATTTCCTCCAGACGGGCCCCGGGGCTGAACTTGCCATGCAGCACCCAGTCCCGCAGCGTATCGGTCACGTGTTGAGATAGCGTATCCATGCCCGCATTGTATACATGAAGAATACATGCGACACCGCCCCTTACCACTGCGCTAGGGCTTTCCCCAATGAGAACGATCAAGACCACCGCTCAACTACGGGAAACCCCCTATACCTGCCATCCCTCCATGTATACATAATCGCCAAAAATTCAGATCAGCGGACGCCCCTTCCAAGGCAGGCGAATCCGCGCAACAGGAGACAGCATGTCCAATGTATCCACGCCGGCCGCGGGCCCGGCCCCGCGGCTCGCGCTTGTCACCGGCGGCGGCGGCGGCATCGGCGCCACCATCTGCCAGGAACTGGCCCGCGCCGGCTACCGCGTGGTGGTGTCGGACGTGGATGCCCAGCGCGCCGGCCGCGTGGCCGATGAACTCGGCTCGCCGCACAGCGCCCATGCCTTCGACGTCAGCGACGAAAACGCCGTCGAAACGGCGTTCGACCAGATCGAACAGGCCCACGGCCCCATCGCCGTGCTGGTCAGCGCCGCCGGCCTGCTGCTGTTCCAGGCCAACGGCGAACGCCCGCTGATCAAGGACACCACGCTCGACATCTGGGAACGCAGCTTCGCCGTCAACGCGCGCGGCGTGTTCCTGTGCGGCCGCGCCTACCTGCGGCGGCGCGAAGCCGCGCCGCTCCAGCACGGCCGCATCGTCACCTTCACCTCGGTCGCCGCGCAGCTGGGCGGCTATCGCTCCAGCGCCTCGTGCATCGCCGCCAAGTCCGCCGTGCTGGGCCTGACCAAGGCCATGGCGCGCGAATCGGCGCACCTGGGCGTCACCGTCAACGGCATCGCGCCGGGGCTGATCGACACCGACATGCTGCGCAGCACCGTCACCAGCAGCGGCGCGCTGGCGGCCGCGGCGCAGGCGATTCCGCTGGGCCGCATCGGCACGGTGGACGACGTCGCCGCGGCCGTGCGTTTCCTGGCCTCGGAAGAAGCGGGCTACATCACCGGCAGCGTCATCGACGTGAACGGTGGCTACCGCATGCAGTGAACCCAATCCGGCGGCATCGCCGCCACGCAGCAACGCGCCATGGATAAAGGCGCGCACTCAAAAAACGGGAGACAAACCATGAAGCACCTTCGCCGCCACGCGGCCGCCGCGCTATGCGCCCTTGCCCTGGGCGCCTCCGCCCAGGCCCAGCAGGAACCCGGCATCACCGACAAGACCATCCGCATCGGCCTGTTCGCGCCCCTCTCGGGCAGCGGCATGGCCTACGGTTTCGACGTGCTGAACGCCGCCAAGATGTGGTACGCCAAGGTCAACAGGGAAGGCGGCATCAACGGCCGCCAGATCGAACTGGTGATCGAGGACGACCGCTGCAACGCCAATGACCTGGTGGCGGCCGTCAAGAAGCTGACCGAGCAGGACAAGGTGTTCCTGCTGAACGGCGGCTCGTGCTCGGCCGCCGTGGTGGCCGCGCGCGAATACGTCGAGCGCGAGAAGGTGCCGCTGGTCATGCTCAATGCCTCCGGCGACGGCGCGCTGTATCCGCCGTCCAAGTACATCTACGGCGCGTTCTCGATCTCGCAGCACGCCGTGGGCGGCTCGATGGTGCAGTTCGCCAATGAGCACCTGAAGGCCGCCAAGATCGGCTACATCAACCACGACGACGCCTACGGCGGCTGGAACCTGGAAGCCGCGCAGGCCCAGGCCAAGCAGCTGGGCAACGTGAACCTGCAGGTGCAATCGGTCAATCCCAATATCACCGACGTCACCGCGCCGATGCTCAAGATCCGCGCCGGCAACCCGGACGTGCTGTTGCTGACGACCTATGCCCGCCCCGCCGCGCTGATCATCAAGAAAGCGCAGGAACTGGGCTGGAACAAGCCCATCGTGCTGGCCGTCAACGGCACCGCCGACCTGAAGCAGCTGGTCGAGAACGTCGGCAACAAGGACGCCTTCAAAAACGTCTACATCCAGGAAGTGCTGGCCGACGTGCCCGGCGGCTCGAAGCTGACCTGGGTCTACGACATGTACAAGCAGGCCTATCCGGACCTGGCCGCCAAGCCTGGCCACCCGCAGACCTACATGCCCTACGGCCTGCCGCCGGCGATGGCGGTGGTCAACGCCCTCAAGGCCGCCGGCCCGCAGCCCACCCGCGAGAAGGTGCTGGCCGCGCTGGAGACCATGAAGTTCGATTCCGGCGTCATGGCCGGCCCGATCGAGTTCGGCCCGAACGACCGCGCCGCGCAGGAATCGGCCATCTACATCAAGTTCGACGGCACCAACATGTCGCTCGTGCCGGGCGCCTTCAAGAGCGTCTGGCAGTACCAGCCGTAACCGCCGCCACAGGCCAGGTCCGCGCCGCGGCGCAGCGCCGCGCGGACCGCCGGAGACCATCATGAGCTTTGCCGATATCTGGTTGTTCCTGCAGCAGGGGGTGCTGTCGGGACTGGTGACGGGCAGCGTCTACGCGCTGCTGGCGGTCGCCGTCGTCATTATCTTCAAGACCACCGACGTGCCCAACTTCGCCCAGGGCGAGATCTTCATGGTCGGGGGCTACATCGCCCTGTTCCTGACCCTGGTGATGGGCTGGCCCTACCTGGTCGTCATTCCGGTCACGCTGCTGGTGGTGGCGGCGGTCTCCGGCCTGTTCCAGCGCGTCGTCATGGAACGCGTCATCGCCTCCAGGGGCGTGGGGGTGCAGATGGTGATCGCCACGCTGGGCCTGGCGTATGCCCTGAAGGGGCTGGTGCGCCAGACCGGCCTGGGCGACACGCCGCGCTCGCTGCCGCCGCTGGCGCCGACCGACGCCATCATCATCGGCGACGCCGTGCTGACGCAGCTGGACCTGGTGATCTTCGCGGTGGCCGTGGGCGTGATGCTGCTGCTGTACGGGATGTTCACCTACACCCGCGTGGGCAAGGCCATGCGCGCCGTCGGCATGAACCCCAAGGCCGCGCGCCTGGTGGGCGTGAACCTGACGCGCATCCGCATGATGGTGTGGGCGCTGTCCGGGCTGATCTCGGCCGTGGCCGCGCTGCTCATCACGCCCAAGATCCTGATCACGCCGGACATCGGCCACATCGCCATCCTGGCCTACGCGGCCGCCATCGTCGGCGGCATCACCAGCCTGCCCGGCGCGGTGGTCGGCGGCTTCGTGATTGGCGTGGCCGAGAACCTGGTGGGCCTGTTCATTTCGACCAACGCGATCGTGGTGGCGCCCTTCGTCGCCATCATGGTGGTGCTGCTGCTGCGTCCGCAAGGCCTGCTGGGCGGCAAACTGCAGGTGAAAAAAGTATGAAATCCAAGACCGACCGCGCCCTGCTGGCGCTGATGGCCGTGGCGCTGGCGGCCCTGCCGTTCGTCGCCAGCGGCTATGTGATCTATGTCGTCAACCTGCTGATGGTGTTCGTGGTGCTGGCCCTGGGCCTGCACATCGTCATCGGCGAGACCGGGCAGTTCGCGCTGTCGCACGCCGCGTTCTACGGCGTCGGCATCTATACGGCGGGGCTGATCAACAACCTGTGGCATCCGCCCTTCTTCGTGTCGATCGTGGCCGGCGGGCTGCTGGCCGCGCTGCTGGGCTACGTCATCGGCGCCCTGGCGCTGCGCATGCGCGACATCTACCTGGCGCTGTCGACCTTCGCCTTCGGCGAGGCCATGCAGTGGGTGTTCCTGAACTGGCAGTCGGTGACCAATGGCTCGAACGGCTTCCGCATTTCGCCGGCCACGCTGTTCGGCTATGAACTGGTGTCCGACATCAAGGCCTATCCGTTCGTGGTCGCGATCGCCGCGCTGCTGCTGTGGATCACCGTGGCGCTGTCGCGCTCGCAGCTGGGCTCGGCCTTTCGCGCCGTGCGCGAAAGCGACGTGGCGGCGCAGGCCATGGGGGTGAACGTCAACGCCATCAAGCGCACCGCCTTCACGCTGTCGGCCGCCTACGCCGGCATCGCCGGCGGCATGTACACCACCTTCGCCTCGTTCATCCACCCGGAAAGCCTGGGCTTCCAGACCACTATCCTGATCCTGACCATGGTGGTGGTGGGCGGCATCGGCTCGGTGCGCGGCGCCATCGCCGGCGCGATCGGCTTCGGCCTGATCTCGGAGCTGCTGCGCCAGGCGCTGTCGTTCCAGGAAATCATCTACGGCGTGATCCTGATGGGCTTCATGATGTTCGCGCCCAAGGGCCTGTTCGCCAGCCGCGAGGCGCGCCGCCGCGCGCCGCCGCCGGCCGCCCCGCTGCCCGCGCGCCGGGACGTCCATGGCGGCGCCGCCAAACCCTCGCAAAGGAGCGCGGCATGAGCGCCCAACCCTACCTCGACGTCCAGGGCCTGACGGTGAAGTTCGGCGGCCTGACCGCCATCAACGGCCTGTCGATGCAGGTCGAGCGCGGCCGCATCCACGCGCTGATCGGCCCCAACGGCGCCGGCAAGTCCACCACCTTCAACTGCGTCTCGCGCTACTACCGGCCGACGCAGGGGCGCATCGTCTTCGACGGCGTCGACATCACGAAGAAGAAGCCGCACGAGATGGCCGCGCTGGGCGTGGCCCGCACCTTCCAGAACCTGGAACTGTTCAGCGCCCTGACGGTGCGCGAGAACGCGCTGCTGGGCACCTATGCGCACGGCGCCAACACGGCCTCGCGCCTGCTGCGCCCGGCCAATGCCGAGGCGCGCGAACTCGTCGAGCACCTGCTGGAACGCGTCGGCCTGGCCGATTTCCTCGACACGCCCGCGTGCAGCCTGGACTTCGGCCGCCAGAAGATGCTGGAACTGGCGCGCGCGCTGGCCATCTCGCCCAAGCTGCTGTTGCTGGACGAGCCCGCCGCCGGCCTGCGCAACCGCGAGATCGAGACGCTCGACCACATCCTCACCGAACTGTGCGAACGCGACGGCATCACGGTGCTGCTGGTCGAGCACGTGATGCAGCTGGTGATGTCGATCTCGGATCGCATCACCGTCATGTCGTTCGGCGAGAAGATCGCCGAAGGCACGCCCGCGGAGGTGCGCAGCAACCCCCGCGTCATCGAAGCCTATCTGGGCAAGGGAGCCGCCGGTGGCTGAGAACCTGCTTGAAGTCGAATCGGTCAGCGCCGCCTACGGCAATATCCGCGCCCTGCAGGACGTGTCGCTGAAGGTGCCGCAAGGCGCCATCGTCGCGCTGCTGGGCGCCAACGGCGCCGGCAAGTCCACCACGCTCAACGTGATCTCGCGGCTGGTGACGCCCACCGCGGGCAGCGTGCGCTTTGCCGGCGAGGCCATCCATCGCCAGCCGGCCGACGCCATCGTCGGCCGCGGCATCGTGCAGGTGCCGGAAGGCCGCGAGATCTTCCGCGAGATGAGCGTGCGCGAAAACCTGGAAATGGGCGCCTACCTGCGCCAGGACCGCCAGGCGGTCAAGGCCGACCTGGACATGGTCTGCGACACCTTCCCGCGGCTGCGCGAGCGCTTCGAGCAGAAGGCCGCCACGCTGTCGGGCGGCGAACAGCAGATGCTGGCCACCGGCCGCGCCATGATGGCCCGCCCGCGCATGATCCTGCTGGACGAGCCGTCCATGGGCCTGTCGCCGCTGGTGGTGGAACAGATCTTCGACATCGTGCTGCGCCTGAACCGCGAGCAGGGCATCACCATCCTGCTGGTGGAACAGAACGTGAAGCTGGCGCTGTCGGTGTCCAGCTATGCCTACATCCTGGAAAACGGCGAGATCGCGCTGGAAGGCGAATCGGCCGCGCTGGCCAGCGACGAAGGCGTTCAGCGCGCCTACCTGGGCGGCTAGGAGCCAACACACCATGACCCTGATGATGCAAGACAAGCGAGTCCTCGTCACCGGCGCCGGACGCGGCCTGGGCGCCACCATCGCGCAGGGCTTCGCCCGCGAAGGCGCCACCGTGATCGTGGCCGACCTCGATCCCGCCCTGGCCCGCGCCAGCGCCCAGGCCATCGCGGCCGCGGGCGGCCGCGCCATCGATGCCGCGCTGGACGCGACCGACGCCGCCGCGGTGCGCGCCTTCGCCGACGAGTGCGAGGCGCGTCATGGCGCCATCGACGTGCTGGTCAACAACGCCGGCATCTCGGCGCGGGCGCCGTTCGACGATCCGCAGACGCCGCAGATCTGGGAGCGCGTGATGAACGTGAACCTGCAAGGCACCTTCAACGTCACCCACGCCTTCGTCGAACAGCTCAAGGCCAGCCGCGGCGCCATCGTCAACCTGTGCTCGATCGTGGCCTACGGCTGCGGCATCTCGACCGCCGGCTACGTGGTCTCCAAGGGCGGCGTGCGCTCGTTCACCGAAGTGCTGGCGCGCGACCTGGCGCCGCACGGCGTGCGAGTCAACGCCGTCGCCCCCGGCCTGATGGAAACCGAGATGACCGCCGGCCAGCGCGCCCAGGCCCACGGCACCGACTGGTACATGCGGCGCGCGCCCATGGCGCGGGCCGGACGCGCCGACGAGATCGTCGGCCCCGTGCTGTTCCTGGCCTCGGCCATGGCCAGCTACGTCAATGGCGTGGTGCTGCCGGTGGACGGCGGCTACCTGGCCGTATAGGAATCGATATGGAACCCCTCAATTCTCGTGGCACCGCGCTGGTGACCGGCGGCGCCAGCGGCATGGGCCTGGCGATCGTCGAACGGCTGGCGCGCGACGGCTTTCGGGTCGTCATGGCCGACCGCAACGCGGCCCTGGCCGGCCAGGAAACCCAGGCGCTGCGCGCGCAGGGCCTGGACGTGGACTACCGCGTGGTCGACCTGGCCGACGAACACGCCACCCGCGCCCTGGTGCGCGAACTGGCGCCGCTGGCGGCGCTGGTCAACAACGCCGGCCTGTTCGACGAGCGCAAGTTCTTCGACGTCTCCAGCGACGACTACCGCCGCATGTTCGACGTCAACCTGCTGGCCGTCGCCACCCTGACGCAGGAAGCCGCGCGCGACATGGCCGCCGGCGGCAAGATCGTCAACATCGCCTCGCGCGCCTACCTGGGCGCGCGCAACCATCCGCACTACGTGGCCTCGAAGGCCGCGCTGGTGGGCTACACCCGCGCCTCGGCCATGGAGCTGGCGCCGCGCGGCATCCTGGTCAACGCCATCGCCCCCGGGCTGATCGACACGCCGCTGCTGCGCAACCTGAGCGCCGAGCGCCTGGCGGCCCAGCTGGCATTGCAGCCCACGGGCCGCGCCGGCCAGCCGCAAGACGTGGCCAACGCGGTGTCGTTCCTGGCCTCGCCGCAAATGGACTTCATCACCGGCCAGGTGATTTTCGTGGACGGCGGCAAGTCGCTGGGCGGGTCGGGAGCATAGGCAGCATGGACAGCATCAAGTGGGACAAGGAAGTCGACGCGCTCGTGGTCGGTTCGGGCGCGGGCGGCATGAGCGCCGCGCTGACCGCCAGCGTGGCGGGCCTGGACGTATTGCTCATCGAGAAGACCGACCGCATCGGCGGCTCGACCGCCATTTCCGGCGGCGCGCTATGGATACCGCTGAACGCGCAGACCGAGGCCGCCGGCCATCCGGACAGCTTCGACAAGGTCTGGACCTATCTGCAGGAAACCGTCGGCGCCGCGGCCTCCGACGAGATGAAGCGCGCCTATCTCGACGCCGGCCCGCGCATGATGGATGACCTGGTCGCGCGCGGCTTCCTGCAGGTGGCCGCGCGCACCGCCTCGCCCGACTACTACCCCGACCTGCCCGGCGCCGCCATGGGCGGCCGCTCGCTCGATCCGGTGGAATTCGACGGCCGCAAGCTGGGCCGCCACCTCAAGACGCTGCGCGATCCGCTCAAGGAATTCACGGTGCTGGGCGGCATGATGGTCACCATCACCGACGTGCGCCACCTGCTGCGCGCCACCCGCGCGTTCGCCTCGTGGCGTCACGCCATGAAGCTGGTGCTGCGCTATGGCGCGGACCGCCTGCGCGGCTACCACCGCGGCACCCGCCTGCTGCTGGGCAACGCGCTGGCCGCGCAACTGTTCCACGCCATGCTGGCGCGCAAGGTGCCGTACTGGCTCAACACGCCGGCGCTGGCGCTGCTGCGCGACGCCGACGGCGCGGTGCTGGGCGCCACCGTCGAACACGAGGGCCGGCGCATCAACATCCGCGCCCGCCGTGGCGTGGTCATGGCCACGGGCGGCTTTCCGTGGGATTCGACGCGCCGCCGCCAGACCTATCCCCACCCCACCGACGACTGGTCGATGTCGCCGCGCGACAATACCGGCGACGGCATCCGCCTGGCCGAGGACGCCGGCGCGGCGCTGGGCCAGGGCCATTCCAGCCCCGCCTTCTGGGCCCCGGTCTCGATCCTGGAACAACCCGGCGGCAAACGGCTGCACTATCCGCACCTGGTGTGGGACCGCGCCAAGCCGGGCCTGATCGCCGTCAACGGCGCCGGCCGCCGCTTCGTCAACGAATCGACCTCGTACCACGCCTTCGTGCAGGCCATGTACCGCAGCCACGAACAGGCGCCGACCATGCCCGCCTTCCTGCTGTGCGATCAGCGCTTCATCGACACCTGGGGCCTGGGCCTGGCGCTGCCCGGCGGCCGCCCGCGCCAGCACCTGATCGACGCCGGCTACCTGCTGCAGGCGCCGACGCTGGAAGCGCTGGCGCAAAAGCTGGGCGTGCCGCCGGACGCGCTGCACGCCACCGTGGCGCGCTACAACGAACACGCGGCGCAGGGCCTGGACCCCGACTTCGGCAAGGGCGGCACCGCCTACAACCGCTACCTGGGCGACCCCGAACACCAACCCAATCCCTGCCTGGCCCCGCTCGGCGCCGGCCCCTACTACGCGGTCAAGGTCTATGCCGGCGACATCGGCACCGCCTGCGGCATCGCGGCCAACGGCAATGCGCAGGCCGTGGATGCCAGCGGCCAGGCCATCCCCGGCCTCTACGTGGCCGGCAACGACATGCACTCGGTCATGGGCGGCGCCTATCCCGCGCCCGGCATCACGCTGGGGCCCGCGCTGACTTTCGGCTGGGTCGCTGGACAACACCTGGCCCGTGGCCAACACTGACGCTCCCCCACCGACAAGGACACCCATGAAGATCTACTTCTCGCCCGCCTCGCCCTTCGTGCGCAAATGCATGGTCATCGCCCACGAACTGGGCCTGGCCGACCGCATCGAAAAGCTGCCCAGCGCCGCCGGCCCCGTGGCCCGCGACCAGAACATCATCCCCGACAACCCGCTGGGCCAGGTGCCGACCCTGATCACCGACGACGGCCAGCGCCTGTTCGACAGCCGCGTCATCTGCGAATACCTCAACGACCTGGGCCGGGGCGCGCTGTTCCCCGCCGGCGCCGCGCGCTGGGCCGCGCTGGCCGAGCAATCGCTGGGCGACGGCATGCTGGGCGCGGCGCTGCTGGCGCGCTACGAGACCGTGCTGCGTCCCGAGCCGCTGCGCTGGGACGGCTGGTACGAAGGCCAGATGGGCAAGGTGCGCGACGGCCTGGCGCTGCTCGAAAAGACCGCCGCCCGCCTGGAAGGCCGCCTGGACATCGGCACCATCACCGTCGGCTGCGCCCTGGGCTACCTGGACTTCCGCTATCCCGATTTCGACTGGCGCGCCGGCCACCCCGCCGTCGCCGCGTGGTTCAAGGCGTTCAACCAGCGCCCGTCGATGCAGGCGACGCTGCCGCACGCCTGACCCGCTCCGGTTTGGGTGGCCGCCAGGCCTGGAGAACCCGCCGGGCTCCAGGCGCAACGGCCGCCCGGTACGGCGCGCCCTCTTGGGCCCGCCGCTCGCCCCTGGCGCTTGCCAGGGGCTTTTTTTCTTACAGATCGACATACCGCCCCGCCCGGGGCCGTCTATATTGAACTTCCGAGGTCCCCGCCGGACCAACAGGTAGACCCCACAGAACAGGGAGCCCACGCATGAACGTGACCGCCGTCTCCCCCATCGCCCGCGTCGCCCCGCCGTATGCCGCGCGCATCCCGCTGCTGGACGACACCCGCCCCGTCTGGGAAGCCGAATGGGCCGCCCGCAACGCCGCCACGCGCCAGGCGCAACGCAGCGCGCAGGCGCAGGCCGCCTGGCAGGCCCAGCGCATCGCCCGCACTGCCCCCGCGCCGCGCGCCGACGACGCCGATGCCAGCCGCGCCGTCACAAACACGCCATCCACGGCGGTTGCCGCCGCGGCCGCCGCGCCCGCCGCCGTCAACGTCGACCAGTTGCGCGACCTGTACGCCGACGCGCGCCTGCGCCGCGCCATCGACGAATTCTCGGCGCGCCCCGACCCGGTGGCGCTGCGCGCCGACACCGCCAACGACCTCGGCACCATCGAGGGCCTGACGCCGCTGCAGCCCTACCGCGTGGCCATGGGCAATCCGCAGGTGCAGGAACTGCAGACCGCCGTGGCCATGAAGGCCGCCGGTCTCGGCATCCCCAAGGTCGAGAACATCGGCCCGACCGAGAACGTCACCGACAACGCGCGCTACCGGCCCAACGCCCGCACCTGAGCCGCGCCGACGCCCAGCAAAAAAAAGCCGCCCATACCAGGGCGGCTTTTTCACTTGCCGGACGGCGGCGCCCGATCAGTGGAAGAACTCGGCGATCATCGTCGCGCCCAGGAAGGTGCCGGCGTTGGCCGCCAGCGACACCACCACGATCTTCCAGCCCAGCTTGCGGAAGGCCGGCAGGTCCTTCAGGATCGACAGGCCGGCCATGGCCAGGATCACCGTCGTGAACGGCAGGAAGTTGACCTTGTTGACCGCGGCGATGATCTGGTCCGAATACGGCACCGCGCCGGGGCAGCCCACGGTCATCGCGATCAGCGACAGCACCGCCACGGCGGGCAGCTTGGGCACCACGCGCAGCAGCAGGTCGGCGATCACGACCAGCAGGATGATGATCAGCATGCCGGGCAGCGCGTCCAGGATCGGCACCTTGTAGCCGAACTGGTTGCCGACCAGCGCGAACAGGCCGCACACGGCGTAGGCCGTGAGGCGGTCGCCGAAGCCCATCTTCACGGCATGCGACGGCGCCTCGGTGGCGGCCGGGGTGTCGGCGGCGGTTTCGGCCTTGGCGCGCGAGAAGCGGCCCAGCACCGGCTCCAGCTTGCCGTACAGGAAGATGGTCGTCGGCAGCGAAATGAACAGCGTGAAGTAGACGCCCACCACCGTGGTCAGCAGGTTGGCGGCGGCGGCCAGCGCGGCCACCTGGTGCGCCACTTCCGGCGTCTGCTGCGAGGCGATGGCGCCCACGCCCGCGGCCATCATGCTGCCCGAGCCCACGCCGGCGCCCATGGCGAGCGAACGCGGATCGAAGATGTTCAGGCTGGTGATGAAGCCGGCCATCAGCGCCACGAACAGCGCGCCGATCACGGTGCCGGTGATGTACTCGGCCATCACGCCGCGGCCTTCGGGCGAATTCATGCCGTAGCGCTCGCCGATGATCGCCAGGCTGGGCTCGCGGCCCACCGAGAACGTCGCGCCGATGGCTTCGCGCTTGATGCCCAGCAGCAGCGCCAGCGGCAGGCCGATGGCCATGGTGCCGAAGAAGTGGCCGAACTCCTGGAACACCAGGGCCCAGCCGGCCTCGCGCACTTGCGGCAGCGAGCCGCCGACCATCAGGCCCAGCTTGGCCAGGAACGGCAGCAGCGCGTACTGCAGGTAGCCGCTGATGCGGGTCTGCATGGCGGTGTCGATGCCGACGCCGGACGGCAGGCGCTGGCCGACGGCGGCCACCACCGCGCCGATGAAGATGGCCCAGAGCATGGGCTGCAGAACGATCTTGCCCGGACCCACCGCGAAGGTGGCGCTGCCGATCGCTTCGGACACGAGCACCACCAGCAAGATGGCGACAAGCATGCGGATGCGGCTGGATAGCGGCATGGCGGGCATGGCCAGGCTGGCGCCGGCATGAGACATCGGATTCCCCTGAGTACGTGAGTAGGTATTGGAGCGGCCCGATCGGCGCCTCCACGGCGGTCGCCCCCGGGCTGGAGGGCCGGTACGGGGCGGCTCGCGGGGCGAGCGGGCGGCAGCGGCGATTTTCGCCCGGGGGCCGGCGCGCCAACCATGACACCGCCAGGGCTAATGTGTTGCGTAAAATGCAACGGATGCCCCTAGACAGGGAATTTTTTGCAAGAACCAGCAATATATAAGGGTAAACCCTCAATATATTGCAGACCGAACCGATGTCTTTGCGCCACGGAGCACCGCCATGGACGAAAAACTCGACGCCCGCCGCACCCATTACTTCATGCAGGTCATGAGCCGGGGTTCGGTGCGCGGCGCCGCCGAAGTGCTGAACATGGACCCGTCCGCCGTCAGCCGCGCCATCGCGGCGCTGGAGCGCGACTGCGGCATGGCCCTGTTCGAGCGGCGCGGCCGCGGCGTGGTGCCGACCGACGCCGGCCACATCCTGGCGCGCTACGTGAAGCGCCAGCAGAACATCCAGGAAAGCTTCTTCTCGGAGATCGACAGCCTGCGCAAGGCGGAGCGCGGCCACATCGACCTGGTGCTGGGCGAAGGCTTCGTCGAGCTGATGTTCGACCGGGTGCTGCCCGGCTACTGGCGCAGCCATCCCGAGGTGACGCTGGACATCGACGTGGCCCACACCTCCGAGATCGTGCAGCGCATCGTCGACGACCTGGCCTATATCGGGCTGGTGTTCCAGCCGCCCAACGACGCCCGGCTGCGCACGCACTACTCGCGGCCCGAGCCGATCCGCGCCATCGTGCGCCAGGAACATCCGCTGACGCGCCTGCAACGGCCGCTGCTGCTGACCGACCTGGTCGAGTACCCCGGCGCCTCGATGCAGGAAGGCTTCGGCGTGCGCCAGCACATCCAGGCCGCCGAGATCAGCGAACAGGTGCGGCTGCGCAACGTGCTGACCACCTCGTCGTTCAAGGCGTTGTGGCAGTTCGCCGCCACCGGCATCGGCTACGCCCTGACGCCGCCCATCGCGGTCACCGCCGACATGGCCGCGATGCGCCTGGCCAGCCTGCCGCTGGCCAACCCCATCCTCAACCAGGGCAGCCTGCACGTGCTCAGCCGCGCCGGCCGCCACATCTCGCCGGCCGCGCGCGAACTGCTGGACCACATCGTGCGCGGCATCGGCACGCCCGCCGCCGGCGCCATCTGATACGGTCGCCTGGGGCGAATCTGCATCTGCCCCGCCCGCGCCGGGGCGGCTACAGTGGGCGCATCCCCTTTCAGGAGACCATCCCGATGCTCAGCTTCCTGCGCACGGTCAAATCCGTCCTGTGGGGCTTTTTCGGCGTGCGCCGCGGCCGCGGCTACGACGCCGACATCGCCCACAACAAACCCGCCCCGCTGATCCTCACCGGCCTGTTGATGGCGGCCTGCCTGGTCGTGATCCTGGTGCTGGTGGCGCGCTGGGCGGTCAACGCCGCGCTGTAGGCCCCACCGTTGGGGAATCCCCCCGGCGTGGAGGGCATACGCTTATTACCAGAATGACTTAGACGCTCGAAGCGGCTGCCTGTTACGGTTATGAATCCCCCAGTCCCCGCCCACGGCGGGCCACGCTTGCGGGGACCAGACCGAGAAGACCTCAAGGGCAGTAGACATGTACGTGTATGACCCCGTCGACCAGCAGCTTGTCGAAGAGCGTGTGGCGCAGTTCGCCGACCAGACGCGCCGCTTCCTCGACGGCCAGCTCACCGAAGATGATTTCCGCGTCCTGCGCCTGCAGAACGGCCTGTATATCCAGCGCCACGCGCCGATGCTGCGGGTGGCCATCCCCTACGGCATCCTGGCCTCGCGCCAGCTGCGCACCCTGGCGCACATCGCGCGCAAGTGGGACCGCGGCTACGGCCACTTCAGCACGCGCCAGAACATCCAGTTCAACTGGCCCAAGCTGGAAGACGTGCCGGACATCCTGGCCGAACTGGCCACGGTGCAGATGCACGCCATCCAGACCAGCGGCAACTGTATCCGCAACACCACCACCGACCACTTCGCCGGCGTCGCGCCGGACGAGCTGATCGACCCGCTGGTGTGGTGCGAGATCATCCGCCAGTGGTCCACGCTGCATCCCGAATTCGCGTTCCTGCCGCGCAAGTTCAAGATCGCCGTCAGCGGCGCCGTGCAGGACCGCGCGGCGGTCGGCGTGCACGACATCGGCCTGCAGGCGGTCGAGCGCGATGGCAAGCTCGGTTTCCGCGTCTGGGTCGGCGGCGGCATGGGCCGCACGCCGATCGTCGGCAAGCTGATCAACCCCTTCGTCGAATGGCAGGACCTGCTGACCTACATGCAGGCCGCGCTGCGGGTCTACAACCTGCATGGCCGCCGCGACAACAAGTACAAGGCGCGCATCAAGATCCTGGTGAAGGACCTGACGCCGGAAGTCTATGCGCAGCAGGTGGACGAACAGTGGCAGCTGATCAAGGGCGGCCCCGACACCATCACGCAGGAATTCGTCGACACCATCGCCGCGCGCTTCATCTGGCCGCAATACGACGCGGCCGCGGCCAACGACACCGACAACACCGCGGCGCTGGCCGCCGCCGATCCGCGCTTCGCGCGCTGGGTCCGCACCAACGTGCACGCCCACAAGACGCCGGGCTACGCCGCCGTCACCGTCTCGCTCAAGGCCACCGGCGTGCCGCCGGGCGACATCACCGCCGACCAGATGGACGCGGTGGCCGCGCTGGCCGATGAATACGGCTTCGGCGAACTGCGCGTGTCGCACGAGCAGAACCTGATCCTGGCCGATGTGCGCCGCGCCCGCCTGCACGAACTGTGGGGCAAGCTGGAGGCGCTGAACCTGGCCACGCCCAACGTCGGCCTGCTGACCAACATCATCGCCTGTCCGGGCGGGGATTTCTGCGCGCTCGCCAACGCCGTGTCGATCCCCGTGGCCGAGGCCATCCAGCGCCAGTTCGACAACCTCGACTACCTGTTCGAGATCGGCGAACTGGACCTGAACATCTCCGGCTGCATCAACTCCTGCGGCCACCACCACGTCGGCCACATCGGCATCCTGGGCGTCGATAAGGCCGGCGAAGAGTGGTACCAAGTCACCATCGGCGGCCGCCAGAACGGCGCCGCCAAGCCGCTGCCCGACATCGAATCGACGAAGGGCGGCGGCGCCGCCATCGGCCGCATCATCGGCCCGTCGTTCGCCCGCGACCAGGTGCCGGGCGTGGTCGACCGCCTGATCCAGACCTACCTGGGGCTGCGCGACAGCGAAGAAGAACGCTTCATCGACGTGGTGGACCGGGTCGGCATCGATCCCTTCAAGCAGGACGTCTATTCGGACCCCGCCTTTGCCAAGCCCGCGCAGGAGGCCGCCCATGTCTGAGCTCTATGCCCACGACGCGCCCGGCCCGCACCTGATCCGCAACGGCCGGCTGGAAGCCGACAGCGCCCGCCCCTTCGTGCCCGACCCCGAGGTGGCGGCCGACGGCCAGGTGCCGACCGACGAGCCCGGCTGGATCGTGCCGCTGGCCACCTGGAAAGCCTCGCACGCCACGCTGCGCCGCCATCGCCATCCGGTCGCGGTCCTGCTGGGGCCGGACGCCGACCTGCGCGACCTGCTGGAAGCCGACGGCACGCTCGACCCGGCGAGCATCGCCTTCATCGCGGTGGACTTCCCCGTCTACACCGATGGCCGCGGCTATTCGCTGGCGCAACTGCTGCGCACCCGCTATCAGTGGACCGGCGAGCTGCGGGCGGTGGGCGACGTGATGATCGACACCATCCACTACCAGGCGCGCGTCGGCTTCGACAGCTTCCTGGTCAAGCCGGGCCATGACCCGCGCAAGGCGCTGGATGCGTTCAAGACCTTCACGGTGCATTACCAGAAGACCTACCGCGCGCCGGCGCCCGCCCAGGCCTGACGCCCCAGCTGGGCGCGGATCAATTCCGCAATCGCGCGCTGGCGCGGCGCCTGCATCCGGTCGATCAGGCTCGACACGCTGACCGCCAGCCGCGGATAGCCGCTGGCGTCGCACAGCGCCACCCCCACGCCCAGCACGCCCGGCACGGCGGCATTGCCCACCACCGCCCAACCGCGGTCGCGGGCGTTCTCGGCCAGCCGCCGCATCTGCGCCACCGTCATGCCGCCATAGGCGCGCAGGGCCTGTTCATTCTGCGCGATCACCTCGTCGGCCTCGGCCGGCGGCAGGACGCCCAGCAGCGCCAGGCCAGCCGCGCCCACGCCCAGCGGCTGGCGATGGCCGATCGTCACCGCCAGCACCTGCACCGGGTAGTTGCCGACCTCGCGATGCAGGCATAGCGAATCGCCGCCGGCACGGCAGATCAGGAACGCCGAATCGCCGCTGACATCGCTGATCTGCCGCAGCACCGGCCGCAGGCCGCGCACCGCTTCGGCGTGCGGATCGCCGGCCATCATCACGCCCAGCTCCGCCACGCGCCAGTGCGGCGCATCCGGCTCGCGCAGCGCGTAACCCTCCTGCGCCAGCACGTCCAGATAGCGGTACACGGTGGAGCGCTGCATGCCGGCGGCGCGCGCGATGTCGGTCACGTGCATGCCGGCGGCCCCCGCCTGGCGCAACACGCCCAGCACCCGCAGCCCGCGCCGCAGCACCCGCGGCCCGCCGTCATCGCTTTCCGTCTTGTTCATTTTCTGGACACCTTGCGTTGCTGAGGCGCTTATCAAAGCCCAATATGAAATCGGGCAGGCAAAGATCTGTCCAGATATTAGACAAACGAGACGGAGACAACCATGCAGACATTCAGCAGGCGGCTGGCCGCCAGCGCCGCGGCCCTGGCGGGCGCCCTGGCATTCGCGACCGCCAGCCAGGCCGCCAAGCCCTATCCCGAACGCCCGGTGACCCTGGTGGTCGGCTATGCCGCCGGCGGCGCCACCGACATCGTCGCGCGCCTGGTGGCCAAGGCCCTGAACGAGGAACTGGGCCAGACCATCGTGGTGGAGAACAAGACCGGCGCCAACAGCAACATCGGCGCCGAAATCGTCTCGCGCGCCGCGCCCGACGGCTACACGCTGTACGTCGGCTCGATCGCCAACACCATCAACCGCACGCTCTACAGCAAGCTCAACTACGACTTCATCAAGGACTTCAAGCCGATCGGCCTGCTGGCGACCATCCCCAACATCCTGGTGGTCAACCCCAAGCTGCCGGTCAAGACCGTGCCCGAATACCTGGCCTACGCCAAGGCCCATCCCGGCAAGCTGACCTGCGCCTCGTCGGGCAGCGGCTCGTCGATCCACCTGTCGTGCGAGCTGTTCAAGATGCAGACCGGCACCGACATCCTGCACGTGCCCTATCGCGGCAGCGGCCCGGCGGTGGCCGACCTGCTGGGCGGCCAGGTCGACTCGATGTTCGACAACCTGCCCTCGTCGCTGCCGCACGTGCAGGCCGGCAAGCTGCGCGCCATCGGCGTCACCTCGCCGCAGCGCCTGCCGGCCGTGCCCGACGTGCCGACGCTGGCCGAGTCCGGCCTGCCCGGCTTCGACGTCGAATCGTGGTTCGGCCTGATGGCGCCCGCCGGCACCCCGCCAGCGGTCATCGAGCGCCTGAACCAGGCCATGAACAAGGCGCTGGCCAATCCGGCGCTGCTGGCCTCGTTCCAGCAATCGGGCTTCTACGCGCCGCAGCCGCCCAACACGCCCGAGACCTTCGGCAAGAAGATCGTCAGCGAAATCGACAAATGGAGCGCCGTGGTCAAGCGCGCCGATATCAAAGCCAACTGAGGAGCACCAGGGTGTACCCGATCGATTTCTTTTTCCGCGCCGCCGAGCAATACCCGGAGCGCGTGGCGCTGGACGCGCCCGAGGGCCAGGTGACGTACGAGCAGCTGGCCGCGCAGGTGCGCGCGCTGGCGGCCGCTCTGCAGGACCTGGACCCGGCGCCGCAGACCCGCGTCGCCCTCTGCGCCGGCAACACCGGTCGCCACATCCTGGCGCTGCTGGCGGTGCTGGCCAGCGGCAAGGTCTGGGTGCCGCTCAACACCCGCAGCACGGCGCGCGAGATCGGGCGCATCCTGGATGCCACCGAACCGTCCATCGTCATGGTGGACGGCGCCGGCGACGCGCTGGTCGCGGCGGGCGCGCCGCACCGCGTGAGCCTGTCGGCGGACGCCGCCGGCCTGGATGTCGACACCCTGCTGCAACGCGGCGCCGGGCGCGAACCGCTGCGCCACGCGCTGCCGCGCGACGCCACCCAGGCAATCAAATTCACCGGCGGCACCACCGGCCTGCCCAAGGGCGTGATGCAGCCCTATCACGCCTGGAACGCCGCCATCATCAACCAGATCCACAGCTGGGGCCTGACGCACGAGGACCGCTACGTGGTCGCCGCGCCCGTCACGCACGGCACCGGCACCTACCTCTTGCCGGTGCTGGCGCGCGGCGGCGCCCACGTGCTGCTCGACAGCGCCACGCCGGCCTCGATCACCACCGCCTTCCGCGAACGCGGCGGCACCCTCAGCTTCATGCCGCCGACGCTGATCTACATGATCATGGCGCAGCCGGGCGTGTCGCGCGCCGACTTTCCGGCGCTGCGCAACCTGATCTACGGCGGCGCGCCGATGCCGCCCGAGAAGATCGAACGCGCCCGCGCCTTCTTCGGCCCGGTGCTGGGCACCACCTACGGCCAGACCGAGGCGCCGCAGATCGTCACGGTGCTGCGCCCCGCCGACCTCGAATCGCCCGACAACCGCGCCTCGGTCGGCCGCGTCACCTGGCTGTCGGACGTCGCCATCATGGACCCGGCCGGCGCGCTGCTGCCGCGCGGCGAGATCGGCGAAGTGGTGGTGCGCGGCGACCTGGTGATGTCGGGCTACTGGCGCCTGCCCGAGAAGACCGCCGAGACCATCGTCGATGGCTGGCTGCACACCGGCGACACCGGCCTGATCGACGCGCGCGGCTACCTGTTCCTGAAGGACCGGCTGCGCGACGTCATCATCACCGGCGGCTTCAACATCTATCCCGTCGACGTCGAGAACGCGCTGTCGGCCCACCCCGCCGTATACGAATGCTCGGTGTTCGGCCTGCCCGACGACAAGTGGGGCGAAGCCGTCCACGCCGCGGTGCAGCTGCATCCCGGCGCGCCCGCCGATGCCGATGCGCTCAAGGCGCACGTGCGCGGCCTGCTCGGCCCGGTCGCCACGCCCAAGCAGATCCACATCCATGACAGCCTGCCGCGCTCGCCCGTCGGCAAGGTGCTCAAGAACGCCGTGCGCGACGCGGCCCTCAAGGAGTCTTCATGAACACGCCCGAAACCCGCCTCTGCGCCCATCACCTCACCGGCATGTCGTACCGCGACGTCGACCTGGTGGAAGACCTGATCGGCAAGAAGACCTTCACCGAAGTCATGATCATGCAGATCCTGGGCCGCGAGGCGCGGCCGGTGGACATGCGCATCGTCGACGCGGTGCTGGTGACCCTGATGGAGCACGGCCTCACGCCCAGCGCCATCGCCACCCGCCTGATCTACATGAGCGCGCCCGAGAACCTGCAGGGCGCGGTGGCATCCGGCCTGATGGCGGTCGGCAGCCAGTTCGTCGGCACCATGGAGAACTGCTCGCGCCTGCTGGACCGCATCCGCCAGGCCGCCGACGGCCGCGCCGAGGCGCTGGCGATCGCGCGCGAATTCCGCGCCAGCCGCCAGCCGCTGCCGGGCTTCGGCCATCACCTGCACAAGCCCGACGACCCGCGTTCGATCAAGTTGCTGGCGCTGGCCGAAGCCGAGCCGGACCTGTCCGGCGATTCGCTCAAGGCGCTGCGGCTGCTGGCGGCGGCGATCGACGAGACCTACGGCAAGCACATCACCATCAACGCCACCGGCGCGGTCGCCGCGCTGCTCAGCGAGATCGGCGTGCCCACCGCGCTGATGCGCGGCTTTGCGGTCATCTCGCGCGCCGCCGGCCTGGTGTCGCACGTGGCCGAGGAGCAGCAGAGCCCGTCCGGCCGCTACATCTGGGAAACCATCGACCACGCCATTCCCTACGTCGGCAAGGGCAAGTCGCACCAGCGCGACGGAGAACCGTCGTGATCCCGCCCGCGTCCGGCGCGCGGCTGGCGGGCAAGGTCGCGCTGGTGGCCGGCGCCGGTTCGTCGGCCGCCGGCTGGAGCATCGGCAAGGCCAGCTGCGTGACCCTGGCGCGCCAGGGCGCGGCCATCATCGCGCTGGACGCCGACCGGGCGGCGGCCGAGGACGCGGCGCATGAAGTCGAACGCGCCGGCGGCCAGGCGTTGCCCCTGCAAGCCGACGTGGCCGACGCGGACGCCATGCGGGCCGCCGTGGACGCGGCGCTCGGCCACTACGGCCGCATCGACGTGCTGCAGGCCAACGCCGGCATCGGCAAGATCGGCGGCCCGGAAGACATCGACCTGGCCGACTGGGACCGCATCCAGCGCGTCAACGTCACCAGCCTGTTGATCGCCACGCGCCTGCTGGCGCCCGTGATGCGCGCGCAGGGCGGCGGCGCCATCGTCACCGTGTCGTCGATCGCCGGCATCCGCTACACCGGTTATCCCCACCTGGCCTACAGCGTCAGCAAGGCCGCGGTGATCCATTTCGCGCGCATGGCGGCGCAGCAGTATGCGGCCGACGGCATTCGCGTCAACACGGTGATTCCGGGCCTGATCGATACGCCGCGCGTCGCGAAGAACGTGGCCGGCATGTTCGCCAAGGACGATCTGGCAGCCGCGCGCGCGGCGCGCGACCGGCAGGTGCCGATGGGCCGCATGGGCACGCCGTGGGAAGTGGCGAACGCGGTGGCGTTCCTGGCGTCGGATGAAGCGTCGTACATCACCGGCACGGAATTGCTGGTGGACGGGGGCCTGACGGGCAAATACGCGTGAGGCGAAACGCGGGGAAGAAAGCGGCGGCGCGGTCCAGCAGCATGTCCGGATCGCGTGACGCGGCGGCCGCGATCAGGCCGCGTCCTCATGCCGCGCCCGCCCTCGCCTTCAGGGCAATACCGGAAAGCGCGCGGCGATGTCATCGCCCGTGAACTGCGCCACCCAGCCGGCCGGGTCATTGAACAGCCGGATACAGGTGAAGGCGGGCGCCGAGCCCATGTCGAACCAGTGCGGCACGCCGGCCGGCACCGAAATCAGGTCGTCCTGCTCGCACAGCACCGCGTAGACGCGGCCGGCGGCATGCAGCGTGAACAAGCCGCTGCCGGCGACGAAGAAGCGCACCTCGTCATCGGCGTGCGTGTGCTCGGCCAGGAACTTGCGGCGCAGCGCCTCGCGGTCCGGATGCGCCGGATCCAGGCTGACCACATCGACGCTGCGATAGCCGCGCTCGGCCACCAGCCGCTCGATCTCGGGACGATACGCCGCCAGCACCTCGGCCTGCGGCGCGCCGGGCGCCACCGGCGCCTGCGCCCGCCAGCGCTCGAAGGTCACGCCGATGGCGGCCAGCTCGCGCCGGATCTCGCCGGCGTCATCCAGCCGCCGGCCGGCGGCCGGGTCGTCCTGCGGATAGATCGTCAGCGTCGACATGGCTTACCAGGAGGTGGTGTACGCGCCGGGGAATTTCTGCGCCACGAAGGCCTTCACCTCGTCGGACTGGTAGGCCTTGATGAAGCGCGCGATGCGCGGATCGTTCTTGTTGTCCTCGCGCGCGGCGATGACCACGGCGGCGAACGGCGCATCCTTGCTTTCCAGCGCCAGCGCGTCCTTGGCGGGCGACAGGCCGGCCGGGATGGCGTAGGCCGAGTTCACGGCGGCGGCATCGACGTCGGCCAGCGAGTGCGGCAGCTGCGCGGCCTCGATCTCGACGAACTTGAGCTTCTTCGGGTTGTCGACCACGTCGAACAGCGAGGCCGTCACGGTCACGCCGTCCTTGAGCTTGATGAGCTTGGCGGCCTGCAGCACCAGCAGCGCGCGGGCGCCGTTGGTCGGGTCGTTGGGGATCGCCACCTTGGCGCCCGGCTGCAGATCGTCCAGCGACTTCACGCGCTTGGAATAGATGCCCATCTGCTGCACCACGGCCGTGGCCACCGGCACCAGCTTGTAGCCGCGCGCCTTGTTCTGCGATTCCAGGAAGGGCTTGTGCTGGTAGATGTTCAGGTCCAGCTCCTTGGCGTCCAGCGCGGCGTTGGGCTGGATGAAGTCGCTGAACTCGACCAGCTTGACCTTCAAGCCCTGCCTGGCCGCGACCTGCTGCACCACTTCGCCGATCTGGGCGTGCGGGCCGACGGTCACGCCGACTTTCAGTTCGGCGTCCTGCGCCATCGCCGGCGCGGCGGCGGCAAATCCGATGAGGGTGGCAACGGCGGCCAGGGTGTGGCGTAGACGCATGGGAATCTCGGCAATCGAACAGGGAAGGGAAGCCCCGGATTCTAGTGAGCGCCCTTCAAAACCGGAAGCGATGAATTTTCATATTGATATGCGCATTTCCGTATAAGGCCCGCCGCCATGACAAGCGCGGCCGCGCGCGACACAATAGCGGCTGGATTCCCAACCCCTTGCCGTCATTGCCATGTCCACCCCCAACGAACTGCATCCGCACGCGCGCGCCCTGCTGGCCGACCACTATGCCGCCGTCGATGCCGACCTGCCCGTCCTGCTCGACCTGCTGTTTGCCCGCAGCGCCGGCGAAGACTGGCACAAGGCCGGCACCTTCAAGCACCACCTGCTGGGCGTCTACCGCACTCTGACGCTGTGGAACCAGCCGCGCGAGGTGCGGCTGCTGGGCCTGTTCCACAGCGTGTATGGCAATGAGTACGTCGACCTGACGCTGTTCGACCGCGAGCGCGAACGCAACACGCTGCGCGAGGTGCTGGGCGCCGAGGCCGAGGAATGGGTCAGCCTGTTCTGCGCCATGCCGCGCACCCGCTTCGTGCAGGCCATCCTGCAAGGCCAGGGCCAGGGCCCCGAGGGCCTGACGCTGGAAGGCGCCGACGGCCAGGTCTTCACCTTCACGCCGCGCCAGGTCGCCGCCTTCATCGTGGTATCGGCCGCCGACATCGGCGAACAATGGCACAGCTGGCAGGACGAGATCTTCGCCGGCTATCCGCAGCAGCAGCGCCGCGACCTCAAATCGCACTGGGCCGCCTCGCTGTGGCCCGGCCCGCTGAAGCCGCCGTCGAACATCCTGTCGATGCTGTCGCACCTGCTGGCGCCACTGTCGGCGCTGCCGGCCGATACCGGCATCCCGCTGCCGCCCGCCTTCGACCATTGCCGCGCCACGCTCAGCCCGCGCGACGAGGCCGCCGCCAGCGCGCTGTACTGGCAGGTCGTCACCCGCATGCATCCGCAGACCGAAATGGACACGGCGCGCCACATGCTGGAAGCCGCGGTGGCGCACAACCCGTGGGTCGCCGAGCCGCGCCTGCTGCTGGCGCAACTGGCGCTGACGGCGGGCGACTTCGAGGCCGCCGAAGGCCATGCCGCCGCCGGCCTGGCCGCGCTGCAGGCCTGGGGCACCGCGTGGGACAAGCGCATCGAGTGGGCCGGCTGGATGGCCTGGGCCCGCATCGAACTGCAGAACGCCCGCGCGCGCCGCTGGCCGGAAAACCTGGCCGCGCTCAACGGGCTGGGTCTGGTGGAATGACCGCCGCGCGGCGTGCGGCGGGCTGATCGCCCGCCACAACGCGCGCTGAAACGAAAACGCCCCGGAGATCAACCGATCTCCGGGGCGTTCACCATTCACGGCCCGTGGGCCGCGACGGCGCTTATTTCATGCCTTCCCAGTGCGGACCGGGCACATGGATGTCGAACAGCTCCAGCACGCGGGCCACGGTGTGATCCACCATTTCCTCAATGCTGGCCGGGCGATGGTAGAACGCCGGCAACGGCGGGAACACGATGCCGCCCATCTCGGTGACGGCGGTCATGTTGCGCAGGTGCGCCAGGTTGAACGGCGTTTCGCGCACCATCATCACCAGGCGGCGACGCTCCTTGAGCGTGACGTCGGCCGCGCGCGTGATGAGGTTGTCGGACAGGCCGTGGGCCACGGCCGCCAGCGTGCGCATCGAGCACGGCACGATGACCATGCCGGCGGTCTGGAACGCGCCGCTGGCCAGCGTGGCGCCGACATCGCGCACGCTGTGCACGTGGTCGGCCAGCGCGTAGACATCATGGCGGCTGACATCGAGTTCGTGCTTGATGTTCAGCACGCCCGAGGCCGACACCACCAGGTGCGTCTCGACATCGTCCACGCCGCGCAGCGCCTGCAGCATGCGCACCGCGTAGAGGGCGCCGGTGGCGCCCGTGATGCCGATGACCAGTCGCCGCACGGAATCAGGCCGTGGCGCCGGATTGCTCCAGCAGGGTCTTCAGTTCGCCCGATTCGTTCATCTCGTTCATGATGTCCGAACCGCCGATGAACTCGCCGGCCACGTACAGCTGCGGAATCGTCGGCCAGTTCGAGAATTCCTTGATGCCCTGGCGGACTTCGTCGTCCTCCAGCACATTCACGGTGACCAGCTTCTTGACGCCACAGCCCTTGAGGATCTGGATGGCCTTGCCGGAAAAGCCGCATTGCGGGAACTGGGCGGTGCCCTTCATGAACAGCACGACGGGGTGCTGGGTCACGGTTTCGCGGATGAATTCTTGAACGTCGCTCATGGTGGTCTCTTGGACAGGAGGCATAACGGAATACGCCAATTATAGGTACAGGCGGGATTTCGTCCCGGATTCCCCGGGGCGGCCCCCGGGAATCGGCCGGTTGCGGCGCGGCAGCCGGTTACAAATCGCCGGCCCGGCGTCAGCCCCGCCCGGGCCAGCGTCCGCCGGAAATGCGTTCGATGCCGGCCAGGTCGCGCCGGCTGTGGACATCGGCGAAGCCCGCGGCGGCCAGCAGGCCACGCACCGCCTCGGCCTGGTCCCAGCCGTGCTCCATCCACAATGCCGCGCCCGGCTTCAGGTGGCGATGGGCGCCGGCCACGATGCGGCGCAGGTCTTCCAGGCCGTCGGCGCCATCGGTCAGCGCGCCGCGCGGCTCGAAGCGCACGTCGCCCTGTCCCAGGTGCGGATCGTCGCTGGCGACATACGGCGGATTGGACACGATCAGGTCGAAGCCCTCGCCGGCGGGCACCGCGTCGTACCAGCTGCCTTCGACGAAGCGCACCGAGGCGGTCAGCTCCCAGGCATTGCCCGCGGCCACGGCCAGCGCGGCGGCGCTCACGTCGCTCGCCATCACGCGGGCATCACGGCGCGCCAGGGCGATCGAGATGGCGATGGCGCCGCTGCCCGTGCCCAGGTCCAGCACGGCGGGCGCGGACTGCCCGGCCACGCATTCCAGCGCGGTTTCCACCAGCACCTCGGTGTCCGGGCGCGGGATCAGCACGTCGGGCGTCACGCGGAACGCGTGCCCCATGAATTCTCGCCGCCCCAGCAGATAGGCCATCGGCTCGCCGGCCAGGCGGCGCTGCGCCAGCGCCTCGTAGGCCGCGGCCACGTCCGGCGCCAGCGGGTCGGTGTCATGCGCCAGCAGCCAGGCGCGCGGCTTGGCCAGCACGTGCTCGAGCAGCATGCGCACTTCGAGCCGGGGCAGGCGCGTGTCCAGCAGCAGGCTCTTGATCTGGGCGGTCATCGGCGTGGCAATCTCAACGGCGTGGGCTGGGCGGCGGCCTCAGATATCGTCGCCCAGCGCCGCCAACTGCTCGGCCTGGTGCTCGGCGATCAGGGCGCCGGTCAGCTCTTCCAGATCGCCTTCCATGATCTGCTGCAGCTTGTACAGCGTCAGGTTGATGCGATGGTCGGTGACGCGGCCCTGCGGGAAGTTATAGGTGCGGATGCGCTCGGAGCGGTCGCCGGAGCCGATCAGGCTCTTGCGTTCGGCCGCTTCCTTGCTCTGGCGCTCGCGGACTTCCCGGTCCTTCAGGCGCGCGGCCAGCACCTGCATGGCCTTGTCCTTGTTGCGGTGCTGCGAACGGTCGTCCTGGCACTCCACCACCAGCCCGGTCGGCAAGTGCGTGATGCGCACGGCCGAGTCGGTCTTGTTGATGTGCTGGCCGCCGGCGCCGCTGGCGCGGAACGTGTCGATGCGCAGGTCGCTCGGGTTGATGACGATCTCCGACATGGCATCGGCTTCGGCCATGATGGCCACCGTGCAGGCCGAGGTATGGATGCGGCCCTGCGCCTCGGTGGCGGGCACGCGCTGCACGCGGTGCGCGCCGGATTCGAATTTCAGGCGGCCATAGGCGCCGTCGCCCTCGATGCGCGCGATCACTTCCTTGTAGCCGCCCAGCTCCGACGCGCTTTCCGACATCAGCTCGACGCGCCAGCCGCGCTGTTCGGCGTAGCGCGTGTACATGCGCAGCAGGTCGCCCGAGAACAGCGCGCTTTCGTCGCCGCCGGTGCCGGCGCGGATTTCCAGGAACACGCTGCGGCCGTCATTGGGGTCGCGCGGCAGCAGCAGCAATTGCAGCGCCGCTTCCAGCGATTCCAGCTTGACGCGGCCGCTCTTGATCTCGTCCTCGGCCATCGCCTTCAGCTCGGGATCGGACAGCATCTCCTGCGCGGTCGCCAGGTCTTCCTCGCCGCGCACGAAAGCGGTGAACGCCTCGACCACCGGCTCCAGCTCGGAACGCTCGCGCGAGAGCTTGCGGAAGCGGTCCATGTCGGCCGCGGTTTCCGGTTCGGCGAGCAGCGCGTCCACCTCGATCAGGCGGTGACACAGATGCTCCAGCCGGCTGCGCATGGAAGATTTCATGATGGGGATTCAGCAAAGGAAAACGGGAATGGCGGGCGCCCGTGACGAGCGCCCGCCGCAAGGCGGGGCGGGAACAGCGCCGCTAACGGCGCGAGTCGCGGCCGGGGAACAGGCGCGGCATCCAGGCAAGCAGCTGCTTGCGGTCCTCGCCTTCGCTGCGGTTCAACGCCGCCAGCGGGCCATGCAGGTATTTCTGGGTCAGGCCGTGGGCCAGCTGCTCGAGCACGGCTTCCGGCGATTCGCCGCGCGCCAGCAGGCGGCGGGCGCGCTCGAGTTCGGCGGCGCTGACGTCTTCGGCGGCCTGGTGCAGGTCGCGGATGACGGGCACCACTTCGCGCGATTGCATCCAGTGCATGAAGCCCTGGACGCGGGTTTCGATGATGGCCTCGGCCTGCACCACGGCGGCGCGGCGCGCGTCGGTGCCGGTCTGGACCAGACGGCCCAGGTCATCGACGGAATACAGGTAGACGTCGTCCAGGCGGCCGACCTCGGGTTCGATGTCGCGCGGCACGGCCAGGTCGATCATGACCATGGGGCGGTGGCGGCGCAGGCGCGTGGCCCGTTCCACCATCCCCAGCCCGAGGATGGGCAGGGAGCTGGCCGTACAGGAGACGACCACGTCGAATTCGGAAAGGCGGTCGGTCAGGTCCGACAGCTTCATGGTGCTGGCCGAGAACCGGTTGGCCAGCAGCTCGGCGCGTTCCGCCGTGCGATTGGCCACCACCATGCTGCGCGGACGCTGCGCGGCGAAGTGGGTGGCGCACAGCTCGATCATTTCGCCCGCGCCGATGAACAGCGTGCGGGCCTGGTCCAGGTTGCCGAACACGCGTTCGGCCAGGCGCACCGCGGCGGCGGCCATGGACACCGACTGCGCGCCGATGGCGGTCTGCGAGCGGACTTCCTTGGCGACCGAGAAGGTGCGCTGGAACATCTGATGCAGCAAGGTGCCGAGCGAACCGGCCTCGCCGGCGGCGCGCACCGCGTCCTTCATCTGGCCGACGATCTGGGTTTCGCCCAGCACCATGGAATCGAGCCCGCTGGCCACGCGGAAGGCGTGGCGCACGGCGTCGTCCTGCTGGTGGCGGTACAGATGCGGGCGCAGCGTGCCGGCGTCCAGGCGGTTGTGCTCGGCCAGCCACGCGGGCAGCTGGTCGGCCACGTGGCCGTCGGCGGCGCAATAGATTTCGGTGCGGTTGCAGGTCGACAGGATGGCGGCTTCGCGCACCGACCCGCCGAACGCGGAACGCAGGCCTTCCAGCGCCGGCTTGACCAGATCGACGGGCATGGACACGCGTTCGCGAACCGACACCGGCGCGGACGTGTGATTCAGACCGAAGGCTAGGACAGCTACCGACATGTAAAGGACAAGGCCGTGAGTATTAGAGCTGTGGTCCCCGCAAAGCCCATGCGGTGCAGCGTGCATGTAACAGCGGACCGGCCATGATTATACTCCCGCGGGTTATCCCCATGCCATTCGGGGCCCGGGCCGCGACGCTGGGTCGCACCCCACGCGACGCTTGGTCGCACCCCATGCAACCGCCGCTTGCGGTAGTATGCGCCCCTTGCCCCTCGCCATACGGGAAGGCGCCGCGAAAATTCTTCAAACTTTTTTCGAGGCGGCTGGCACAAGTCCAAAAAATTGTGTATAGTTGCGGACTTCGTTGGCCTGGTAGCTCAGTCGGTAGAGCAGAGGATTGAAAATCCTTGTGTCGGTGGTTCGATTCCGCCCCAGGCCACCAGAATTAAAAAGCCCGGCTCCTTGGAGTCGGGCTTTTGCATTGTGGCGCCGGGATCAAAGTCCGGAGATCAAAGTCCGGAGATCAAAGGCCGCGGATCAAAACGCGCGGATCAAAACCCGGGGCTCAAGACCCCGGCAGCGCCACCCCCATCGCCGCGAACAATCCCCCGCACACCTTGTTGAAGCGCCGGCCGGCGCGTTCGAGCCACGGCCGCACGCGGTGCGCCAGGCGCGCCAGCACGTACTCCACCACGAACTCGATGGCCACGAAGGTCGCGGCCATGATCAGGAATTGCGTAAACAGGCTGCGGGCCGGATCGATGAACTGCGGCAGGAAGGCGCCGTAGAACAGCAGCGCCTTGGGATTGGCGATCGCCGACAGGAAACCCTGGCTGAACATGCGGGTGCCGCGCAGCCGCGGCATGTCGGGCGCCGGGCGCAGCTGCACGCCGGGCGAGCGCCACAGCTGGATGCCGAGCCAGATCAGGTACGCGCCGCCGGCCCACTTCAGCACCGTCAGCGCCGGCCCCCAGGCCTTGAGCAGCGCGCTGATGCCCAGCATCGACAGGGCGATCAGCGCAATGAAGCCGACCGCGCCGCCAGCGATGGTGCACAGCGCCTTGCGATGCCCGTGCAGCGCGCCGTGGGTCAGCGCCAGCAAGGTGTTGGGGCCGGGCGTGATCGACAGGCCGATCACGGCAACCAGGTAGATGAGCCAGCTGTGCAATGCCATGGCGGTGAGACACGGAAAGAGGAGGAGGCGGCCAGTCTAGCGCCGCCGGCTCGGCCCACGCAATCGGCGGCGAGCCCGCTACGCCTCGCCGGGCTGCGTCGTCGGCACCGCCAGTCCGTATTTGACGCGGTTCATCACCACCAGCGTCGAGAAGCGCTTCACGTTGGGATCGCCCCAGAAATGGCGCTGCGCGAAGGCGTCGTACTCCGCCATGTCGCGCACGGTCATGGTGACGACGAAGTCCACCCCCCCGTCACCGCCAGGCACTGCATGATCTCCGGCGCGCCGCGCATCGCGCGCTTGAAGGTGTCCAGCTTGTCGGCGCGCTCGCTTTCGAGCGACACCAGCACCACCATCATGATGTCGCGCCCCACCGCCGCCGGCTCCACCACCGACACATCCCCCAGCACCACTCCGGATTCGCGCAACCGCTTCATGCGCCGCAGGCACGATACCGGCGACAGGTTCACGCGCTCGGCCACCTCCTGGCTGGTGCGCTGGTTGTCTTCCTGCAGGCTCTGCAGGATCTGAAGGTCGAAATCGTCTAGTTCCATGGGGTCTCGGCGCCGCGGCGGTCCAGGCCGTGCGGGCCTGTAGACGGATTCTAAACGGGCGCGCAAAACGACCTGCCCCCAAATTCGACGGGAAACTTCATTTGCGCACCGCTGGCTGCAGGAATTAATCAGGCGCCTTGCTTACACTGGGAACCCTCTGGTCGCCCTCGCGGCCAGGCGCAGCCCGATTCCCATGCCGTCACTCCAGCTTTTCCTGCTCTTCCTGGCCGCCGACGCGGCGTTGAAACTCACCCCCGGCCCGGACATGGCGCTGACGCTGTCGCGAGGCATGACGCAGGGCTTCCGGCCGGCGTTCCACAGCGTGCTGGGCAATGTGGCGGCGGGTTTCATCCAGGTGCCGGCCGTGGTGCTGGGGCTGGCCTCGGTGCTGCAGGCGTTTCCGACGCTGTTCCTGGCGATCAAGGCGGCCGGCGGCCTGTATCTGGGCTACCTGGGCATCAAGGCCATCCTGCGCTGCGCCCGCGACGCCGACGTGTCCCTGGCCGCGCGGCCCGGCGAGGCGCGCGATGCGTTCTGGCAGGGCTTCATGACCAATCTGCTGAACCCGAAGGTGCTGCTGTTCATGATCGCCTTCCTGCCGCAGTTCACCACGCCGGACAACGGCCCGGTGTGGATCCAGATGCTGGTGCTGGGCGTGACCATGAAGGCGCTGAGCCTGCCCTACGGCAGCTGCTTCGCCTACGGCGCATCGCGCATCCGCGGCTGGGTCGGACGCAACCCGTGGTTCCTGCGCATGCAGCAGGGGCTGCTGGGCGCGATCATGCTCGGCCTGGCCCTCTACGTGCTCTACTCCACCGCCTCCACCTTGAACCCCTGATTTTTCCGCAGACGCCGCATCATGACCGCCGCCACCCTTCCCTCCGGACGCGATACGTCCGCCTCCACCCTGATGCCGACACTGTCGCTGATCGGCGCCATGGCCTCGCTGTGCATCGGCACGTCGTTCGCCAAGTCGCTGTTTCCCGAGGTGGGCGCGCAAGGCACCACGGCGTACCGCATCGTCATCGGCGCCATCATCCTGATCGCGTTCTGGCGTCCGTGGCGCTTTCCGCTGACCGCGCGCAACGCCGCCAAGATCGCGCTGTACGGCGTGACGCTGGCCTGCATGAACCTGCTGTTCTACATGGCGCTGCGCACCCTGCCGCTGGGCGTGGCCATCGCCATCGAATTCACCGGCCCGCTGACGCTGGCCGTGGTGCTGTCGCGGCGCGCCATCGACTTCGTCTGGATCGCCTGCGCGCTGGCCGGGCTGGTGCTGCTGATCCCGACCGGCCAATCCATGCACGACCTCGATCCCGCCGGCATCGGCTACGCGCTGGGCGCGGCGGTGTGCTGGGCGCTGTACATCATCTTCGGCAAGATGGCCGGCAACGTGCATGGCGGACAGGCCACCTCGCTGGGCCTGCTGGCGGCCACCATGGTGGCGCTGCCGGTGGGCGCGGCCCACGCCGGCATGGCGCTCTTGGACCCCAAGCTGATCCTGGCCGGCGTGGCGGTCGGCATCCTCTCCAGCGCCCTGCCCTATTCGCTTGAAATGGTGGCGCTGCGGCGCCTGCCGCAGAAGACCTTCGGCGTGCTGCTCAGCATGGAGCCCGCGATGGGCGCGCTGGCCGGCGTCATCGTGCTGAACGAACACCTGTCCGGCACGCAGTGGCTGGCGATCTGCGGCATCATCATCGCCTCGGCCGGCTGCGCCGCCACCGCGCGGCGGCAAAAGCGCGCGGCGGCCGCGGGCTAAGACCCGTCAATCCACCGAAATATTCTTCTGGCGGATCACCGCGCCCCAGTTCTCGTACTCGCGATGCGCGTAGTCGAAGAAGTCGTTCGACGAGCTGCCCATCGGCTCCATGCCCTGCAGCTTGAGCTGCTTGATCACCTCGGGTGACTTCAGCGCCGCCTGGATCGCGCCGCTGAGCCTGTCGACCACCGCCTTGGGCGTGCGCGCCGGCGCCACCACGCCCTGCCAGGCGGTGGCTTCCAGCGGCGGGCCGCCGGCCTCGCCGAAGGTGGGCACGTCGGGCAACTGCTCCGAGCGCTCGTTGGCCGGCACCGCGATGGCGCGCAGCTTGCCCGCCTGGATCAACGGCCGCGCGGCGGCCAGATCGGCCATCATCAGCGGCACCACGCCCGCCGCCACGTCCTGCAATGCCGGCGGCGTGCCCTTGTAGGGAATCGCGGTGGCCTTGCCGCCGAACTGGGACAGGAACAATTCCATCGCCAGATGGTGCGGGCTGCCCACGCCCAGCGAGGCGTAGCTGGCCTTCTTGTCGTCGGACAGGTACGCCATCACTTCCGGCATGTTCTTCAGATCGGAAGCCGGCGACGCCACCAGCACGATCGGCAGCGCCACCAGCGTCGAGACCGGCTTCAGGTCCTTCCACGGGTCATACGGCAGCTGCTTGTAGAGCCACGGGTTGAGCGACAGCGTGCTCATGCCGGCGGTCATCAGCGTGTAGCCGTCGGGTGCGGCGCGCGCGGTTTCCTGCGCGGCGACGATGGTGGCGGCGCCGGGGCGGTTCTCCACCACCACGGGCTGGCCCAGCGCCTGGCTCACGTGCTTGGCCACGATGCGGGTGGCCAGGTCACTGCCGCCGCCGGCGCTGAATGGCACCAGCCAGCGGATGGGATGCTCGGGAAATTCTCCGGCCAGCGCGGGCGCGGCCTGCGCGGCGAACGCCGCCACGGCCACGGTTCCCAGCGCGCGGCGGATGAAGCCTCTTCTGGACATGGGGTTGTCTCCTGGTATTCTGAATTTAATTAACATATTAACTATATTTTTGACGCCCGGCGAGCAGGACTGCGGCGACGATCATGGACGCGGCATCGGCGCGGCGCCGCATCAGCCGCGGGCCGCGGCCAGCCAGCGCAGGCCGGCCGAGGTGCCGGCGGCCGGACGGTACTCGCAGCCGATCCAGCCGCTGTAGTCCAGCCCGCGCAGCACCGAGAAGATCCAGCCGTAGTCCAGCTCGCCCCGGTCCGGTTCCTGCCGCAGCGGCACGCCGGCGATCTGCAGGTGTCCGACCCGCCCGGTGGGCAGGTACTGGCGCAGCTTGGCGGTGACATCGCCCTCGACGATCTGGCAGTGGTACAGGTCCATCTGCACTTTCAGGTTGGGCGCGTTGACGGCCTGCACCACCTGGTGCGCCTCGTCCTGGCGATTGAGGAAATAGCCGGGGATGTCGCGGGTGTTGATGGGCTCGATCAGCAGCGTCACGCCGACGGAACGCGCCTGGCGCGCGGCCCAGTCGAGGTTCTCGCGGTAGCAGTCCAGCATCTCGGCGCGCGTGACGCCGTCGGGCATCAGGCCCGCCATCACGTGGACCTGGGCGCAGGCCAGCACCGTGGCGTAGCCCAGCGCCTGCTCGATGCCGGCGCGGAATTCGTCCTGGCGGCCCGGCAACGCGGCCAGCCCGCGCTCGCCGCGCGAGGCCACGCCCGGCGGCGCGTTGAACAGGACTTGCGACACGCCGGCGGCATCCATGCGCTCACGCACGAACGCGGCCGGCGCTTCGTAGGGAAACATGCATTCCACGCCCGCGAAGCCGTCGGCCGCGGCGGCCGCGTAGCGGTCCAGGAACGCATGTTCCGGGTACATCATCGAGAGATTGGCGGCGAACTTCAGCATGGCGGACTCCGGGGCGGGCGGCATGCCTGGAAATTAGCATATCCGCCCGTCACGCCCGCCGCGCCGCGATCCCTCAATACGTCATGCGCACGCCCAGCATCACGCTGCGGCCCGGCAGCGGCGCGACCGACGAGATGAACGAAGCGTGGTTGTAGGCCAGCTTGTTCAGCAGGTTGGCGCCGCGCAGGAAGACCTCGTAGCCCGTCGCGCCGTAGCGGCCGCGATACGCCACCACGGCGTTGACCAGGTTGTAGCCCGGCGTGCTGTTCTCATACGCGGCGATGTCCTTCTGCGAGAACACGCGCGCGTACTCGACGCCGCCCGACCACTGCTGCCACTTGACGTTGCCGCGCAGGCCCGCGCGCGCCGCCGGAATCCGCGGCAGGTTGCCGTCGCCGCCAGTCAGCTTGCCGCGCACGTAGTCGCCGAACACCGCCGCCGAGAACACCGGTGTGAACTGGTGCCGCAGCTCGCCTTCCACGCCGGTGAATTCGGCGTCGCGCTGGGTGTACTCGATCAGGCGGAAATCCTCATAGCGGTCCAGCGTGTCGGCGTAGATGTAGTTCTTCACCTTGTTGTGGAACACGCTGGCCGAGAAGGTCGTGTCGCCCGCATGCTTGCGCAGCGTCAGGTCGATGTTGCGCGAGGTCTCGCGGCCCAGGCCGGTATTGCCCAGTTCGTAGGTGTTGGTGGCCAGGTGCACGCCGTCGGCGTACAGCTCCTGCGCGGTCGGCAGGCGTTGCGAGCGCGACAGCGACAGGGCCACCGAGTACTGCGGCGCGAAGTCCCAGATGGCGGCGGCCGACAACGACGTGCCCGACAGGCTGCTGCGCGGCGCGCCGCCGGCGGGCGCGATGCGCTGCCAGTCCTGGCGCGCGCCGAGTTCGAAGCGCCAGTCGTTCAACTGGTATTCCTCCAGCACGAACAGGCCGTTGGAACGAGTGCGGCTGCGCGGCAGGAACGCTTCCTCGCCGTCGGCGCGGAAGTCGCTGTAGGCGTTCTGCAGGCCGATCACGCCGCGCCAGCCGGCCAGCGGCTTGTGCTGCAGCTCGACCCGCAGGTCGTAGCCCTTGTTCTTGAAGCGGGTGCCGACCTGGCCGCCCTCGATCTCCTCGTGCTGGTAGTCGGTCAGGCCGCCGCGCACGCGGATCTTCTCGAAGCCGGCGAACGGGTCCTGGTATTCGGCGCGCAGGTCCAGACGGTCGCTGCGCAGCTTCACATAGGGCACGCCGCCGTGCGCGTGGTCATGGTCGTGATCTTCGTGATCGCCATCGCCATGGTCGTGGTCGTGGCCGCCGCAATGCAGGTGGGTGCCATGCGGATGGCAACCCTCGTACTCGTGATTGTGGCCGGGCAGGCCGTACTTGCTTTCCAGGTGCGTGAACGCCAGGCCCACGTAGCCGCGCGGCGTGATCCACGACAGGCCGACCGAGCCCTGCGTCGATTCACTGTAGGAGCCGGCCAGCTTGCCGCCGGGCCAGTCCGGCACGTCGTAGTCGCTGGTGCGCCGCTTCATGCCTTCGACCCGCACCGCGAACTGGCCTTCGCCGGCGGTGATGCCGATCGCGCCGGCGCGCTCCTTGGTGCCGGTGGCGCCGCGCAGCTCGGCTTCCATCTCCACGCCCTTCTCGGGCACGGCGGTGGGAATCTTCTTGTCCACCACGTTCGCCACGCCGCCGATCGCGCCGCCGCCATACAGCAGCGCGGCCGGGCCGCGCAGCACTTCGATGCGTTCGGCCAGCAGGGGCTCGACCGTCACCGCGTGGTCCGGCGAAATGCCGGAGGCGTCCATCACCTCGGAACCGTCGGACAGCACCTTGACGCGGGGCGCGGTCTGGCCGCGGATCACCGGCCGGCTGGCGCCGCCGCCGAAGGTATCGCTGTTCACGCCCGGCAGGCTCTTCAGGGTCTCGCCCAGCGTGCCGGCGCGCCGCTCGACCAGTTCATCGCCTTCCAGCACGGAGGCCGGCAGCATGGTGCTGTTCAGGTCCAGGCCCAAGGGATTCGCGGACACCGTGATCGGCGCCAGCGTGCGATGGCGCGACGGATCGGCCTCGGTCTCGGCCTGCGCCACCGGCGCGGCCAGCATCAGCGAGCAGACCAGCGGCTTGAGCGCCCGCGCGCCGTTCCTGCGCCGCGCCGCCACCGCGCCGCGCTTGCCCCGGGTTCCCTGCAATCCCTGCGTCTTGCCTGTCATCTTTACCCTCATGGATGTTATATCATTACAAATAGCTGAAGGATGATATAACATTTCGATGACAAAGCAAGCCGATCCCCTGGATCGGCCCTGATACCTCAGTCCGCCGCGGCCTCCAGCCCCAGCACGGCCTGCAGTACTGCCACCCGGCTTTGCCCCAGCACCGCGCCATGCCAGTCCGGCGCGTCGCAATAGAACGCGTCCAGCGTGGCCTGCAGGATCTGGTCGCGCAAGGCCGCCGGCGCATCGGGATGCGCGCGCAGCCAGTTGCGTCCGCGCAGCGCGTCCACCACCTGTTCCGACGGCTGCGTGCCGTACTCCAGCGCCATCAGCGTCGGCACCGCATCCGGGCAGGCCTGGTAGGCCAGCCCGGCCAGATGGCCGGTGATGTCCACCGAGGCCGATGTGCCCTGGTAGGGCACGGCGATATCGGCGCCCCACCAGCGGCGCGCGCGCGCCACTTCGGCCTCGTCGCGGCGGCCGGCATAGATCTTCTCGCCGTGTCCGCGCGGCCCCAGCCCGGTATGCACGTCGATCCAGCCGATCTGCGCATGGCCGGCGGCGTGCTCTTCAAGAATGCGGCGCAGGTTGCGCAGGGACGCGGCCGGGCGGTCGCCGCCATAGAACAGGCCGTCCGCGTGCGTGTACTGCCCGCGGGTCACGGCCTGCTTGAAGGCCGCCAGGCCATGCTCGCCAATGTAGGCGGCGATCTGTTCGCGGTTGGCGTCCGACGGCGGCCATTGCGCCGGCAGCAGCAGCTCATGGATCCGGCCGTAGCCGGGGTTGGCCGGCAGCGGCTGGCCGTCGAACGGCTGCGCGTTGCGGTTCAGGTCGACGTTGCCTTCGTCGGTGCGCGCGATCCACGAAAAGCCATGCGGGTTCACCGCGTGCACCAGCAGCAGCGCCACGCCGGCCTGGCGCGCGCGGTCCAGCATCTCGGCGTCGTCCAGCAACGCCAGCTGGCACCCCGAGCCACAGAAGCCTTCCACGCCATGGGTGGCGGAGGTCATGATCAGCAGCCGCCTGGCGCCGGCATCGCCGATCAGGGCGACATCGGTGGCCAGGTCCTCGCCCTCGCGCCCCTTGGGCTCGATGGCATAGGACGCGAAACGCGTCGCCAGCGGCCGGGCGGCGGCGGTGAAGCGCTCGCGCGCCAGGGCATAGCTGCGGGAAAAGTAAGGGCTAGCGGATTGCATCAGGCCTCCTGGTTGTCGATATCGTCGCCGGTGCGGTCGCGTATCCAGAACAGCACCACCGTGGAAAGCGCCACCGCCACCATCAGGTACCAGGCGGGCGCCATGGGATTGCCGGTCACGTGCAGCAGCCAGGTCACGAAGAACTGGGCGAAGCCGCCGAAGACGGAAATCCCCAGACCGTACACCACCGACATGCCCGTGGTACGCACGGCTTTCGGAAACAATTCGGGCAGCATGGTGATGCCCGGCGCGGATTGCAGCGCCAGCAGGATCGACAGCAGCCCCACCACCAGCATCAGCCGCGCGCTGCTGGGGGCCGCGATCAACCACTGGAAGCACGGCAGCAGCACCGCCACCGTCGTCACGCGCGACCAGAAGATCACGCGCTTGCGCCCCACCCGGTCGGCCAGCATGCCGACCAGCGGCGCGAACAGGAAGCCGACCGCGCCCACCACCACGCTGGCCGACAGCGTCGAGGTCGCCGGCAGGCCAAGTTCGCGATGCGCATACGAGGGCATGTAGAAGCCGATGATCTGCGCGCACACCATGCCGCCGATCATCAGCAGGATGCCCTTGGCGACCTCGGTCTTGTGTTCGGCGAACACGCGGCGCAGCGGCTGGTGGCCCACGGCGCGCGGCCGGCCGCCAGCCGGCTCGTCGACGTGCAGCGTCTCTTCGAGATTGCGGCGGATGTAAGCGCCCACCGGCACCGTCAGGATGCCGATCACGAACGGCACGCGCCAGCCCCAGGCCTGCATCTGCTCGGCGGTCAGCGCGGCGGTCAGCGTGCCCACCACCACGGCGCCCAGCGCCACGCCGAGCGACTGGCTGCCGAATTGCCAGCTGGAATAGAAGCCGCGCCGCGTGGGCGGCGCGTGCTCGACCAGCAGCGTGGTCGACGCGCCCACCTCGCCGCCGGCGGCAAAGCCCTGGATCAGCCGCGCCAGCACCATCATCACCGGCCCCAGCAGCCCCATCTGCGCATGCGTGGGCGCGGCGGCGATCAGCGCACAGCCCAGGCCCATCAGCCACAGCGTCAGCGTCATGGCGGCGCGGCGGCCATGGCGGTCGGCGTAGGAGCCGATCAGCATGCCGCCCACCGGCCGCATCAGGAAGCCGACGCCGAAGGTGGCCGTGGTCAGCAACAGTTGCCCATAGCCGGAGGCCGCCGGAAAGAACAGCGGCCCGATGACCAGCATCAGGAAGGTGAATACGGTGAAGTCGAAGAACTCGAGCGCATTGCCGATGGTGGTGCCGGCGATGACCCGCCGGCGCATGGAAGGCGTATGCAGGCTGCGCGCGCCGGCGCCGGCCGCGATGGCGATAGACATGTTTTCCCCTTGATGTCCGATCCGTCTCCGCCGGTCCGTGTGCCGGTATCCGTGCGGTGCTAGTGAATATACGGATGGCGGGCGAAACGCAAAAGACAGTATTTTTGCTGCAGCGATGACTTTTGCTTATACCCCACCGTGCCCGCTCCGATGAACCTGCGCCAGCTGCGCGCCTTCGTGCTGATCGCCGAGCACGGCAGCATCCGCGCCGCCGCGCGCGCCCTGTGCGTGACGCAGCCGGCGGCCACGCGCAGCCTGCGCGAACTGGAACAGAGCCTGGGCGCGGAATTGGTGCGGCGCAGCGCCAAGGGCGTCGAGCTGACGCCCTACGGCCAGGCGCTGCACAAGCGCGCCGTGCTGATCCTGCAGGAAGCGCGGCGGGCGCAGGAAGACATCGACCAGATGCGCGATGGCGAGGGCGGCACGCTCAACCTGGCCATCAGCTCGTCGGTGCTGCCGATCCTGCCGACGGCGCTGGCCGCGTTCCGCGCGCGCATGCCGCGCGTCGCCGTGGCCTTCCATGAGGTCGCGCCGCCCTACAGCCACGAACAGCTGGAAACCGGCCGCTATGACCTGGTGGTGCAGACCGAATACGACGGCGACATCTACGACGGCTTCGCCCGCACCACGCTGTTCACCCTGCCGCTGGCGGTGGGCGCGCGCGCCGACCATCCCCTGCGCCACGCGACCGACCTGGCCGAGCTGAGCGACCTGCTGTGGCTGATGCCGGGCAATACGCAGACGCCCACCAACCTGCTGCGGCTGGCCTACTCCGAACGCGGCCTGCCGCCGCCCGCCGACGTGATTCCCTGTCAATCCATTGCCATCGCCCTGGCGATACTGGGCCAGAGCGACGCCGTGGGTTTCTTCGTGCGCAACGGCTTGCATCGCGTGCTGGCGCCGACGTCGCTGTGCATCCTGCCGCTGGCGCATCCGCTGCCCGCGGCGCGGGTGTCGATCCTGACGCGGGCGGATTCGCCGCCGACGCCGGCCGCGCAGTATTTCATCGACTGCCTGAACCGCGCCCGCGCGGCGGCGTGAGCCGGCGGGTTATCATGAGCCCCCCATCCCAGAGCCACGTCCCGCCCGCCTTGCGCGGCCCCATGCCATGGCGTTTCCCCGACTCCACACGCCCCCCACGCTGACCGATACGGTGGCCAAGCAGCTGCTCGCCGAGATCGACGCGGGCCGCGTGCTGCCTGGCGAAAAACTGCCCACCGAAACGCGCCTGGCCGAGCAGTTCGGCGTCAGCCGCACCGTCATCCGCGAAGCGGTGTCGCGGCTGCGCCAGGACGGCATCGTCGAGGCGCGCCAGGGCAGCGGCGTGTTCGTCACCGGCCAGGGCGGCCAGCGCGCGCTGCGCATCGACGCGGCCGAACTGTCGTCGCTGGACGCGGTGCTGCACATCGTCGACCTGCGGCGCGCGCTCGAAACCGAAATCGCGGCGCAGGCCGCGGCCCAGCGCAGCAAGCGCGACATGGCGGCCATCGACGACGCGCTGGCGGCCATTGCCGCCGCGGTCGAGCGCGGCGGCGACGGCGTCAAGGAAGACGTGGCCTTCCACCGCTGCATCGCGCAGGCCACCGGCAACCCCTACTTCCTGGCCACCCTGGCGTTCGTCAGCCAATACCTGGAAGCCGCCACCCGCGTCACGCGCGGCAACGAGGCGCGCCACGCCGACCAGATGCGCGCGGTGCTGCAGGAACACGCCGCCATCGCGGATGCCATCCGCCGCCAGGACGTGGAGGCGGCGCGCGAAGCCGCCCGCATCCACATGGTCAACGCCGCCGGACGCCTGCGCCAGGCACATCGCTGAGGCGGCTCGTCAATCCGCCTGGTTGAAATGCGGCCTCAATAGGCACCGCCAATACGCGCAGTCAATGCGCGCCGTCAGGCGTCCTGGCCGAAGGCCCGCGTGAAGAAATCCACGCCGCCGAAATTGCCTGACTTCAGGGCGATGCTGATGCGCGCCCCCACCGCCTGCGCCTGGCCCGCGCACCACGGCACCCCCGGATCGATCTGCTCGCCGATGGCCAATTGCGTCAGGCCCAGCGCCTGCACCACCGCGCCCGAGGTCTCGCCGCCGGCCACGATCAGCTGCCGCACCCCGAGCCGCGCCAGGCCCGCCGCGATCCGCGCGATCGCGTCCTCGACCAGCGCCCCGGCGCGCGCCGCGCCCAGGCTGGCCTGGGTCGCCTGCACGGCGTCGGGCCGGGCGGTCGAATAGATCAGTACCGGGCCATCGGGCAGGCGCGGCGCGGCCCAGGCCAGCGCCTGCGCCACCACGTCGTCACCCGCGGCGATGCGCAGCGGATCGAGCGCCAGCGCCGGCCCGCCCGCCGCGATGAACGCGGCGACCTGGCCCTGGGTCGCGATGGAGCAACTTCCCGCCACCACCGCCTGCGTTCCCGGCTCGCGCGGCAGGCCGGCGGCCGCGCCCCGCGCCAGCCCCCAGTTGCCGGGCAGGCCGATGGCCACGCCCGAGCCCGCCGTCACCAGCGGCATGCCCTTGAGCGCCGGCCCCAGCGCCAGCAGGTCATCATTGGAAATGGCGTCGACGATGGCGATCTCCACGCCCTCGCGCCGCAACGCATCGATGCGGCCTCGAATCGCCTCGGCGCCACGCGCCACCACCGCATAGTCGATCAGGCCGACCTTGCGCCGGGTCTGCGCCGACAGCACGCGAACCAGGTTGGCGTCGGTCATCGGCGTCAGCGGATGATGCTGCATGCCCGATTCATTCAGCGGTACGTCGCCGGCGAACAGGTAGCCCTTGAACACCGTGCGCTTGTTGTCCGGAAAGGCCGGCGTGGCGATGGTGAAATCGGTGCCGAGCGCCGTCATCAGCGCGTCGGCGACCGGGCCGATATTGCCCTGCGTCGTGCTGTCGAAGGTCGAGCAGTACTTGAAATAGATCTGCTCGGCGCCCTGCGCCCGCAGCCATTCGAGCGCGGCCAGCGACTGCGCCACCGCGTCGGCGGCCGGCAAGGTGCGGGTCTTCAGCGCCACCACGACCGCGTCGGCGGGCGTCTCCAGCGCGCCGTCGGGCACGCCGATGGCCTGCACCGTGCGCATGCCGGCGCGCACCAGGTTGTTGGCCAGATCGGTGGCGCCGGTGAAATCGTCGGCGATGCAGCCCAGCTTGATCGTCATGCGGACTCCGGCAAGGTGATTCCGGGAAAGATCTTGATGACCGCGCTGTCGTCCTCGCGCCCGTGTCCGGCGGCCGACGCCTGCATGAACATCTGGTGCGCGGTGGACGCCAGCGGCAGCGGAAACTTGCTGTGGCGCGCGGTGTCCAGCACCAGTCCCAGGTCCTTGACGAAGATGTCCACCGCCGACAACGGCGTGTAGTCGCCCGCCAGCACGTGCGCCATGCGGTTCTCGAACATCCAGCTGCTGCCGGCGCTGTGGGTGATGACCTCGTACAGCGCATCGGCATCGACCCCTTCGCGCAACCCCAGCGCCATGGCTTCGGCGGCGGCGGCGATATGCACGCCGGCCAGCAGCTGGTTGATGATCTTGACCTTGCTGCCCGCGCCGGCGCGGTCGCCCAGCCGGTAGACCTTGCCCGCCATCGCGTCCAGCACCGGCCCGCACGCCGCGTAGGCGGCCGGCGCGCCGGCGGTCATCATGGTCATCTCGCCCGCCGCGGCCTTGGCCGCGCCGCCCGAGATCGGCGCATCCAGGTACAGCACGCCCAGGGCCGCCAGGCGCGCCTCCAGCGCGCTCGACCAGGACGGATCCACGGTCGAGCACATCACGAACACGCTGCCGGGCCGCAGGGCCGCCGCCAGATCGCCGTCGCCGAACAGCACGCTCTCGGTCTGCTGCGCGTTCACCACCACGCTGACCACCACGTCGCAGGCCGCGGCCAGCGCCGCCAGCGTGTCGCAGGCCACGCCCCCCCCCTGTTCGGCGAACGCCGCCGCCACGCCCGGCCGGATATCGTAGGCATGCACCCGATGGCCGGCGCGCCGCAGGCTCTGCGCGATGCCCGCGCCCATGGCGCCCAGGCCGATCACGCCGACATCGCGCGCGGCTTCCTCATGATGGCTCATACCGTTCCCCGCAAGTCGTCGCCGATGTAGGCGCGGATGATCTCGGCGAAATCGCTGTCGCCTTCCAGGCCCAGTTGCGTGGCCCGCGCCGTGTCCCAGCGCCCCGGCCAACTGCCGACGATGGCCTGCACCCGCGCATCGGCCTGCCAGCTGATGCGGTCGGCGACCGCATCGCCCGCGATCTCGCGCAGCGCCCGCGCCATGTCGGCGGCGGTCACCGACACGCCCGGCAGATTGATCGGCCGGCGATCGGCCACCGCGGCCGCGTCCAGCTCGCAGCCCGCGATCAGCGCCTGCACCGCGCGCCGCGGCGACAGCAGCCACAGGCGCGTGTCCGGCCCCACCGGGCAGGCCGCCGGCTCGCCATTGAGCGGCTCGCGGATGATGCCGCTGGCGAACGACGAGGCCGCCGCGTTGGGCCGGCCCGGCCGCACGCTGATGGTCGGCAGCCGCAGCGCGCGGCCATCGACGAAGCCGCGCCGCGTGTAGTCGGCCAGCAGCAGCTCGGCGATCGCCTTCTGCGTGCCGTAGGAAGACTGCGGATTGAGCGCGGTGTCGTCGCGCACCGTCTCCGGCAACGCGCCGCCATAGACCGCGACCGAACTGGTGAACACCACGCGCGGCCGGTGGCCACGCTGGCGGCAGGCCTCGAGCAACGCCCGCGACGCATCCAGGTTGATGCGCATGCCCAGGTCGAAATCGGCCTCGGCCTGGCCGCTGACGATCGCGGCCAGGTGGAACACCGCCGCCGTGTCGGCGCCGATCAGGGCATCCAGGACCGCCGGGTCGGCGATGTCGCCCTGGACCGAGCGCACGCGGGTGTCGTTGATGGCGTCGGTGCGCGTGACGTCCAGCAGGTCGATCTGCGTGATGGGTTCGGGCGCGCCGCCCAGCGCCAGCCTTCCCTGCTCCAGCAGCTTGCGCGCCAGGCGCTGGCCGAGGAAGCCCGCGCCGCCGGTGATCAGTATCTTCATCGCTCGCCTCCCGCGAGATAGGGTCGGGCCCACGCCAGGCCCGCCGACGTCGCGCCCTGGGGCCGGTATTCGCAGCCGACCCAGCCCGTGTAGCCCAGGGAGTCGATCAGCGCCAGCAGGTAGGGGTAATTGAGTTCGCCCAGGTCCGGTTCGTGCCGGTCCGGCACCCCGGCGATCTGGATATGGCCGATGCCCGCCATGTCGCGGCGCAGCTTGACCGCCAGGTCGCCCTCGACGATCTGGCAGTGATAGCAATCGAATTGCACGCGCAGGTTGTCGGCGCCGACCTCGGCGCGGATGGCCTGCGCCTCGTCCTGGCGGGTCAGGAAGAAGCCGGGCATGTCGCGCGGGTTGATCGGCTCGATCACGATGGTCACGCCGGCCGAGGCGGCGGCGCGCGCCGCGCTTTCCAGATTGCGCAGGTAGACCTCGCGGTGGGCGGCGCGGTCGCTTCCCGGCGCCACCAGGCCCGCCATCACGTGCAGCCTGCGGTTGCCCAGCGCCGCCGCATATTCCAGCGCCAGATCCAGCCCGCGGCGGAACTCGTCCTCGCGCCCCGGCAGCGCGGCGATGCCGCGCTCGCCCGCCGCCCAGTCGCCGGGCGGCGCATTGAACAGGGCCTGCGACAGGCCGTGGCCATCCAGCCGCGCGCGGATCTCGGCGGCGGCGAATTCGTAGGGGAACAGAAACTCCACCCCCTGGAAGCCGTCGCGCGCGGCCGCGCCGAACCGGTCCAGGAAAGCGTGCTCCGCATACATCATGCTCAGGTTCGCGGCCAGGCGCGGCATCTCGTCGTCTCCGTAGGTTCGCGGTCCGCGTCCACGCGGACCGCCGGCGCGCGGGGCGCCCGTCGTATCAGTAGCGCGCGCCGAAGGTGGCGCGCAGTTCCTCGATGGCGTCCTCGGACAGCGGCGCGGGGCGCGGATCGGACATCAGCCACAGCCGCGCGGTCTCTTCCAGTTCCTCCAGCGCATAGGAGGCATGCGACACCGAGCGTTCCCACACCACCGGCCCGAGACGCTCAAACAGCGCCCCGCGCACCTGCGCGGCCAGCGCCGCCACCTGCGCCGCCGCCACCGGATCGCCGGGGCGGCGATAGGGAATCAGCGGAATGCGCCCGACCTTCATCACCTGGTACGGCGTGATCGGCGGCAACACCTCGTCCTCGCGCCACACGCCCGCCAGCGTCAGCGCGACCAGATGGGTCGAATGGGTGTGCACGACGCCGCGCGCGGCGGGGTCGGCCTGGTAGATGCCCTGGTGCAGCGCCAGGGTCTTGGAGGGCTTGGCGCCCGAGACCCAGTTGCCGGCCAGGTCGACCTTGGCCAGCTCGGCCGGGTCCAGGCGGCCCAGGCAGACATCGGTGGGCGTGATCAGCCAGCCGTCGTCCAGCCGGGCGCTGATGTTGCCGGCCGCGCCGACGGTGTAGCCGCGCTGGTAGAGGCTGGCGCCGACCGTGCAGATCTCCTCGCGAATGCGGGTTTCCGGGGTCATCGCGCGCTCGCCACGAGGCGGCCGCGGGCGGCGGAAAGCGGGTACGGCATGGGGAACTCCCGGGGCTTATTCATATGGTCATCATACAAATTTTGCCGAAAATCCCGGTATCGGGATTACCCGGAATGCCCCGCCGGATTCAGACCGAGTAGTGGTAGTTGCAGTTGACCGTGGCCTTGAGCGGCTGATTCGCGCCCGGTCCGCCCGGACGCGGCCCGGTGAGCTTGGCCTGGAAGGTGCCCACCACGGCGCCGGTGCCATCCTTCTTGACCGCCACGCTGGCCGGCAGCGCATACAGCGTCAACGGCCAGACCTCGTCCGGCGCCACCAGGGTGAAGACGCCCAACGGAAAATCCGACACGACATAGGCGGGATCCCGGTCCGCGTCGAATCCCAATGTGGCGCCGACATACGTCAGCGTCAGCTTGAGCTCTTCCGAAGACGGCGACGGGATGACGCCGCGCAGCGCGACCTTGCCGCTCTCCGACACACACGACAGTTCGGCGGGCGCCGAACCCGCGTGGGCAACGCCCGCCAGCAGCAGACAGGACAGGAACCAGGGGGCATGCAGCTTCATGGGACGGGTTTCCTCGGAGCGGCCGGCGGATCCGCGGCCTGGGACGATCATCGAGCCGACATATTAGCGGCCAACAATCCGCGCTCAAAGGCCGGCGGCAGGCAATGCCAGCGTTCGCATACAAGTCGTAATATGCGGCGCCGCCGATCGGGCTAGGATGCCGGCATCGATCCGTCCGTTTCCCGGAGCCCCCATGAGCGCCTTCCGATCCCTCGCCTGCGCCGCCCTGCTGCTGGCCGCCGCCGCCTCCCACGCCGAGACCGTGGCCCTGCGCGCGCAGAGCGCCACGCCCGGCATCGAACCGCAGACCAAAATGCGCTTCGTCGACGTGGTGCTGCAACCCGAGAGCCGCCAGGTCCTGGCCGACTTCACCCGCAACCGCGTCGGCAAGCGCGTGCAGTTGCGGTCGAACGGCGTGCTGCTGTCCTCGGCCACGCTGCAAAGCCCGCTCGAGGGCGACAGCTTCCGCATCGTCGCCGGCGAGCACGGCTTTGGCGGCAAGTCCGCCGACGACATCGCCAAGGGCATCATGTCCGGCGGCGGCCTCACCGTGGACGACGAAAGCGGCGCCGCCAACGACGCCGGCGCCCGCCCGACGCGGCGCGCGCCGGGGTCGGATTCCGGCGGCTGACGCCGCCCACGGCGGCGCGTCCGGCCTGGACGTCGCCAGCCTTGGCCCCGCGCCTCAGACCGGCAACTGTGCCAGGCTGTCGAGCAGCCCCGGCCCCGTCGGCCGCCATCCCAGCCGGTCGCGCGTAGCCGCGCTCGAGGCCGACATGTCATGGCCGACGAAGTGCGACAGCCAGCCGAAATGCGCGGCCGCCGCCGCCTCGTCCATGCGGATCACCGGCACGCCCAGGCGGTCGCCGATGGCCTGCGCGATATCGCGGAACGGAATGGGCGACTCGGCCGTGGCGTGATAGCGCGCGCCGGCCTCGCCGTGTTCCAGCGCCGCGCGGTACAGCCGCACCGTGTCCGACACATGGGCCGCCGACCAGCCGTTGGCGCCGTCGCCGACATAGCCCGACACGCCCCTGGCCCGCGCCAGCGCCACCATCTCGGTCACCAGCCCCTGCTTCTCGGTGTCATGGATCTGCGACAGGCGCACCACCGACACGCGGACGCCGCGCGCCAGCAATTCCTCGCCCGCCAGCTCCGACGCCTTGCGCGGATTCGGATGCGCCGGATTGAAATGGTCCTCGGTGGCCGGCTGGCCGGGCGCCGCGCTGCCCATCGGCGTGCCCGAGGTGATCAGCAGCGGCCGCGCCGACCCCTGCAACGCCTCGCCCAGCGCGAGAATGACGCGCCGGTCCTTCTCGCAGTTGGCCACGAAATGGGCGAAGTCGTGGTCGAAGGCGGTATGGATCACGGCGTCGCAGGCGGACGCGCCGCGCCGCAGGCTGTCCAGGTCCTCGATGTCGCCGGCGTGCGCGTCGGCGCCCGCCAATTGCAGCGCCCGGGCGCCGCGGTCGGAGCGGGCCAGGCCAAGCACCTGGTGCCCCGCGTTGATGAGTTCGGGCACGATTTTCGAGCCGATGAAGCCGGTCGCGCCGGTCAGAAAGATGCGCAAGATCGCTCTCCTGGGTTGTCAGGCTGCCATCATGCGACGCCGATCTATCCTGTTAAAGTAGTGAGCTTATAGGGGTATATATCTCAACTGGCTGGCCATGACATCGCCCACCGACAACCCGCTCGGCGCCTACCTGAAGGACCGCCGCGGCCGGCTCGACCCGGCCGCGTTCGGCTTCACCGCCAGCCGCCGCCGCACGCCGGGCCTGCGCCGCGAAGAGGTGGCGCAGCTCTCGAACATCAGCGCCACCTGGTACACCTGGCTCGAACAGGGCCGCGGCGGCGCGCCCTCGGCCGACGTGCTCAACCGCATCGCCGCCGGCCTCATGCTGACCGAGGCCGAGCGGCATCATCTGTTCCTGCTGGGCCGTGGCCATCCCCCGGACGTCAAATACCAGTCGGCCCAGGGCGTGACGCCGCGCCTGCAGCGCCTGCTGGACGCGCTCGAAATCAGCCCCGCCATCATCCGCACCGCCACCTGGGACGTGGTCGCCTGGAACCGCGCGGCCGCGGCCGTCCTGACCGACTACGGCGCCCTGGCGCCCGAGCAGCGCAACATCCTGCGGCTGGTCTTCTGCAATCCCCGCGTGCGTCAGGCGCAGGACGATTGGGAGGGCATTGCCCGTTTCGTGGTGGGCGCCTTTCGCGCCGACGTGACCCGCGCCGGCGCCGCCTCCGAAGTCGCCCGGCTGGTCGAGGAATTGAGCCGCGACAGCGCGGAATTCGCGGCGCTGTGGCGCGACAACGACGTGCGCGTCCACGGCGAAGGCACCAAGCGCCTGCGCCACGCCCGCGCCGGGCTGCTCGAACTGGAATACTCCGGGTTCTCGGTCGACGGCCGGCCGGACCTGTCCATGGTGGTCTATCACCCCGCCTCGCCGCAGGCCGCCGATCGCATCCGCGCGCTGCTGGCGTCAACGCCCGTTGGCGGCGTCGATGAATCCCGCTAGATCGCGGTTGAAGCGCTCGGCCTCCTCCAGGAATGGCGCGTGTCCCGACGCCGCATACACCGTGGCCTGCAGGCGCGGATTCAGGCGCCTGGCGCGCTCCAGCGACGGCTCGACGCGCACCAGCGCATCGCGCGCCCCGTAGATCAGCCACAGCGGCTTGCGCATCGCGCCCAGGCCTTCGCGCGCCGCGATCGTCATCCGCGGCACCGCGGCCTGCATCCCGGGCGACGCCAGCGCGGCATTGGCCAGCAGCCGCTCGAATGTCACCGTGTCGGGCTGCGTCGCGAAGCACAGCGCCAGGAACGCGCGCTCGGCGTCCAGGTGCGTCTTCAGGTCGCTCGACGCCATGCCGCGATACACCTCGGGATGCGGCGCGATCTGGCTGGCTTCCAGTTCGATCACGCCCCCCCACGTAGACCGCGCCGGCGATGTCCGCGTCGCCATGCGCGGCCAGGTAATTGGTCGTCACGGCCGCGCCCAGCGACCAGCCCACCAGCACCGGCCGGCGCACGCCCGACGCCGCGATCACGGCCGCCAGGTCATCGGCCCAGCGGCGCCCGTCGGTGTAGGCCAGCGGCGCGGTCGGCTGGCCCGACTGGCCATGGCCGCGCAGGTCGTACGTGATCAGGCGGTAGCGCTGCAGCAACGGGCTGGATACTTGCGCGTCCCAGCTGAGGCGGCTGCCGAGCAGGCCGTGGACGAACACCACGGCGGGGCCGGCCGGATCGCCGGACTCCTGGATGGCCAGGGTCACGCCGTCGGGCGCGACGGCGGTGTACTGGCGGCTGTCGGCATGCGCCGCGGCGCTCGCCAGGAGCAGCGCGGCAGCCGCCAGCAGGCGGCGGAAACAACGGAAAAACAAGGGGCCCGGCATGGGACTGACTCCTGGATGACAAAAGGGGAATCACAGTCTCAACCGTCACACCGGTGTTAGAGTCAAGCGGTCGTTTCGTGAAGATATGCCATGACGCCCCCCGCCCGCCGCCAAGCCGATGTCGATCGGCGCCCTAGCCCGCGCAACCGGCGCCAGCCTGCGCTCGATCCGCCATTACGACGCGCACGGCCTGCTGGCCTCCTCGCGCGCCGCCAATGGCTACCGCAGCTTTGCGTCCGCGGCGGTCAGCCAGGTACGGCAGATCCAGCGCCTGATCGCGACCGGCTTCAGCCTCGCCGAAATCCAGGGCTTTCCCGATTGCATGCGCATGATCGAAGGCGCGGCGGCCTGCCCGGAAACCTCCGACGTGCAGCGCCAACGGCTGGCCTCGGTCGAACGGCAGATCGCCGACCTGGAACGGCGCCGCGCCCGACTGCGCCAGATGCTGGCCGAGGGCGCCACGGCCCCCGGGAAATAGCCGCCCGCGGTCACGCCGTTCACGGCGGTCAAGCGCGCAAGCGCGGCTCCTGCTGCACGCACGCCACCAGGAAATCCATCACCGCCTTGACCGCGGGCGACCGGCGCAGATCCGGAAACACCGCCAGCCAGAGATCGCGCGAGGGCGCCTCGCCCTCCACCGCCAGCCGTTGCAGCATGGCGTCGCTGTCACCGACGATCGTCGGCAGCACCACCGCGCCCAGCCCCGACCGCGCCGCCATCTGCTGCGCCGCCAGGTCGCTGGCCGCGAACACCACCGGCCGGTGGCGGCGGATCTGGTGCAACCAGGCCTGCTGCGGCAGCGCATCGCCGCTTTCGTCGTACGCGATGAAGCGCCACTGGTCGGCGGGCTGCTCGCCGAACCCGGGACTGCCGTACAACGCGAAGCGCACCACGCCGATCTTCCTGCGCACCAGCGCCTCCTCTTCCGGACGCACGGTGCGCAGCGCGATGTCGGCCTCGCCCCGGTCCAGCGCCACCCGCGACCGCGACGGCAACAGCACCACATTGAGTTTCGGATGCCGCTCGCGCAGCGCGGCCATGCGCGGCGCGAGGCAATGGCTGGCCAGCGACGGCGGCGCGCTGACCCGCACCGTGCCGGCCACCTCGATCGAGGCAATGCGCGACAGCTGCTCGACGCCCGTGGCGATCTCGGTCATGGCGCCGGCCAGGCGCGCCAGCGCGCGGCCGTCCTCGGTCAGCGGCCGGCTGCGCGGCAACCGGTCCACCAGCCGCAGGCCCAGCGATTTCTCCAGCGCGTCGATGCGGCGTCCCACGGTGGCATGCTCGACCTGCAACTCGCGGGCGGCCGCCGACAACGATTGGGTGCGGGCCAATACGGTGAAGTAATACAGGTCCTGCCAGTCGAACATCGGATTACCTGCTCACGAAGAGAAAGATCTTGTGGGAGAAAATTCCCGGATCCTGATTCCGTTTTTACCATGCGCCGTCCTGACGCCTGGGCACGCCTACGGTTCGACGGCGACCTGCAACGCGTGCGCCAGCGACACCCGCAGCATCTCGCCATGGCCGAACTGCGGGAACGCCTCGTAGCGGGCATCCGCGCCGCCCTCACGCAGGCCGGCCACCATCGCGCGCACGGCAGGCTGCAGGTCGATCGGCGTGCCATCCGGCCGCGTCGACGGCGCATCGGGCCGCTGGCGCGCCGGATCGCGCGGCCGGGTGCCCGCCAGCACGATCACGCGCTTGCCGGCCGCGCGCCGCGCATCGAAGCGGTCCCACTCCCGCAGCAAGGCGCCGTCCGCCCACCAGGCCGAGGGGTCCCCCGTGATGTAGCGCGCGAACGTGTCCGGCTGCGTGAACAGCACATGCAACGCGAACAGGCCGCCATAGGAATGGCCCCACAGGTATTCGCGCTTCACGTCGACCGCGGCGCGCCCGCGCACCAGCGGCTTGACCCGTTCCCGCAGGAAAGCCAGGAACACGTCGGCGCCGCCGCCCGCGCGGCCCAGCACCACCGGATCCGGCTGCCGCACGCCCTGCTCGAACACGGGCGGCGTGTAGTCATAGGCGCGCGCAACCACGTCGTTGCGCGTCGGCACGTCATAGCCCACGGCCACCAGCACCGGCGCGCCGGCCGCGCCCAGCCGGGCCAGATCGGCGTCGGTCAGCGTGGCCAGCGCCGCGTTGCCGTCCAGCAGGTACAACACCGCGCTGCCGCCAGCCGGCGCGGCCTGGCGCGGCACGGCGATCTGGATGCGGTAATGGCGCTTGCCATCGGCCGAATCGAGGCGATGCGTTTCAAAGCGATAGACCGTCGACGGCCGATCGGCCACGGTTTCGCCGACGAGCTGGTCCCCGCGCGCGGCCGGTGCGCCGGCGGCGGAGGGCGTCCGCGCCGGTATCTGCGCCGGTATCTGCGCCGGTATCTGCGCCGGTATCTGCGTTGGTGCCTGTGTCTGCGCCTGTGCCTGCGCCCCCAGGCTACCGAAGACACCGCTGAACATGGCGGCCTGGCAAAGACGGAACAGGGTGCGGGAGGACATCGGCTTCTCGGAATCATGCGCGCCGGCAGGCGCGGGCCTGGCGGCAACAGGGGAAACAACGCGGCGCGCCAGCACGGCTGGCGCCTGCCGCAGGATAGCCCAGACAGGAACGCGACTCGATCCTGCTTTTCAGGCCAAGGCCGCGTCCGATCCGGCGCCTCCCGGGCCGGCGCGCCTGGATCTCACCCGTTCCGATCATTTCCGCACGGACCCCGTGAATTCCTGGGGAATTCCCAGACCGATTCACGCCTTCTACGATGGCTGGCACTGATCGGCGCGACCACGCGCCCGCCCCTCCCCACAAGGAATCCTTCGCAGTGAAAGCCATCCTGATAGAACGCTACGGCGGCCCCGAGGTCCTGCGGCTACGCACGGACCATCCCATGCCGGACGCCGCCCCCGGCCACGTGGTGGTGCGGGTCGCCTACGCCGGCATCAACTTCATGGACGTGCACACCCGCCAGGGCAAGTACGCGGCCTCCGCCACCTACCCCGTGCGCCTGCCCTGCACCCTGGGCATGGAAGGCGCTGGCGACATCGTCGCGGTCGGCGCCGACGTCACGCACCTGGCGCCGGGCGACCGCGTCGCCTGGTGCATCGCCTGGGGCAGCTATGCCGAGTACGCCAGCGTGCCGGCGGCCAAGGTCGCGAAGATCCCCGACGCCATCCCGTTCGACCTGGCCGCCGCCGCGATCTTCCAGGGCGCCACCGCGCACTACCTGGTCGAAGACATCGCCCGGCTCGGCCCCGGCAGCACCTGCCTGATCCACGCGGCCTCGGGCAGCATCGGCCAGTTGCTGGTGCAGATGGCCGCGCGGCGCGGCGCCACCATCTTCGCCACCGCCAGCAGCGCGCAGAAATGCGCCGTCGCCCTCGCGCGCGGCGCGCATCACGCCCTGCCCTACGACGATGGCCGCTTCGCCGACCGCATCCGCGAGGCCACCGGCGGCGCGGGCGTGGACGTGGTGTTCGACGCGGTCGGCAAGACCACCCTGCGCGACAGCTTGCGCGCCTGCCGCACGCGCGGACTCGTCATCAACTACGGCAACGTCTCCGGCTCGGTCACCGACCTGGACCCGATCGAACTGGGCGAGGCCGGCTCGCTGTTCCTGACGCGGCCGCGCCTGGCCGACCACATGCGCGACGGCGCCACGGTGCAGCGCCGCGCCGACGCGGTATTCGGCGCGCTGCTCGAAGGGTCGCTCGATATCGCCATCGAAGGCCGCTACGAGATGGAAGACGTGCAACGGATCCATGCCCGGCTCGAGGCGCGCGAACAGATCGGCAAGTCCGTGATGCGCGTCGGGGCCGCGCATCACACATAACCTTTGGTTATGGTCACACCCGCACCACTCATTTGAACCTGTCGCCCGTCGCGCCCACACTCTCACCGTCCAGCGCCGGGCCGCCCGATGCGGCCTGGCGACCTGGGCATGGGACCGCTGGGCATCCACGCCTGCCGCACCGCAGGACGGGATCACAACAATAGGCCGACACCGCCGGATGCGCAGCGCGTCACGGCCTGGCCACAAATCGATAGGGACGGAGAAGACATGACTTCATTGGCACAGACGGCGGTGGCGCCACGCCCGCCCGCCGGCGGCTCGCTGCACCCGCGCCGGCGCAATGCCGCCATCGCGGTATTCCTGGTGGGCCTGGCGATCGCGCTATACACCCATTTCACCCTGCCCGGCCAGACCAGCCTGTGGGGCCTGACGCCCGTGCTGGTGTTCGCCATCATCGCGCTGCTGGGCGTGGACATCGTGCTGTCCACCATCGCCGCCATCGTGCTCGGCGCCATCATGACCGGCACCACGCCCATCGCCATGGGCAAGCTGCTGGCCGACTCGCTCGGCTCGTTCATCGCGGTGGTCGGCCTGATCATCGTGCTGGGCGCCGGCGTGGGCGAAGTCGCCGCGCGCACCGGCGCCGCGGAACAGATGGTGCGCGCCATCGTGCGCCGCATCGGCCTGTCGAACCAGGTGCGCGTGCGCCTGGGCATCATGGTGACCTCGACCCTGATCTGCGGCGCCCTGGGCACCCTGGCCGGCGGCAACGCCATCATCGCCGCGGTGGTCATCCCGATCGCCGCCGCCGTGCGCCTGTCGCCGCCCACGGTGGCCGCCCTGTTCCAGACCGCGGGCTCCGCCGGACTGGTGCTGGGCCCCTTCACGCCCAACGTGGTCACGGTGACCGGCCTGACCGGACTGAGCTATCCGCAGTACCTGATGGTGGCGGGCATCCCGATGGCCGTGGCGACGCTGCTGGCCGGCTGGTTCATGTCGGGCCGCATCCAGAAAAAGACCGAGGCCAGCCACCAATACGAGGAAGCGGGCGCCGGCGCGGCCGCCTTCGACCTCGATGCGGCCCCCTCGCGCAGCGCCGTGCGGGCGGCGTGGGCGTTCTGCCTGACCATCGTTCTCCTGGCGATCGTCGGCGTGCTCGCCAAGGCGGGTTATGCCTTCGCCATCATCGTCATGGTGGCGCTGGCCACCACCACCGGACTGGCCGGCGGCATGGGTCCGCGCGCGATCCTGCAGGCGATGTACGCGGGCGCCGGCAAGCTGATCTGGATCTTCTTCCTGTTCTGGCTGTTCAATCCGGTGCTGGTGCTGGTGGACCAGCTCAACGCCTACCACGCCGTGCTGGAGCTGGCGAAGCCGCACCTGGCCGGCATCAGCGGCGCCATGCTGTGCGTCATCGTGCTGTGGTTCAACGTGATCGGCCACATCCCCGGCGCCGCGGTCGCGCAGATGACCTTCACCGCGAAGATCTTCGGCCCGCTGCTGGCGGCCGCCGGCGTCGGCCCCGCCGCCACCACCGCGGCCATCCTCGGCAGCTCGCAGATCGACTGGTTCGGCCCATTCCCCACCTCGGACATGTTCGGCCAGATGGGCCTGGCGCGCTCGGGTGAGCTCAAATACATGCTCTACAACGGATGGGCGGTGATCCTGGTGAACCTCTGCCTGTTCTCGTCCCTGTTCTTCTTCCTGGTCTGAGGAGATCGACCATGTTCCCATTGGGATCGCAGCCGCTGGACCACCATGCCTTGCGCCAGCACGTCGACGCGGCGCTGGCGCCCCTGCTGGCGGCCACGCCCGCGCGGGTCTCGCTGAGCCTGCGCGACCTGGATGGCGGCGTCGTGCTGGCGCGCCAGGCCGACCGCGCGCAACCGTCGGCCAGCATCATCAAGATCCCCATCCTGCTGGCGCTGCTCGAAGCCGTGGCCGGCGGCCGCTACACGCTTGGCCAGCCGCTGGTGCTGCCCGCCTGCGCCGACCGCGCCGGCGGCACCGGCATCCTGGCCCAGTTGCCCAGCGTCACCATCCTGTCGCTGGCCGAACTGGCGCGGCTGATGATCGTGCTCAGCGACAACGTCGCCACCAACGCGCTGATCGAGCTGCTGGGGTTCGACGAGATCAACCAATGGAGCCAGCGCGCCGGACTGCCGGCGAGCCGCCTGCAGCGCCGCATGATGGACGCCGCCGCGCGCGAGGCCGGCCGCGACAACTTCACCAGCGCCGACGACGCCACGGCCGCGCTCTGCTGGCTGCTGCGCGACGGCATGCTGCCCGCGCCCCTGCGGACCTTCGCGCTCGACCTGCTGGCCGACCAGCGCGAACGCGCCCACTTCGGCGCCGCGCTGCCCGCGCCGGCCCATCTGGCCAGCAAGGCCGGCCAGTTGCCGGGCCTGCGCCACGATGCCGGCATCCTCACCGTGGCCGACCGCAGCGTGGTGCTGGCGGTGCTAGCCGACGGTTTCACCGATTGGCAGACCGCGCACACGCTCCAGGGCGGCGAAGGCGCCGCGCTGCTGGGCCAGATCGCGCGCGCCGTCGCGCTGGGGCTGCAGGCCCAGGCGCGGGAACACTGACAAGGAAACCCCCATGTCCATCCGAGTCGCAGCCATCCAGCTCGACAGCCGCGGCGACCGCGACGCCAACCTGGCGGCGCTGGAACACGCGATCACGGCCGCGGCCAACGACGGCGCCAGGTTGATCGTCACGCCCGAATACAGCGACGTGCGCGGCGCCCCATCCACGCTGCGGGCTGCCGCCAGCCCGATTCCCGGCGAGGTCACCGCGCGCCTGGCCGCGCTGGCGCAACGCCACGCCTGCTGGATCCACCTGGGTTCGATGCATGAACGGCTGGCGGGCCAGGAGCGGCTCGGCAACACCGGCGTCACCTTCGCCCCGGACGGCAGCATCGCCGCCGCCTACCGCAAGGTCCACCTGTATGACGCGGTGGTCGACGGCACGCCCTACCGCGAATCCGCCGACTTCGCGCCGGGCGCCCATCTGCAGACGGTCGAGGCCGCCGGCCTGACGCTGGGCCTGAGCATCTGCTACGACCTGCGCTTCGCCGAGCTCTACCGCGCGCTGCGCGGACGCGGCGCCAACGTGCTGGTGGTGCCCGCGGCGTTCAACCTGCACACCGGGCGCGACCATTGGGAAACCCTGCTGCGAGCCCGCGCCATCGAAAACCAGTGCTACGTGATCGCCGCCGCGCAGATCGGCGGCGACGGCCCGGGCCTGCCCTGCCTGGGGCGCAGCATGATCATCGACCCCTGGGGCACCGTGCTGGCCTGCATGCCGGACCGCACCGGCCACATCACGGCCGACCTCGACCCGGAACGGGTGGCTACCCTGCGCGCCGGCCTGCCGGCCTGGGAGCATCGCCGCACGGATCTCTATGACGGCAGCGCCATGAAGGACTGACCTTCGCGCCACCGGGACACGCGCCAGCGGGTGCCATGTCGGGAAAACACGGTTGACTGTACTTGTATAGGCAAGTACAAAAGACTCCCTCCGACATTGCACTTTCTGGAACGTGTCCATGAATGCAACGCAGTGCGCTACGCCATCGTTTTCCCGCGCCCTTGCCGGGCCGCGCTCCATCAGGGGCTTCCGACGAAAGCTGAGCGCGGTCTCGCGCAGGCTCGCGGGACCGCTGCTGCTGGCCCTGGCGGCAACCTTGCCCGCGACGCCCACCGCGGCCGCTGCGCCGCCCGAGGCGCAAGCGCGCGTCGCGGACAAGCAAAGCTCCCTGGCGCTGGACGGCGGGTCGCTCACCCCGTCGGACGTGATCGCGGTGGCCCGGCGCGGCCAGGCGGTGGCGCCCACCGACGCCTCCTGGCAGCGCGTGACCCGCTCGCACGACCTGCTGCTGGCATATGGCCGCCTGGGGCAGCCCGTCTACGGGCTGAACCGCGGCGTCGGCCAGAACAAGGACCAGACGATTTTCTCGGGCGACACGCTGTCCGACGAGGCCCGGGCAGCGTCAGCCGCCTTCAATCACCGCATGCTGCTGTCGCACACCGTCGCCTACGGCGAGCCGGCGAAGACCGAAACCGTGCGCGCCGCCATGTTGATCCGGCTGAATACCGCGCTGTTCGGCGACACCGGCATGAGTCCGCCCCTGGTGCGCCAATACGTCGACTTCCTCAACAAGGGCCTGACGCCCGTCGTGCTCGGGCAGGGGTCGGTCGGCCAGGCCGACATCACCATCCTGCCGCAGATCGGCCTGGCCATGATGGGCGAAGGCATGATCGAGCTGGACGGCAAAGCCATGCCCGCGGCCGACGCGATGCGCCGCGTCGGCCTGGCGCCGGTCAAGCCCTACGCCAAGGACTCGCTGTCCCTGCTCAGCTCCAATGCCTACGGCGCCGCGCTGGCCATCCTGGCCGCGGACGAAGCCGGGCGCATGCTCGACCGCGCGGATGAAGTCGCGGCACTGTCACTCGAGGGCTTGAACGGCAATATCGCGCCCCTGCTGGCCATCACCCAGGCGCAGCGGCCCTATCCGGCCCAGCAACAGGTGGCCCAACGCATCCTGTCCCTGCTCGACGGCAGCGCGCTGTGGCAGGCGGACGAGCAGCGCTCGCTGCAGGACCCGCTGAGCTTTCGCACCGTGAGCCAGGTGCACGGCGCGGCGCGCGAAGCCCTGCGGCAGCTGGATGTCCAGTTGCGGGTGCAGATCAACAGTTCCGACGACAACCCGACCGTGATCCTGGACGCGGCGCCGCCGCCCGGCGTTTCTGCCCAGGAAGCCCGTTACTACGTGACCCAGGGCCCACAGCGCGGCGCCGTGGTGCCCAGCGCCGGGTTCGATCCCACGGCCTGGGTGGTGCCCCTGCAATCGGTCGGGATCGCGCTGTCACAGGTGGCGCAGTCCTCGGCGCAACGCGTGCTGCGCATGGGCGATCCCGCCTTCACCAGGCTGCCGCGCTTCCTGTCGCCCAACGACACCACGCTGGCCTACACCACCATCCAGAAGCCCGTCTCGTTGCTGGCCACCGAGATCCGCGCGCTGTCGCATCCCGTCTCGTCCGATGCGCTGGCGGTCGCCGGCAACATCGAGGACGTGGCCACCAACGGGCCGCTGGCCGCGCAGCGCCTGGGCCAACAGGCCGTGCGCCTGCGCACGTTGCTGGGCATCGAACTGATCCACGCCGCGCAGGCGGTGGACCTGCGCACGCGCGCCGATGGACAGCGCCCGGTGGGCAAGGGAACCGGCGCCGTGCTGGCCGCATTCCGCCAGGAAGTACCGTTTCTTTCACAAGACAGGAGACTGGCCGACGACATTGCGCGCGCCGAACGGTTTCTTGATGAAGAGCGCGCCGTCACACCGTAGGCGCCGCGCCGCAGCCAGATCTGCAACAAGGGGAATGACCATGAACAAGTATGTCGCGCTGTGCCTGAGTAGCACCCTTCTCGCCACTGCCTTGTCCGCGCCCGCCGGCGCGGCCGACGGCAAGTATCCCGCCCGCCCTGTCACCATCGTCGTCCCGTTCGGCGCCGGCGGCATCGCCGACGCGCTGCCGCGCATCGTCGGCCAGGAACTCAACAGCAAATGGGGCGTGCCGGTCATCATCGAGAACAAAGTCGGCGCGTCCGGCAATATCGGCATGGACTATGTCGCGCGCGCCAATCCGGACGGCTACACGCTGGCCCTGGCGCCGGCGGGCAATCTGACGGTCAACCCGTTGCTCTACACCAAGCTGCCCTTCGACACGGCCAGGGACTTCGCGCCGGTGACCATGCTGGCCACCTCGCCCAACGTGCTGGTGGTCAACGCGCGCGTGCCCGCCAAGACCTTCACCGAACTGGTGGCCTACGCCCGCCAGCATCCGGACAAGCTCAATTACTCCTCCCCCGGACCTGGCAGCGGTGCCCATCTGGCGGGTGAATTGCTCAACCAGTCGGCCGGCATCGTCACGCGCCATATCCCGTACAACGCCATGGCCGCGGCGGTCAACGACGTGGTGGCGGGCAACGTCGACATGATGTTCGCCGGCGTATCCACCGTATTGCCGCACATCCAGTCCGGCAAGCTGCGCGCGCTGGCCGTGGCTGGCCCGCAGCGCCTGCCGCAACTGAAGGACGTGCCCACCGTGGCCGAGAGCGGCTACCCGGGCTTTGACGTGACCTCCTGGTACGGCATCGTCGCGCCGGCCAAGGTGCCGCCCGACATCCTCGATCAGTTGCAGGCCGATATCGCCGCCGTGCTGCAGAAGGAATCCGTGCGCCAGAAGTTCGCCGGCCTGGGCGTGGATCCGGCCGGATCCAACCGCGCCGACTTCGGCCAGGCGATCAAGCAGGAAACCGACAAATGGGCGGCCATCGTCAAGCAGGCCGGCATCCAGCCAATTCAATAAACAAGGGAGACAACATGCAATCCATCGACATCACCTATCTGAACGGCCCTGACGTGCGCGCGCTGGGCCTGACCGACGCCGAAATCCTGGCCGCCGTGCAAAGCGCGCTGGACGCCCAGGGACGCGGCCAGACCGTCATCGAGCCGCGCATGCATCTGGTGCCGGAATCCTCCGACAAGGGGCATTTCAACGTGCTGCGCGGCTATATCGCGCCGCTGCATGTGGCCGGCGTGAAGGTCGTCAGCGACTTCGTCGACAACTACAAGGTCGACCTGCCTTCCGAGATGGCCTTGCTAAACCTGTTCGATCCGGTCAACGGCAAGCCGCTGGCGGTGGTGGACGCGACCGCCATTACCGACATGCGCACCGGCGCGGTCACCGCGCTGGGCGCCAAGTACCTGGCCCGCAAGGACAGCAAGGTCCTGGGCCATATCGGCTCGCGCGGCACCTCGTACTGGAATGTGCGCCTGCTCGACAGCCTCTACGACTTCGACGAGATCCGCGTGCATTCGCGCCGCCCCGAAAGCCAGCAGGCCTTCGGCGAACGCCTGTCGCGCGACCTGGGCAAGCCCGTGAAGGTCGTCAACGACTGGGAATCCTGCGTGCGCGGCGCCGACATCGTGGTGGAGGCCTCGCGCCTGCCCCAGCCCACGCCGCTGCTCAAGACCGAATGGATCAAGCCCGGCGCCCTGGTCATGCCCTATGGCACCATGAGCGCGGTGGAACTGAGCCTGACCGACATCATGAGCAAAGTGGTGGTCGATGACTGGGGCCAATGCCGCAAGGGTCTGCCCTACGGCGCATTGCGCGCCCACGTCGACAGCGACCGCATTACCGAGAAAAACCTGCACGCCGAACTGGGCCAGATCGTCGCCGGCCTGAAGCCGGGCCGCGAGCGCGATGACGAGACCATCCTGTTCTGGCACCGCGGCCTGTCCACCACCGACATCGCGCTCGGCCACGCCATGCTGGAGAAAGCCCGCAAGATGGGCCTCGGCCAGACCCTCAAGTTCGCGTAGGAAGCCGGCCATGGAATTCATGACTTCGACGCGCATGTACGACGTCGCGCCCGCGGCGCGGGCCGCCTGGCATGCGCTGCTGCGGGCCGCGCATGATCGCGCCGGGCTGCGCGTGCGATTCGTCGAACATGGCTGGCCGGCGCCGATCGGCGAGCTTTGGGAACGGCCCGGCCTGTGCGGCGTCTTCATGTGCGGCTGGCCCTACGTGAGGGCGCTGAAGGCCGGCAGGGCATTCGGCGCCATGGCCGCGGTGGTGCCCGACTGGCCGGCCTACGAGGGCCTGCCACGCTATCGCAGCGAATTCCTGGTTCGCGCCGACTGCACGTGGTCGTCGCTGGCCGACGCGGCCGGCAGCCGCTATGGCTGGATGGTGCAGGACTCGCAATCCGGCTGGAACGCGCCGCGCGCGGCGCTCGCCAAGGTTGCCCCGCCCGGCGGCGCCCTGTTCGCGGCCTCCAAGGGGCCTTACGGCAACCCGCGCGGCCTGCTGCGCGCCCTGGCCGACGGCGAGATCGACCTGACCGCCGCGGACGCCTGGTATCTGGATCTGCTGCGCGAGCATGATCCGGCCGCGCTGGCCGGGCTGCGCACGCTGGCGTACACGCCCTGGACCCCGAACCCCTTGCTGGTGGCGGGCCCCGACGTGGATCCGGCCGCCGCACAGGCCCTCTCGGACGCACTACTGGCCATGCATGAGGATCCGGCGCACAAGCCGCTGCTGCGCGCCGCCCACGTGGCGCGTTTCACCCGGCCCGACCCGGCCGCGTACACGGTGCTGGACGGCATGGCACAGGCGGCCGAGACGGCCGGCTACGCGGTGATCCGCTGACCCGGCGGCGTGTACAGGCCGGCGACGTATTGGCTGGCAACGTATTCGCCGGCCATGCCGACCGCACGCCCCTGCCGCGCACGATCCCGCGCCGCTTCCCCCGATTACGGGCCCCAGACGCAAAAAAGCCGGCGCCGCTTTCGCGGATCCGGCTATTGCTGGTGGTGTCGGGAACACCACCAAGAATTCGACCACAGATAAGTGGTCGGGGCGAGAGGATTCGAACCTCCGACTCCTGCGTCCCGAACGCAGTACTCTACCAGGCTGAGCTACGCCCCGAGTCTGGGTATGGGCCTATACATCACCCACACCTTACAGCTACTGACTTCGTTGCGCTCAGTGCAACCAAATCATCTTTCCGCTTCGGCTTGAAGGCTTGGGCCTTCCCGCCTGGTGAACATTTCACCACCACGCTGTTTAGCGACTGTTTCCAGCACGGCTTTTCAGCTAGCGATCTCTATTCACCGCGAAAGCGCAGAATTCTAACAGAGAATTTAGAAAAGGGGAAACGGGATACGAAGAAAGTGCTTCGCGGGCCCGATTCGCCTCGACCTCGGCGGCCTGGCGGGCGTGTTCCAGCGCGTCCGTCGCCTGGATGGCGGCGGCCACGGCGGCGAAATCGGCATCGCCCGTCTTGATGGCGTCGCGGATCAATTGCTGCTGTTCCGGGGTGCCCACTTCCATCACGCGGATCAGCGGCAGCGTCGGCTTGCCCTCGCGCAGGTCATCGCCCACGTTCTTGCCCAGCGCGGCGGCATCGCCGCTGTAGTCCAGCACGTCGTCGACCAGCTGGAAGGCGGTGCCCACATGGCGGCCATACGCGGCGGCGGCGGCTTCCTGCTCGGGCGTGGCGCCGGCCAGCACCGCGCCCACCTGGGCCGCGGCCTCGAACAGCTTGGCGGTCTTGTAGCGCACGACTTGCAGGTAGCGCTCCTGCGACACGTCCGGATCGTGCACGTTCAGCAGCTGCAGCACCTCGCCCTCGGCGATCACCGTGGTGGCCTCGGACAGGATGCTCATGATGCGCATCGAGTCGGCCTCGACCATCATCTCGAACGAACGCGAATAGAGATAGTCGCCCACCAGCACGCTGGCGGCGTTGCCGAACACCGCGTTGGCGGTCTCGCGGCCACGGCGCAGGTCGGACTCGTCGACCACGTCGTCATGCAGCAGCGTCGCCGTATGGATGAATTCCACGACGGCGGCCAGCAACTGGTGATGCGTCCCTTCGTAGCCCAGCGCGCGCGCCACCATCAGCACCATCGCCGGACGCATGCGCTTGCCGCCGGCGCCAATGATGTAGTCGCCGATCGTACGGATCAGCACCACCTCGGAATTCAGCCGCTCGCGGATAACCGCATCGACGGCTTTCATATCGTCAACTATGGGAGCAATGAGCGCGGGGAGATTCAAGACGTATCCGGAGAGTGAAACGAGCCGTATGTAACAGCTCTTACCGCTGGGCCGCCTCAATGGCGGGGGATTCGACCAGCGATTATACGGGCTGTCAGGAACCAAAGCCGGACCCAGGGACGCCCCGCGCCCCGGGACGCGCCCGCCATCGACGGCCGTCATCCGCATTGATCGGCCCCCTTTTTTTCACCATCCGGAACGGCCACCGCGGCGTCCAGGCGACACCTAAGCCCTTACCCCGCAAGCGCTTTTTGACTTTTCCCCAGCCCCACGCTAATATCCCGGATTCGGTCAGTGATGGCCGAATTACGTCGGTGAATTACGCACTACGCGCCCGGTGAACCGCAGGGAAGCAAACGCGGGGAAAAGCGGATGGGCCCAGAGTCCACGCCCGCTTGATACGCAGCCTTCCAGCATGCAGCACGGCCCCGAACATCCAGGGTCGTCCAACCGCCAGGCAAGTACCGCCAGCCCAGCAGGGCCGGCAAGCGAATAAGCCCATTTACCTATTTAAGGAATACCCCATGTACGCGGTCGTAAAAACCGGTGGCAAGCAGTACCGTGTTGCCATTGGCGAAAAACTCAAGGTAGAACAGATACCGGCTGACATTGGGCAAGAAATCACCCTGGATCAAGTGCTGTCCGTGGGCGAAGGCGACCAACTGAAAGTTGGTACGCCCCTCGTCGCCGGCGCCGTGATCAAGGCAACGGTTCTTGCGCAAGGCCGCCACGACAAGGTCAAGATCTTCAAGATGCGCCGTCGCAAGCACTATCAGAAGCGTCAGGGCCACCGTCAGAACTACACCGAAATCCGCATCGAAGCCATCACGGCTTAAGACGCGACTCGGTACCACATTAGCAGGAGCTAAACATGGCACAGAAAAAGGGCGGCGGCTCTACGCGAAACGGACGCGACTCAGAATCGAAGCGTCTGGGCGTCAAGGCTTTCGGCGGTGAACTGATTCCCGCTGGTTCGATCATCGTGCGTCAGCGCGGTACCCGTTTCCACGCTGGCGTGAACGTCGGCATGGGCAAGGACCACACCCTGTTCGCGCTGATCGACGGCAAGGTTCAATTCGGCTTCAAGGGCGCGTTGAACAAGCAAACCGTTTCGATCGTCGCCGCCGAGTAATCCTCGACGCAGCACGATCCGGCCAGCGGCGCGGTCGCCTCAGCGATCCGCCGCAGGCCAGAACGGCAAAGCCCTGTCGCACGCGGCAGGGCTTTTTTTCCTTCCGGCCACCGCAAATGCGCGGTGACCCTCGCCGCGTTGCGGCGAAGCCCCCTATCTCATACACGCGCAGACATCATGAAATTCGTAGACGAAGCCACCATTGAAGTCGTCGCCGGCAAAGGCGGCAATGGCGTGGCGAGCTTTCGCCGCGAAAAATTCATCCCCAAGGGCGGCCCGGACGGAGGCGACGGCGGACGCGGCGGCACCATCTTCGCGGTGGCCGATCGCAACATCAACACGCTGATCGACTTCCGCTACGCGCGCCTGCACCGCGCCAAGAACGGCGAAAACGGCCGCGGTTCGGACCAGTACGGCGCCGCCGCCCCGGACATCACGCTGCGCGTGCCCGTCGGCACCATCATCCATGACGCCGACACCGGCGAAGTCCTGTTCGACCTGAACCGCCACGAGCAGAAAGTCGTGCTGGCCGCGGGCGGCCAGGGCGGCATGGGCAACATGCACTTCAAGTCCAGCGTCAACCGCGCCCCGCGCCAGTGGACGCCCGGCAAGGAAGGCGAACACCGCTACCTGCGCATGGAACTGAAGGTGCTGGCCGACGTCGGCCTGCTGGGCCTGCCCAACGCCGGCAAGTCCACGCTGATCACCCGCATCTCCAACGCCAAGCCGAAGATCGCCGACTACCCGTTCACGACGCTGCACCCGAACCTGGGCGTGGTGCGCACCTCGCCGTCGCGCAGCTTCGTCGTGGCCGACATCCCCGGCCTGATCGAAGGCGCCTCCGAAGGCGCCGGCCTGGGCCACCTGTTCCTGCGCCACCTCGCGCGCACCCGCGTGCTGCTGCACCTGGTCGACGTGTCCACCCCCGATCCCGACGCGGATCCCGTGGAGCAGGCCGTGGTCGATGCCCGCGCCATCGTCGAGGAACTGCGCCGCTACGATCCCGAGCTGGCCGCCAAGCCGCGCTGGCTGGTGCTGAACAAGCTGGACATGGTGACCGATCCCGAGGACACCAAGCGCCGCTTCATCGAGCTGTACGACTGGAAGGGCCCGGTGTTCGGCATTTCCGGCCTGTCCGGCGAAGGCACCCAGGACCTGATCTACGCGCTGCAGGACTACCTCGACGCGGAACGCGAAAAGGAACAGCTGGCGCAGGACCAGGCCGACGGCACCTACGTCGCCGAAGACCCGCGCTTCGACGACACCCGCACCGACGCCGACAAGAAGCCGGCCGCGCCGCGTGGCGACGAATAAGCCATAATCGCAATCTCATTCGATTACGCCTTTTTCGCGCCGCAGCCCGCCGCCATCATGTCTGCCGAATCACCCGCCGTTTCCGTCGTCACCCACGCCCAGCGCCTTGTCGCCAAGGTCGGCTCGTCGCTGGTCACCAATGAAGGCCGAGGCCTGGATCGCGCCGCCGTGGCGCACTGGGCCGCCCAGATCGCCGCGCTGCACAAGCAGGGCAAGCAGGTGGTGCTGGTGTCCAGCGGCGCCATCGCCGAAGGCATGGCCCGCCTGGGCTGGCGCAAGCGCCCGTCGGTGATGCACGAACTGCAGGCCGCGGCGGTGGTGGGCCAGATGGGCCTGTGCCAGGCCTACGAAGCGGCCTTCGCCGAATACGGCCTGCGCACCGCGCAGATCCTGCTGACCCACGAAGACCTGGCCGACCGCCACCGCTATCTGAACGCGCGCAGCACGCTGTTCGCGCTGCTGCGCCTGGGCGTGGTGCCGATCGTCAATGAAAACGACACCGTGGTCACCGACGAGATCCGGCTGGGCGACAACGACACGCTGGGCGCGCTGGTCACCAACCTGATCGAAGCCGACACGCTGATCATCCTGACCGACCAGCGCGGCCTGTACGACTCCGACCCCCGCAAGAATCCCGACGCCAAGTTCATGGCCCACGCCCAGGCCGGCGATCCGGCGCTGGAAGCCATGGCAGGCGGCGCCGGCAGCGGCATCGGCACCGGCGGCATGCTGACCAAGGTGCTGGCGGCCAAGCGCGCCGCGCACAGCGGCGCGCACACCGTGATCGCCTCGGGCCGCGAACGCAACGTGCTGACGCGCCTGGCGCAAGGCGAATGCATCGGCAGCGAGTTGCGCGCCGTGCTGCCCGTCTGGTCGGCGCGCAAGCAATGGCTGGCCGACCACCTGCGCCTGCGCGGCCGCGTGGTGCTGGACGACGGCGCCGTGCAGGCGCTGCTGCGTGAAGGCAAGAGCCTGCTGCCGATCGGCGTGGTGGACGTGGAAGGCGAATTCGGCCGCGGCGACGTGGTCGCCTGCGTCGACGGCCAGGGCCGCGAATGCGCGCGCGGCCTGATCAATTATTCGTCGGTGGATACGCGCCGCATCCTGCGCCAGCCGTCATCGCAGATCGCGCGCATCCTCGGCAGCATGACCGACCCCGAACTGATGCATCGCGACAACCTGGTCGTGCTCTGACAGGCACCGCCGGTTGACGATGAAGAAGGCGCCCTCAGGGGCGCCTTTTTTTGTGGTCGGGACAGCGCCTGCTTGCGACCGGGAGCACGTGATCGCAATGGCCGTCCGCACCGCGCCAGCCGGACCGCGCCGGCGGCGGGCCAGGTTACTGCTGTTCGGCCGGCACGCCCTGCGGCAGCAGCATGTAGCCCCACCCGCGCACGGCCAGCACCGGCAGGTCGATGTTAAGCCGACGCGCCTTGGAACGCAGGCGCGACACCAGCACATCGACACGCCGCGCGCCGTCCAGCGAATCACGCGTGGCATCGGGGAAGAAGCCCTCGCGCGGCAGGCACTGGTGCGGCGCATTCAACAAGCTGACGAAAAAGGCGCGTTCGGTGTTGGTCAGGGGCAGCCGTTCACCGGCGGGCCCGGCCAGCATGCGGCCACGGCCATCGACGCGCCAGCGCGGCATGGCGTCGGCCGCGGGATGCTGGTAGCGAATCAGGTTGCGCAGGACGGCATCCCATTCGGGGATGTTCGCCTGCAGCGGCACGCACACATGAGCGCCCGCGTCGAGCGCGGCGATGCGGGCCGGCGCGGAATCTTCGGGGGATTGCCAGACCACGGCGCAACCCGGCGCGGCGCGACGCAACGCCGCAATCAGTTGCGGCAGGTCGTCGGTGGCGCCGCGCAACACGATGGCATCGGCGGGTTCATTGCGCAGCCGCGCCAACAGGCCCTCCGGCGAGCGGCACAGACCGACCTCCCATTGAAATTGACGTAAGGTATGCACGAACTTGTTGCATGCCATTCCACCAAGTTGCACGACGAGGACGTAACCTCTTTCCTGCATGTGAGCGCCTCTTCGAACTTATCACTTAAGTAATATTTATATCCACCAAAGTGCCTACGGCGCAAGCTTCAATCGACGCGTGAAGACTTTTTCAGACCGACTGAAGCACGCCCGTCTTTTGCGTGGCCACACGCAGAAAACCTTGGCGCGCCTGACCCGCCTGTCGCAGAGCGCGATCGGCAGCTATGAGAGCGGGCTGCGGCATTCGAGCCGTTCCCTGCGCAAGCTGGCGCAGGTGTTGAAGGTGGAACTCGAATGGCTGGAGACCGGCAAGGGTCCCATGGAACTGCCCATGGAAAGCTACGACCTGAGCGATACGCTGCCGGCCACCGGCGTCTCGGAGCCCCTGCCCCGCGCCATTGCGCGACGCGGGCGGCCGTTGGCGCCATGGCCCTACGCCACGATCTCGCCCGCCATGCTCGACACGCTCACGGCCGAGGACCGGGTGGCGCTGGAGGCGGTGACACTGGCCTTCATTGAAGCCATGACGGCGCGTCGCGGCGTCAAGCCGCGCGGCCGCAAGGGCTGAGACAAGGGCGGAAGCAGGACAAAAAAAACCCGGCATCGCCGGGTTTTTTCATGCCTGGAAAGATCAGGGCTTGGCGGGCGCCGGGGCCGGCGCGGCGCCAGGAGCGGGCGCGCTTTCGCCACGGATCTTGGCGGCGATGTCGGAGGCCGCTTGCGCAGACGGCACGCCGAAGGCCAGCACGCCACGGTTCAGCGGTTCGCCAATGCGCGGGGCGGCGATCAGTTCACGATCGATCACCAGCGCCAGCATGTTGCCGACGTTCTGGGTGCTGATCTCGGTCAGCTTGCGCGTGCCGGCTTCCGAGAAACGCAGACCAACGAAATTGGCGCCTTGGCGATCCACCAGGGCGGCGGCTTCGGTCAGGTCGGCGCGCGTCAGCACGGGCTGCTGCTGCATGTAGAGCTTGCCGTCGGGCAGGCTGACTTCGACCAGGCCAGGGGCGGCCTGGGTCTGGGCCACGTAGAACTCGACCACCGAGGCGGTGGCGGGCTGCTGCTGCCCGGAGGATTGCTGCTGGCCGGCCGCATCGGGCGTGGCGGCGGCGCCGGATTTGGTCGGGGCGGTCTTGCAACCCGCAAGCGCAAGGGTCATGACCACCAGGGCGGGTGCCAGTTTGCGTAGGGTAAGTTGCATGCTCGTTTCCTTCTTGAGTGGACTGAGGCCGGAGGGCTGACCCCCGGCTGACCGAAAAAGTGTACAGAACCTATATGGCACTGTCTCCGCAGACTGATTCCAAATGTAAAGCGGTACTACCAGCATCGGCAATCCATCGAGGATCGCGCTGCCGCAGCGCAGCATCGACCGTCATTCGCGCGGGGACCGGGCAGGCTCTATACTTCGCTTTCGCGCAGGGGTACTCGTCGCGCCGAACCGGCCCGACGTGTTGAGAGAGTCCCTTCGTACCAGTACGGATAATGCCGATGCTGGGAGCCGTATTCCCGCCATGCCTGCATGGCGGGAGTCCATTCCCGATCGGCTCCAAACCATTCGCTTGGAGCTTTCCATGAACGCCAATCCCAAATTCCTGGCCGCCACCGCCGAAGTCGACGCGGCCGCGGTCGCCCCGTTGCCCAAATCCCGCCGGGTCTACGAAGTCGGTTCCCGTCCCGACATCCGCGTCCCGTTCCGCGAGATCGAGCAGGACGACACGCCCACCATGTTCGGTGGCGAAAAGAACCCGCCGCTGACCGTCTACGACTGCAGCGGCCCCTACACCGACCCCGATGCCAAGATCGACATCCGCCGCGGCCTGCCGGAAGTGCGCCGCGCCTGGATCGACGAGCGCGGCGACACGGAAGTGCTGTCCGGCCCGACCAGCGACTACGGCAAGGAACGCCTGACCGATCCCAAGCTGACGGCCATGCGCTTCGACCTGCAGCGCCCGCCGCGCCGCGCCGTGGCCGGCGCCAACGTCTCGCAGATGCACTACGCGCGCCGCGGCATCATCACGCCCGAAATGGAATACGTGGCGATCCGCGAAAGCCTGCGCCGCGAACACTACCTGCAGACGCTGCGCGACAGCGGTCCGGACGGCGAGAAAATGGTCAAGCGCCTGCTGCGCCAACACCCGGGCCAGTCGTTCGGCGCCGCCATCCCGGCCGCCATCACGCCGGAATTCGTGCGCGACGAGATCGCGCGCGGCCGCGCCATCATCCCCGCCAACATCAACCACCCGGAAGTCGAGCCGATGGCGATCGGCCGCAATTTCCTGGTCAAGATCAACGCCAACATCGGCAACTCGGCCGTCAGTTCGGGCATCGGCGAGGAAGTCGAGAAGATGACCTGGGCGATCCGCTGGGGCGGCGACACGGTCATGGATCTGTCGACGGGCAAGCACATCCACGAAACGCGTGAATGGATCATCCGCAATTCGCCGGTGCCGATCGGCACGGTGCCGATCTACCAGGCGTTGGAGAAGGTCGACGGCAAGGCCGAGGAACTGACCTGGGAGATCTTCCGCGACACGCTGATCGAGCAGGCCGAACAAGGCGTGGACTACTTCACGATCCACGCCGGCGTGCGCCTGCCGTTCATTCCGATGACGGCGGACCGCATGACGGGCATCGTCTCGCGCGGCGGCTCGATCATGGCCAAGTGGTGTCTGGCGCACCACAAGGAGAGCTTCCTGTACGAGCGCTTCGAGGAAATCTGCGAAATCATGAAGGCCTACGACGTCAGCTTCTCGCTGGGCGACGGCCTGCGCCCGGGCTCGGGCTATGACGCCAACGACGAAGCCCAGTTCGCCGAGCTCAAGACGCTGGGCGAGCTGACGCAGGTGGCCTGGAAGCACGATGTGCAGGTGATGATCGAAGGCCCGGGCCACGTGCCGATGCAGATGATCAAGGAAAACATGGAGCTGCAGCTGGAACACTGCCACGAGGCGCCGTTCTACACGCTGGGCCCCCTGACGACCGACATCGCGCCGGGCTACGACCACATCACCTCGGGCATCGGCGCGGCGCTGATCGGCTGGTACGGCACGGCGATGCTCTGTTACGTGACGCCCAAGGAGCACCTGGGGCTGCCGAACAAGAAGGACGTGAAGGACGGCATCATCACGTACAAGATCGCGGCGCACGCGGCGGACCTGGCCAAGGGCCATCCGGGCGCGGCGATCCGCGACAACGCGCTGTCGAAGGCGCGCTTCGAGTTCCGCTGGGACGACCAGTTCAACCTGGGCCTGGATCCGGACACGGCCAAGGAGTTCCACGACGAGACGCTGCCGAAGGATTCGATGAAGGTGGCGCACTTCTGCTCGATGTGCGGACCGCATTTCTGCAGCATGAAGATCACGCAGGATGTGCGCGACTACGCGGCGTCGCAGGGCGTGAGCGAAAAAGACGCCCTGCAAAAAGGCATGCAGGAGAAGTCGATCGAGTTCGTGAAGAAGGGCGCCGAGGTTTATCACCGGCAGTGATCTTCTGAACGGATTTCGCCTTTGCCGGGCTGGTCGCTGATGGCGGCGGTTTGGTGGACTTGGGGCGATATGAAAGGCCTGGATGCGTTGCTCCAGGCCTTTTTTGTTATCCGTGGTGTTTTTTTGCGGAGTTGGTCTGATCTTGGGTTGCGAGGGTTGGATTCTTGAGACGCCCGGAGCGGTGTCGGTGTGGGCTCACAGGTTCTCAATCCTGGCGGTCGCCGGGGATATCTGCGTACTTGGCATTTTTGCGGGGGCCGGGGTATTTTCAAAAGGGCTGGGCATGCCCGCCAAAAGCCGGCCGCGCGGGCGGCCTTTTTTTGGCTTACGCGAGGTCGACGAGTGCCGGGTGGCGCTGCGCGTTTCTCGAAGGCGCTACGAATGGATGGCAATGATCTGCGTGCATCAGGCTTGGAGAAGCGAATAGCTAAGCGCGCGGGATCCCTGGCTTGCAGAGAGCGAACTCGATGGCGAGAGAAAAGAGAGAACAGGAAGACCGTCGAAAAACCGAAGTCCAAAAGCCGCGCGCCACAGAAACACCGTAAGCCCCACGACTGTTTGGGGGCGGCGCAAGCGCTCGCCACGCGCAAACCAGTACCCACCGCACCGCCCACCACCGCCCCCCCCCAAAGGAGATGGGCGCACCAGAAAACCACTCTGCACCATCGCGCAGCGCACCCAAATCACTTGCAGCGACACAAACGCCCATTGCGGCCGCCCGCGCGGCCGCAATGGGCAGCCCTGCAGGTTTCATGCCCTGCACACAGGTCTAGCAGCGCACCGAGCCAAGACGCACGTAGCCCCTCGGTCGGGCGGACCCGATGGCGGGCAACCTCGATGCGCCCGAGGGAATCCGAAGGGAGCCGAAGGCGGACGAGGATGACAACGGGGAAGTCCGGAGCGAACGCTCCGGACCGCAATCGTGGGCGCCCGCCATCGGGTCCGCCCGGACGAGGGGCGACCTACGAAGCGCCTTCCCCCCCCGCCAACAAGCCCCTCTTACAGCAACTTTCCAGGATTCATAATCCCCTTAGGATCCAAAACCCGCTTGATCTCCCGCATCAACCGCAACTCCACCGCATCCTTGCTATGCAGGAAATGCTCCCGCTTGAGCTGCCCGATCCCGTGCTCCGCGCTGATGCTGCCGCCGTAGCGGTTGACCTCGTCCAGGACCGCGTCGGTGATGGCGGCGCCGTGTTCGGCCACCCAGCCGCGGTCCGCGCCCGCCGGGCGCGACAGGTTGTAGTGCAGGTTGCCGTCGCCGAAATGGCCGAAGATGAAGGGGCGGATGTCCGGGTACAGCGCGCGCACGCGGGCTTCGGCCGACACCATGAAATCGGGAATGCTCTCGATCGGCAGCGACACATCGTGCTTCAGGTGCGGGCCGTCGGCGCGTTGCGCTTCGGAGATTTCCTCGCGCAGCTTCCATAGCGCCTGCAGCTGCGCCAGCGACGCGGACACGGCCGCGTCCAGGCACAGGCCGCGTTCGAGCGCGGTGCCGATCACGTTTTCCAGCAGCGCGGTCAGGGCCGCTTCGTCGGTGGTGTCGGCCAGCTCGACCAGCACATAGGCGGGGTAGCGCTGATCGAACGGCTCCTGCACGCCGGCGGCGTGCGTCAGGACCAGGTCGAGGCAGTCGCCGGAGAAATACTCGAAGGCCTGCAGGCGCGCGCCGCATTGCTCGAACAGGATCTCGAACAGCTGCAGCGCCTGCGCCGGCGATTCGACCGCGGCCAGCACCACCGAGCGCACGTCGGTGCGCGGGTACAGGCGCAGCGCCACGGCCGTGATGACGCCGAGCGTGCCTTCGGAGCCGATCAGCAGCTGCTTGAGGTCGTAGCCGGTGTTGTCCTTGCGCAGGGTGCGCAGGCCGTTGAAGATCTCGCCGTTGGGCAGCACCGCTTCCAGGCCCAGCACCAGCTCGCGCGCCATGCCGTAGCGCACCACGTTGACGCCGCCGGCGTTGGTGGCGACGTTGCCGCCGATCTGGCTGGAGTCTTCGGCGGCCAGGCTCAACGGCAGCAGGCGGCCGGCGTCCTGCGCGGCGCGGCGCAGATTGCCGAGGATGCAGCCGGCTTCGGCGACCATGGTGTTGGCGACGGTGTCGATGGCGCGCACCGCGTTCATGCGGTCCAGGCTCAGCACGACGTTGACGGGCGCGGCATCGGGCGTGGCGCCGCCGCACAGGCCGGTGTTGCCGCCGCGCGGCACCACCGGCACGCCGGCCTCGTTGCAGAGCGCCAGGCAGGTGGCGACCTCGGCGGTGGTGCGAGGACGGACCACCGCCTGCGCGTGGCCGTTGTACAGGCCGCGCCAGTCGGACAGCCAGGGCGCGATGTCCTCGCTGGCGGTGAAGACGGTGTCGGGGCCGAGGGCCTGGACCAGGCGCTGGGCGATGTCGGTTGGGCTCATGATGTCTGCCTGGAGGCGGGAAAGAGGGAATCGAGGCGCAGGCGGCTGGCCGCCTGGCGCAGGTGGCGTTCGGCCATGAGCCGCGCGCGCGGCGCATCGCTGTCGCGGATGGCCTCGAACACGGCGACGTGTTCGTGGTGCACGGCGTCCGTCATGCCGGCCAGCTGGCGGCTGTTGGCGCGCGCGGTGCTGACAGCCAGGCGCAATTGCAGGTTCAGGTACTGCAGCAGGTCCTGGTAGAACGGATTGTGGGTCGCGGCCGCGATCGCCAGGTGGAAGGCGATGTCGTGCTCGACCCCGTGTTCGGGATGGTGCTGGTGATGTTCCAGGTCGGCCAGGGCGCTAGCCATGGCCTCCAGGTCGGCGGCGTTGCGACGCTCGGCCGCCAGCGCGGCGGCGCCGCCTTCCAGTTCCATGCGCAGTTCGTAGACGCTGGCCAGCTGCTCGCGGCTGACGGCGATGTCGGCGGGCACCTGGAAGCCCTGCGCGCCGGTGCGCGCCAGCACCACGCTGCCCGATCCCTGGCGGCTCTGCACCAGGCCCTGCGCGCGCAGGCGCTCGGTGACCTCGCGGATGACCGCGGCGCTGACGCCGTACTGTTCCGCCAGCACGCGGCCGGCCGGCAGCTTGGCGCCCACGGGATAGACGCCATGGGCGATGTCGCCCGCGATCTGGCGGGCGACCTGTTCGGTCAGGGTGAGGCTCTTGGTCAGCATAGCGGCCGAGTATAGCGCAGACTTTTCAGGTTATCTGATAACTTTGAAGAAACCGGGGAATGTGTCGTGCCTTGGGCTTGCGGCTTGAGGCGCCAGCCCTCAGGCCGTCGCGGCGGCGTCGCCGGTCTCGCGGACTTCGTCCAGATCGGGCGCGCCGGCGACCGCGCAGCGGCGGCCGCCCTGCGCCTTGGCGCGGTACAGGGCCGCGTCGGCCGAATCCAGCACCGATTGCGCCTTGCGGTCGGCGCTGGAAATGATCGAGATGCCGATCGACAATCCCACGCTGACCCGCGTACCGTCGGCCAGCGTGATCGGCTGGATGGCGTCGCGCAGCAGGTGGTTGCCCAGGCGCAGCGCGGCGATGGCGTCGATGCCGGTGGCCAGCACGATGAATTCATCGCCGCCGATGCGGGCCGCGACGTCGTCCACCCGCAGCATGGCGCGCATGCGCTGGGCGATGGTTTTCAGCACATGGTCGCCGGCGGCATGGCCGTGGGTGTCGTTGATGATCTTGAAATCATCCATGTCCATGTAGAACAGCGCGGCGGCGCTGTCCTGCCCGCGCGCGCTGGCGCAGATGCGCTCAAGCGCGGCTTCCAGCCCGGCGCGGTTGGCCAGGCCGGTCAGCGCGTCCTGGCTGGCGCGGCGTTCGTTCTCGCGCTCGGCCAGCATGGTGGACACCAGGATGCGACGCAGCCGCTGCGAGGCGATGCTCATGCTGACCAGGTAGAACGGGATCTGGATGAAGACGATGGCGGTGACGTATTCGCCGGCGAACAGCGCGCCCAGGCACATCGGCCCCAGGCTCAGGAAGATCATCGCGGCCACCAGCCGCGGCGCGCCGTAGTTGCGAAAGCAGATGCCGCCGGCCATGGCGCCGCAGGACACGCCCGCCAGCGTGGCGGCCAGCCAGTCATGGTTGAGGAAGGTGACGAAGACGCCGTAACCCACGCTGAACGCCCACAGCAGCGCCAGCACGATGTAGATGTCGGTATGGGTGTTGCCGCCCCGGGCGGCGTTGCGCAAGGCCGAGCGCAGGATGGTGACCCGCACCACCGCCAGCACGATCTCCAGGGCCAGCCAGGAGATATAGAGCGGCTCGGGCCGGCGCCAGGCGACCACGCCCGAGATCATCAAGGTATTGATGACGCCGCCCGCGAAGATGGGCAGGGTGCCGAACAGACTGGCAATGAGCGCGGCGCGGATGTCCGCAGGCGTGTCCTGCCCGGAATCCGTCAACCATCGGGTCAGCCGCCATTTCGGCAGGCTGAAGCTCAATCCTGTTTCCACTCCGATACGTCCAAAGCTGCCTGCCATGGGAGGAAGGCTGGCTGGCGTTATAGCAGGTATTTCAAACCTTTAATATTGTTCGCACGGATCGTGACATGCAGATTTTACGGGGACGGATATCCACGGGGCGGACGGATCAATGCCCGCGGGTCCCGCAAACCGCGCACTCGGGATCGCGCTGCACGTTGACGCTGCGCCACTGCATGGTGCGCACGTCGAGCCACAGCAGGCGCCCCGACAGGCTCTCGCCCACGCCGGAAAGCAGCTTGAGCGCTTCGGCCGCCTGCATGCTGCCGATGATGCCGACCACCGGGGCGAACACGCCCATGGTGGCGCAATTGGCCTCTTCGACGTCATCGGCCTCGGGAAACAGGCAGTGGTAACAAGGCGCCTCGGGGTCGCGCAGATCGTAGACGCTGACCTGCCCGTCGAAGCGGATGGCCGCGCCCGACACCAGCGGCTTGCGATGCTGCACACAGGCGCGGTTGATGGCGTGGCGGGTGGTGAAGTTGTCGGTGCAGTCCAGCACCAGGTCGGCCTGCGCCACGGCGTCGGACAGGGCCTGGCCCTGCAGCCGCTCGACGCGGGCATGCACGCGGGTCTGGGGATTGAAGGCGGCCAGCATGTCGCGGCCGGACTCGGCCTTGGGCCGGCCGACGCTCGCGGTGGTGTGGAGGATCTGGCGCTGCAGGTTGCTGAGCTCGACGACGTCGTCATCGGCCAGCGTGATGTCGCCGACGCCAGCGGTGGCCAGGTAGAGCGCGGCGGGCGAACCCAGTCCACCCGCCCCTACGATAAGCACACGCGCCGCCAGCAGTCTTTCCTGCCCTTCGATACCCAGCTCGTCGAGCAGGATGTGGCGGGCGTAGCGCAGTAGTTGCTCGTCGTTCATTTGTCCTTGCTGGGCTCGACTCCGGTCGGCGTGATCTTCATACGCTGGGCGTTGCCGGCGCCGGGCTTGGCGTCGGCCTTGGCCTGGGCGCGGGCCGAGCCCTTCTGCACCGGCTTGCCGGCCAGCAGGTTGATCGCCTGCTGCAGCTGGAAGTCATCCTTGCCGCCGAATTCGAACACCTTGGTCGGCACGTCGACGTTGTCCTGGTCCGAGTTGGACTTCACTTCGTTGGCCGTGCCCGGGTTCGACAGGTGACGCTGCAGGTCGGCTTCGCGCGGCAGGCGGAACAGGTCGCCGTCGGCGGTGTCGGCCACGACGTAGTCGGGCTCGATGCCGGTGGCCTGGATCGAACGGCCGCTGGGCGTGAAGTAGCGCGACGTGGTGAGCTTGACCGCGGTGGTTTCCGACAGCGGCAGGATCACCTGCACCGAGCCCTTGCCGAAAGTGCGGTTGCCCAGCACCTTGGCGCGCTTGTGGTCCTGCAGCGCGCCGGCCACGATCTCGGAAGCCGAGGCCGAACCGACGTTGACCAGCACCACCATCGGCACGGTCTTGGTCCAGGCCGGCAGGCCCGACAGGTAGTTGCTTTCGCCGCGGGCGTATTCCGACGGGGTCGCCAGGTACTTGTGGCGGGCG